>JBGATY010000006.1:15324-49418 GCA_044228955.1 Planctomycetota bacterium | reverse complement strand
ATCGGCGGCGGGCGCGGATCCCCTGCGCGCCGGACTCGCCTGGCGCACGCTCTCGTATCTCGCCGAAGTGACGGAACATCCCGAGGAGGCGCTGCGCTTCATCGAGCTCGCGTACGAGAACGATCCGTCCGACGCGTGGACCCTGTACCAGCGCGGGCGGCTCCTGGCCGCGAAGGACGACCTCGACGGCGCGACCGAGGCGTTCAAGGCCGCTCTCGACCGCGACATCGGTTTCGTGGACGCGCTCGCCGCACTCGGAGACCTCGAGCATCGACGCGCGAACTTCGTGAACGCCGACCGCTACCTCGAGCGCGCCTTGGCGCTCGACCCGACGCTCTCGGGAGCCCTCGCGCTGCGCGGCGTGAACAGCCTCGAGATGGGCGCGCTGCGCGACGCGGAGGATCAGTTCAAGAAGGTGCTCGGCGTCGATCCGGATCAACCGACCGCGCGCAACGGTCTCGCCTGGTGCTACTACCGCCGCGGAGACGCGACCGAAGCACTGTCGCGGTTCCGCGAACTCGACGACAATCGGCGCGCACTTCCCGAGACCGATGCGCACCGTGTCTTTGCGCGCCGCCAGATCGAACGCTTGATCGACCACCTGGAGAAGGTCGTGTGGAGCGACCGCTTCGATCGGGCCACCCTCGCCTACAACTGGGGGCTGCAAGAGAACAACGGCCCGACCGTCTCGATCCACGACGGCCTCGTCACGCTCGGCGGAGCGTTCAAGGCCAACGGTCGCGCGCGGCTGTGGCAGGTTCGCAGCGCCAGCGATTTCGTGTCGATCGAGGCCAAGCTGACCGTGAAGACCGGCACGACGTCGCGCGTCGGCATCTTCGTAGCGCGCGAGACGCAGCGCGCGGGCGAGACGCAGGTCGATGCCGAGATCACCGCGTCGCGCCACTTCGAGGCCGGGAAGAACACGATCCAGACGCGCTACATCAAGCGCGGCGAGGAGGAGACGCCGCACGTGGACGTCGTCGGCTTCGAGTGGAAGCTCGACGTCCCCGTGGTCGTGCGCATCGAGCGCACCGAGAACAAGGACGTGCCCAAGATCCGCGTCCTGTTCGACGGCATTCCGGTCCTCGACGAAAAGTCGATCCCGGCGCTCGGCCGCACGAACAACGAGCTGCGCATCGGCATCTTCGCCGAAGGCCAGGTCGGCCGCGTCGTGCAGGTCGACATCGACGACGTCGAGATCGTGCAACGCGAGCGGGGCCGGTGAGCGCATGAACAATCCTGCGAATGCTCGCGGCGGTTTCACCTTGATCGAGGTGCTGGCCGTCATCGTGATCCTCGGGATCCTGATGATCGTGCTCCTGCCGCGCTTGACGGGCATGAACGATCGCGCGCTGGCGCGGTCGACCGGCGTCTTCATCGCGACCATCGACTCGGCCGCGCACGAGTACGAGGGCCGTTTCGGCGACTTCCCCCCGAGCCAGTTCCAGGAGAAGTGGGGCACCGCGCCCAACTCGACGAACCTCGGCGCCGAGGCGCTGTACCTGTCCTTGTGGTCCACAGATTGGGCCGGTGTCACGATTCCCGAGGACAAGTTCGGAAACACTGACAACGACGAAGTGAAGAAGGCGTTCACGCGCTTCCCGACGAACGCGCTGCAGGAACTGAAGGACGACTGGAACAATCCGATCGCGTACTTCCACCGCCGCGACTACGGGCGCACGGACAACTACGTCGTGACGAACGCGGAAGCGGGCGGGATCGAGGAGCTGCCGGTCAAGGCGCTCATGAATCCGGCGACGAAGACGTACTTCAACTCGAACACGTTCCAGCTCATCTCGGCCGGCATCGACGGCAAGTTCGGCACCGAAGACGACATCACGAATTTCAAGCGAGACTGAACGGCCATGAACACGCGCGGCACGAGCACGAGGGGAGGGTTCACGCTGATCGAACTCCTGATCGTGATGAGCCTCGTCGCGCTCATTCTCGGCCTCGGACTCGGCGTGTTCGCGACCCTCGACGTCGGCGGACGGGTCGCCGTCGGGAGCGTGCAGAATGTGCTGCGTTCCGCCCACAATTGGGCCGTGGCCCGCAGCGCTCCAGCGCGCGTCGTCATCGACCAGGCCCTCGGGACGCTGCGCTCGGAAGGCCACCAGGTCGTCGGTACGTGGCACTTCGAGACCGACGCGATCCAGGGTGCCTTCGGCATCGACGGCGTGCGTTTCGGCGGAGAGATCGTGCCGGACGGGTACCAGGGTCACGCGCTGTCGTTCGTGGGCCAGCCCGCGCGCTCGCACGTCGACTTCCCGCTGCAGACCGACCCGGCCTTCGATCTCAAGAACGGCTTCTCGATCCGCTTCGCGCTGCGTCCGGTTTCCGGCCGCGGGGGCGAGCTCCTCGACGCGGCAGGCGTGATCCACCTCGAGACCTCCGCGGACGGCTCGTTGAAGGCGTACTTCATCGCGCAACGGAACGAGGCGGAGGCGACGGGCGGCCGCGGCGGACGCGTGACGATCTCGACGGAACAGGGCGTCCTCACGGCGAACCGCTGGTCGATCGTCGAGCTCACCTACGATCGCGTGCATTTCGCCTTGAGCGTCGACGGGCAGATCGCGGCCTTCGTGGGCGAAGAAGCACCCGTGGCGCGTGTCGAAGGCCCGCTCGTGCTCTCGCCCTCGCAGAACGCCTTCCCGGGAACGATCGACGCGCTCGTGGTCTCGGTCGTCGTCGCCGATTCCGCGACCGAGTTGCCGAAGGGCGTCGCGCTCTCGAAGGGCTCTCCGCGCGAGATCGTCTTCCAGCCCGGCGGCGGACTCGACCGCGAGGTCCATCGAGAACCCGTTCGACTCGTCCTGGAGTTCGAGGACGGCCGCAAGGAGACGGTGCAGGTGAACATGCACGGGACGGTCGAATGAAGACGCGCCTCTGCCATCGACGAAGCCGCGGAGGCTTCGCACTGGTCGTCGTGCTGCTCGTGCTGCTCGCGCTGCTCGTCCTGACGGCGCCGTTCCTCGCCGGAGCGCGCAACGCCGATCGCGCCAGCACGCAACTCGCCGACCGGGCGGAGGCGCGCGTCGGTCTCGATTCCGCGGCGCGGCACGCGCGGCAGTTCCTCGCCGACACGTACCCGAGCGCCGACCTGGACAAGACGCCGTATTTCGACGACCTCGAGGAGATCGCGGTCTCGAACCGTTTCCCGCCCGGTTTCCTCGACGCGAACGATCCTCGCGGAGCCATGTGGGACGTCGAACTCTCCGACGTCGCGGGCAAGATCGATCTGAACAGCGCCGGTCCGCTGACCATCGCGAACCTCATGGGGGTCACGGCGCGCTTCACGCAGGTCGTGGCGGCCGAGGGCAAGGAATTGCCGCTCTCGTCCACGAGTCGATTCCACGACGGATCGTTCCTGTGGTCCGACGGCGAGCTGATCCAGGCGAAGCAGCTCCTCGACGGCACCGTGAAGGAGTTCGTGCGCGGCGTGCTCGGTCCGCCGCCGAAGATCGAATGGCGCGGCGGTCCGCGCCCGCCGAGCGCGCATCCCGTCGGCGCGGCCGTGATCGACCAGGTCGCGCTCGCTCCCGTCCTGTGGCGGCTCGCGACTCCCGGCCCCGAGCAGCGTTCGTTCGAGGCGCTCGAGGAACTGGCGCGCTGCGGCGACCAGGTGCTCGAGATGCAGATGTCGGGCGTGAAGACGGCCCCGGAACTGCCGCCCGATCTCGTTCGCCCGCTGCTCGAGAGCGGCACGGTGCACGCCGGCCCGCGCGGCGGTCCGGTGTGGCAGCGCGCCGCCCGGCTCACGGAGCACGTCGAGGGCGGGAAGGAAGGCCGCATCACCGTCGACAACGCGCGCTGGCTCAACGTCGGCTCGACGGTGCGCATCCGCGACGGCCAGACGACCGAGCTCGCGATGGTGCAGAACCTGATGGGCGGCAATCGCGTCGCGCTCGATCGCATCCTGAAGAACGAGTACGCGGCGAACGGCGCGGTGGTCGACGTGCTCGCCCGGCGCCCGGTGAACTTGAACACGGCGACCCGCGAGGTGCTCGTCGCGCTGTTCTCGAACCTCCAGCTCGCCGGCGTCAATTCGCGCATCACGAGGGACGAAGCGCTCGCGCTCGCCGACCTCGTGATCGAATCGCGTCCGCTCACGGGCTTCGAGGACTTCCTGCGGCGCATCGTCCTGCCCGCCGCGGGCATCGAGAAGCTGCCCGGGGACGCGCCCGTCCGTCCCGCGGTGCTCGCGAAGGGCGAGGGCTTCCTCGACGCGAAGGACGCGGTCGCGCTCTACAAGAACGGGCTCAATTCGAACGATTCGAGCCTCGCGTTCTCGACGATGCCGTACTCGTTCACGACACGCGACACATATGCCTACGAGCTGCGTTCGACCGTGAACGCCGAGTCGGGCGTCGAGCGCTTTTCGGTGGTGCGCGACGAGGTGGTGTCGATCGCGCCGCAGAAAGAACTCGTGCGCCTGTGGGCGCGGCAGGAGGACTTCGACGAGGAATTGCGCCTGACCTGCGACGCGCCGTGGTGGACGACCGGGCCCAATTCGACCACTCGATGGGACAACGGCACGCTGCCTCCGTCGCGCATGTGGGCACACCTCGGCACCTTCGAGGGCGAGACCTTCTTCCCCGGCGTGACCGACACGGCGAAGTACCAGGACCGCGAGTCGCCTCCGACGCCGGAACACGTGTTCGCATCGCGCGAGGACCAGGGCTTCATTCAGTTGATGACGACGCGCGAGCCCGACCAGTCCGATCGACGCAAGGGCCGCGTCCTGCACTTCGATCACGAGACGCGCGACCTCGAAGGCCGCTATCTGCCCGACCAGATCGTCTCGCGCCTCGCCGACGACGACGAAACCCGGTGGGTGCCCAAGAATCCGTCGGCGGACGACCGCGCTTTCCTGCGCCCGCTCGCCTTTTCGATGTGGCTGAAGCCGCGCACGGTCGGCGAGGCCAAGTACTTCGATCTCGGCGGCCCGGACACGGAGGTCGACCGCGTGTCGCTTCAGATCGAAGGAGCGGATCTCGTCCTGCGCGTCGTCGACGGGTTCGGGGATCACCGTGACACGCCGAATCGCGACGTCGGCGAGTTGCGCTACGCGTTGTCGGGCGCGAACACTCCGGGGTTGCCGGCCGAGACGTGGACACACGTCGAGTTCGACGTGCGCGGCAACCGACCGAGCCAGATGCACATGCTCGTCAACGGGCTCACGCACGGCGTGCGGACCCCGGGCTTGACGCGCTTGAGCGGGGCTTTGGGCCAGACCCAGACTTCGATCCCCGTCGAATCGACCGAGGGCTTCCCGGCGACGTGCGTCGTGCGCATCGGCAACGAGCTGATCGAGGTCAAGAACGCGGGCAGCGGCATGCTCGACGCGACGCGCGACGAGACCGGCAGACTGGCCGGCTTCGGCGGACGCCTCGCGCGCGAGCGCATGAACACGCTTTCCGACACGGCGGCGATGGTCCCCGAAGGCCTCGCCGCGACCACGGTGTCACACGCATCCGGCGCGCCGGTCGAACTCTACGGCTATTCCATGCGCACGCTGTCGAGCGTGCCCACGGGCAAGGCTCAACTCGCCGGCGAGCTCGGACCGTTCCGCGCCGCGATCGTGCGCACCGTCGAAGCGCCGACGGGCGGCGCACTCGGCGAGGCCGTGACCTTCGGAGTCTTCGGAATCACGGTCGGCACCGGCATGCGCGGCGTGAACAGCGGCGTCACCGGCCTCGTCCTCGCGTCTGCCGACGACGGGCTCGACACGCAAAACGTCACGCCCGCCAACGAGTACATGCCGGCGTTCCAGCGCGACGGCGGTTATGCCGTGATCATCCAGCGGGTCTTCAACGCACCCGTCGGGAACGGCCTGGCCGTCGACACCGACGGGGCCGTGATCGGCGGCATCGAGATCGTGCGTTACACGGGCTGGTCGGATCGGACGCTGCGCATCGCCCAGACCGATCGCGCGATCGACCAGTCGCAGCTTCCCGACCTCGCCAACCTGCCCGCCCAATTGAATCAGGTCTTCGCGGGCAAGCACTCCTTCGTCGTGGTGTGGAATCCGAGCATCACGGTCAACGGCGTTCCCGCCACGCGCGACCTGGAGAACTACGTGTACGTCATTCCCATCTCGCTGGGCGTACCGGGTTCCGGACAGGTCAACGGTTTCCTGCAGGCCAACGTCGGCAACTCGCAGTTTGCGCAGCTCACGCACCTCGACGACGCGGAGAACACCGAGTGGGTGCGCTACGACTACTTCGACGCGCAACGCACCCAGGTCGTGCGCGACGATCCCGCTGCGCTGCTCGCGCTGTGGAACGTGCTCGTCCGCGGCACTCCGCCATCCCTGCCCGCGACACCGCCCGGCGGAGGTGGAGGAGGTGGCCCCGGGTCGGGCGGAGGTGGTCCGTTCGCGCCAGAGGACAAGGCCGCGAAAGCGCTCGAGCCCGCGGTCGCCGCTCCCGCGCCGCAGTCGACCTCGAGCGCGTGGAATCCGCGCATCGGAAAGAACGAGAACACGGTCGAGAAATGGCCGATTTCGCGCGCCGTCGAGACGACGTTCCAGTTCCGCGGCGTGATGGGCACGTACTCGCACAGACACCAGAACGGCACCACGATCCTGCCGGTCTTCCGCGGACCCGCCGCGGGTTTCGATGCCGGACGACCGGGGCGCATGGACGCCGTGTTCGTCACCTCGTCCGACGCGACGAGCTCCGGATGGCCGCTGCGCGTGCATCGCGCCTACGTCGCCAGCAAGGACTACGAGGTGCTCGGCTGGGCCAAGCCCGCGGCTCCCGCGGTCCGGCCCGTGACCTCCACGCCCGTCGACTCGAGCGGCGCGGTCGTGAAGGGCGTCACCGACACCTACCTCATGAACTACTCGTGGATCGCGCTGCAGGATCGCTGCCCCGAGCCGATCACGCCGGGCGAGACGAACGGCAACCCCGACCAGCCGACGTTCGACTCGCGGCGCCTCTCGCGCATGGTCTGCTTCCCGTCCGGGGAGCGTCCGCGCTTCGTCACGAAGGCAGCGATCGGGGGCGGCGTCAACGGCGCGAGCGGCGCGATTCCCGCCGCGGTCGTCGACGAGATCGTGTTCGGTGACGCGCAGTTCGCGCGGGCGACGCCGAACGTGCGTCCCGAGGAAACGGCCGGCGCGGCCCTGATCGTCACCAACGCCGCGGATCAGGACGCGACCACCCTGCGCCTCGCGCCGTCGACCATCCGCAACGCGCTCTCGAACCTCAACGCCGACCACAAGTTCCTCGACGAGATGCCGAGCGACGGGGGCCTCCTGCGGGTCGGGGACGAAGTGCTCGCCTACAAGCAGCTCCACGCCGATACCGGCGACGTCGATGTCGCGACCTCCGGCCGCGGACTGCTCGGTTCGAAGCCGCAGGCTCACGAGCCCGGAGAGCCGGTGATGTTCCTCGAGCATCGCGTGGTCAGCACGCTCGCGGAGCCCCTGTCCGTCTCCGACGCGCGCATACGGCTCGCGGCGATCGACGATTTCCCCGCGAACGGAACGGTGTTGATCGGCGACGAGCTGATCAGCTACACGCGCATCCGGGACGGCGCGCTGGAGATGCCGCGCGCCTCATCGGCGCCCGGCAAGATGGACCAGAAGGGCGACGGTCTGTTCCGCGGACGCTTCGGATCGACCCCCGCGCAGCACCAGTCAGGCGAAGCCGTGATCCTGTTCCCGACGCGCTATCCCGATCTGTGGCAAGAGCGGGCCGACGCGCCCGAGTTGTCCTACTTCGGCATCGCCCTCGCGCAGCCGGCCGCGTACTTCGGCTCGTTCTTCTTCTCGAAGGTCGATACCAGTTCCGCGCGCATCGGCGTGTTGCAGAAGTCCTCGGACGATGCGCCTTGGGACGCCGACACGGAGAGCGACCCGCGCGTGAAGGTGTTCTTCGCCGGCGAGGGGGAAGGGGCGGCCCTGCGCATCGACAAGCAATCCGACCTAATGCGGTGGCGCGTGTTCGTCGACTACATGCCGGGAGCGTTCGACGTCAAGACCGGCAAGCCCCACGGCTGGAAGGAAACGCCGCGCCTGAAACTGTTCAGCGCCTTCTATCACGCGCCGACCACGGTGCTCTCGAGCGTGGAGCGATGAAGCACCTGTCGCGTCGCGCCGGACTCACCCTCGTCGAGCTGCTCATCGCGCTCGGATTGCTGGCCTTGTTGATGCTGCTCGTGATCCAGGTGTTCGATCGCGCGCTCGAAACCTGGCGCACGGCCGAAACCCGGCGAGCCGTCATGGAGGCCGCGAGCGTGGCCACGGAGCTCGTCACCGAGGACCTGCGCGGCATCGAAGGCGGTCCGCGCGGCGATTTCCTGCTCGAATGGGTGATGTTCGACACGAACGGCGACGGCGTGCGCGAGACGAAGTGGCCGCGCCTGCGGCTCGTGCGGCAGGCATCGGGCAGCGAAGTGGCGCGGGTGCAACGCGACCTGAACCTCGCGGCCGAGACGAAGAGCGCGGTGAACGACGGCGAGGTCGTGAGGGTCGACGCGGCGAGCCCGTCGCAGCTCGAGATCGTGTGGATGCTCGCGCCGTCGACGACCTCGGACAAGGATGGGCGCAGCGTCGGCATGCTGTGGCGCGGAGAGCGGCTCGTGACGGACACGGCGTCGCGCTCGTTCTTCGCGAGCGACTTCTTCGGCTCGTCGAACCTCCCGCCCGCCGGCGCGACCTTGGAGGTCACCGGGGGGGTGCTGTGGATGAACATCCTGCTCGCTTCCGGAGCGACCAACCTTCACGAGGGCTGGAAGATCTCGCGCGAGGACCGTGGTGCGGCGACGTCCTGGGACGCGTGGTCGAGGGATCGTCCGAACGCGAGCATGCATCCCTGGAACGAGCGCCATGCCGGCGTGCCCGTGGCGAAGTCGCGGCCAGTACTGCCGCGACGTGCGCGCGTCGAACTCGAGATCGAGCGCCCGATCGACCGTACGCGGCGCACGCGCATACTCGATCCGATCGACAATCAGGGCGTCGTGCTCGTCGTCGACGACGGGCGCCGTGTGCCACAGGGAGACGACACGTACGTCCTGCTCGACGCGGAGTGGATGAAGGTCGTCAGCGTCGACGGGAAACGCGTCGTCGTCGAGCGCGGTCAACGCGGCACGACGCCTGTCGGGCACGACAAGGACACGCTCGTCCACCACGGGCTGCGCATGGTCACCGAAGTCACGATCGCGGGCCACCGCGAGGATTGGCAAATGTGATGGGACCGAGGCCCAAGCACGCGCGCTCCGGGTTCACGATCCTCGAGGTGATCGTCGCCATGGGCATATTCCTGTTCGGCATGACCGCGATCCTCGGTCTCCTCACGTTCGGGTCGGCGCTGTCCCGCACCGCCCAGTTGAGGACCCACGCCTCGGCCGCCGTGGCCGCCGTGACCGCGGATCTCGAAGAGAGCTTCTTCCCGCTCGTGAACGGCGAGGCGGGCGAACCCAAGCCCATCGAGAAGCGCGAACTGCACGGCCAGGCGGAAATCGTCTATTCGGCGAAGGGCGTGCCCAATCCCGACCGTCCGCTCGAGTACAAGGTCGACGTCGAGCTCACTTGGAAGAGCGGCGGCGTCCAGCGCGAGAAGCGCTTCACCACGCTTCTGCTGCGGGAGGTACCCTTCGGTGAACGGCTGCGCCGCCGCTTCGTCGAGGGCGACACGAAAGCGCTCGAGTCGCCGCGCGAAAGCGCGCCGGCGCCGGATGCGAACAGGAAAGAGATGACCCGATGAACTGTTTCCGACTGCTGATCCTCTCCCTCTCGATGTTCACGTGCGCGAGCCTTCCGCTCCGTGCCGAGGACGCGCCGGCGGCCCCCGCGACGATGCTGCGTCTGCGCGACGGATCGATCCAGTGGGGGACGATCCAGACCCACGATCCCGATGGCATCGTGTTCGAGCGCCTCGACACGGGCGGACGCGTCCGCCTGCCGTGGACGTTCCTGCATCCGGAGGAGGAGCGGGCGCTTCGCAACCGGTTCGGCTACGTCGACCTGTCTGGAGACGAGGTGATGATCGACGCGGATCACATCGTCACCGTCGAAGGCGCGGAGATCGTCGGCATCATCATCGATCGCAGCGGCGACACGATCCTCGTCAAGACCGCGAGCGCCACCGTGCCCGTGCCGAAGAATCGCATCTCGGGTTCTCCGACCGTCGTGCAGGTGCCCGCGACCGACGTGTTCACGCGCGCCGAACTGTATGCGCAAGGGCTCTCGAACGCGGACACGTCGAGCGCCGACGGCAACTTCGAGCTGGCGCGCTGGTGCGAGCGCATCCTCGATTTCGCACACGCGGTCGAGCACTACAAGAAGGCCGGCAGCCTCGACGCCACGTTCAAGAGCGAGGACGTGCGTGTGTCGCTCGAGCGCGCGACGCAGAAGGCCGCGCGGCAGGACCAGGTCGACTATCTGGCCGACGTCGATTCGTTGATCGGACGGCGTCGCTTCGACGACGCGCTCGCCCGCGCCGACGCCTTCAAGGAGAAGTTCCCTGACAGCCCGCTCTTGGCCGAGGCCAAGAAGGCGCACGACCGCTCGATCAAGGCGCGCGACAAGTTCGTGGCCGACCGCGTCGCGACGCTGTGGTTCCTGCGATCAGGCCAGTTGGCACGCACGATGTCCGCCAAGCTCGGCATCGAGGAGGCGATCAACTACCTCGGCGAGCAGATGTCCAAGGACGTGCTCGACTACGTCACCAAGGAGTCCGCGGCGATCACGAAGGAGGCGAACCCGGACGTCGTGAAGAAGCTGTGGCTCGCGCGCAAGAGATTGCGCTGGAGCCGTGCCTCGTACGGCATGGGCACGTGGCTGCTCGGCAAGGATGCGGCGCTCAAGGGGAACGAGGCGCAAAAGACCGACGCGAAGCCGCTCACCGAGAAGGACAAGGAGCGCGCCGAGCTCGAGCAGAAGCTCGAACGCTACCTCAAGAACCAGGAGATGGCCCGCAAGGCGAAGACGACCGCCGAGCAATCCGACGACCGTGAAGCGGCCTGGAAAGAGCTTTCTCCCGACAATCGCGCCAGCTGGATGCTCGCCTACTACGTCGAGAACTCGGGCGATTTCGAGGTCGACCCGAAGCCGACCTTCGCAGCCTGTCGCGAATGCGGCGGCGAGGGCACGCGCACCGTCTCGCTCGCCGGAGCCAATGTCAGCCGTACCGCGGTCGGCAAGGGCGTCAACGAGACGAAGATGGAGTGCCCGACGTGCCACGGCCTCGGAGTCGTGCGCCGCATCTCGTATCGTTGAGCGTATGCGCCAGTCCGTCGTCAGCGCGAGTCCGCTCGCCCTCGTCTTCCTCGCCGCGTGCGCCGCGCCGAACCCGAAAGCCTCGAACGAGCCCGCTGCGTGGCGTCCGCCCGCGGAGGAGAGGGGCAAGCCAGCGGTCGAGGCGGCACCGACCACGAAGCAAGCCCCTCTACCCAAGGACTCGACCCCGCCTTCGAACGCAACCGAGCCGGTCGTCGCGCGTGTCGCCGGACAACCGGTGTACGTGTCGGAGCTGTTGTCGCAGTGGCTCTACCTGGACAACTTCCGCGTGCTGGATCAACTGCGCAACCTCGCCATGAGCCGGCTCGTGCTCGCGGAGGCCTCGCGCCTGCGCGTCACTCTCGACGCCGGCCAGTCGTCGAGCGCGTACGAGGCGGCGGTCGCATCGATCGAGAACGAGATCCGCGGCAGCGAAATCGGGCGCAAGAACCCCAGCCTGTCGCTCGACGCCTACGTCGACCGCGTCATGGGCCTCGATCCGATCCGTTATCGCGAGCGCCTGCGCGACGATTCCGTCCGCGCGCTGCTCGGCGAACGCGTCACGCGTGCCTGGATGCTGCAGCAGGAACACGCCGAGATCCACGTCATCGTCGTGAGCAGCGAGGAAGACGTGAAGGCCGCGCAGCAGGACCTCGCCTCCGGCAAGTCGTTCGAGGACGTCGCGAAGGCGCGTTCCATCGATCCGTCGAAGAAGGAAGGCGGCGCGATCACGCCGATCGTGCGCGGTTCGACTCCGCTCTCGAAGGCCGCGTTCGAGACGGCGATCGGGCAGGTCGGCGGACCCATCACGGATTCCGGCGCCTGGCTGCTCCTGCGCGTCGACGCGCGCCCGCAACCGATCGAAGGCGACTGGTCGCGCATCGGCCCCGCGATCGAGGAGAGCCTGAAGAAGCGCCCCGTCGATCCGCTCGAGGTCAAGCAGTGGCATGCGGCGATGCTCGAGCGCTACGAAGTCGACCTGAAGCCCTTCCTCGACCTCGTGCGCGAACCGGCGCGCTGATCGACGTCGTTTCCAGATGAAGACCGCCCTGATCGCTCTCACACTGGTGTTCTTCCTCGTGATCGTCGTCGGCCTGTTCCTTTCGACGCATTTCTCGCGCGCGCGGAGCATCACGATCCAGGCCGACGCAGAGCGCGTGTACACGATCTTGTCCGACCTCGAGCGCTGGCCCGAGTGGACGCCCTGGGAGAAGGACCCGACGCTCACGACCGCGCTCGGTCCTCTCAAGCAGGGCGTAGGCGCGACTCGCACCTGGACGGGCAAGGATCGCGAGGAGGAACTGAAACTGGTGTCCTGCGTTCCGGCGACTGTCGTCGCGTACGAAATGACCTACCGGCGTGGCGGCGAAACGACCGTCATGAAGGGCGCCCTCTCCATGCGCGCCATCGGCGCGGCGACGGAAGTGACATGGTCGCTCGAGGGCGACATGCACGTGCCGGTCCTCGGCGGCTACGTCGTCCTCGTCGGCGGCGGCGCGCTCGATGCGATGTTCGATCGCGGGCTCGCGAACCTGAAGCGCCTCGCCGAAGCGCAGTGAATCAGACTTCGCCGCCGCGTCTCGACTCGACCGGTTGGCCGTTCCCCGAGGCTTCGACCGTCCGATCGCGCACGACCCACACGAACAACGCACGCTCGCCGAGGCGCACCCGGCTCGCCGAGACCAGCATCGGAAAGCGCGTGCCGTCGCGGCGCACGCCCTCGATTTCGGCATGGGCCCCCGCGCCGATGCGCAGCATCGCTCGTGCGGCCTCGAACAGCGCCTCGCGCCGCTCGCCCTGATCGGCGGGCGTCAGGCGCACGATGTCCGCGCCGACGAGCTCGCGCTTCGTCCAGCCGAACAGGCGCTCGCCGGCCGCGTTGATCCACTCGATGCGCCCCGTCGAGTCGACGGTGAGCACGGCCACCGCCGCCGACTCGACCACTGCCTGGGCGCGCCCGTTGTCGTCGGTCGCCGCGAGCGCAGACTCGTCCTTCGTGCTCGTCTGACCGGACAGATCGCGCAGGCGCGCGGCGAACTGCCGCCCGGCGGACAAGTCGATCGGCATCACGAGCAGTTCGACCGGCACCTCGCGTCCGTCCTTCCGGCGCGCCGAGAGCTCGATCTTCTGATTGAGGATCGACGTGCTCGTCGTGTTCTGCGCCTGGGCCGCCTCGCGCAGGCCGCGGCGGATCGACATGCGGCGTGGATGGGGGATCAGGACGTCGGCGAATTCCTTGTCGAGGACCTGCCGGCGCTCCCACGCGAACACGCGCTCCGCCGCCGGATTGAAATCGAGGATGCGGCCCTCGTTGTCGATGATCACGAACGGATCGGCGGCCGAGGACAGGATCGCCGCCGTACGCATCTCGCTCTCGCGGATCGCGAGCTCGGCGTCGGCCTGCACGCTGCCGTCCTGCACGGTGAGGATGTGGATCTCCGCGCCTTCGATCCTCGTCGTCGAGAGGCCGATCTGCACGGGGAACTCGGAGCCGTCGCGACGGCGCCCGACGGCCGCTCGCGTGCGCGTGCGCGCGGTCGAATTGCGCTCCGCGCTCACCTCGAGTGAATCGACGAGCAGCGACACGCCGAACCCGACCGCCTCGTGCGGCAGGTAGCCGAACATGCGCTCCGCCGCCGGATTGATGGCCGCGATCTTGCCGTCCGATTCGAGGGTCAGGATGCCCTCCGCCGCGGCGTCGAGCACCGCGCGCATGTGCTGTTCGTCCTCGCGACCCGCCGCCTGTGCCCTGGACAGTCGGGACAGGATCGGCTCGAGACCGAGCAACGAGAAAAGCAAGATCCCAAGCACGCCGGCCGTGCCGAGCCAGAAGACCGGGGTATCTCGGCCCACGTAGGCGGCCGCCCCGAAGAGGAGCGCCAATACGCCTAGAACGAGAAGGCACCGGAGGCGGAGAGTCCGCACCGGAAGCGCCTCCGTCCTGCCGGAACGGTGGTCGAACATGCTGTGTGTGACCGCGGATCCACCTCCCCAAGAGGTCGATCCCTGCCA
The DNA here is from genome assembly GCA_044228955.1 of Planctomycetota bacterium. GTDB lineage: Bacteria > Planctomycetota > UBA1135 > UBA1135 > JAEUIA01. The sequence goes on along the minus strand of JBGATY010000006.1, from coordinate 35,179 downwards.
GCCCCGATGCTACCTGGAGCGGAGGGGGTGCGCCACAATGGCGCCGGGCTCGAGGGCCTGGCCGAGCGTTGCGAGCCGCGAATCGGCCCGAAATCAGCTTTCGGACGGACGCGCGGGCCTTGACCAGGGAGGCCGGGTCCGCGAAGCTCGCTTCCGTCATGACCCGCCGCTCCTCGCGTCAAAAACCGGCCGAAACCGACTCCGAGACCAGCCTCGACCAGCCCGTCGCGGAGAACGTGGCCGAGGACGCGGGTGGGGAAGCGCAGTTCGTCGAGGCCGCGATCGCGGTCGAGGCCATCGATCCGGAATGGAGCGCCCCGGTGGAGAACGGTCCTGGCGACCAGCTCAGCGACGATGAACTCCTGAGCGCGCTGACCGCGCTCGTCTTCGCATCGCCGGAGCCGATCACCATGCGGCGACTGCTCGAGATCCTCGAGCAGCCGGCGCGCACCCGTGTCGCCGTGGCCCTCGACCGACTCCGCGAAGGCCTCGCGGCGAGTCGCCTGCCACTCGAATTGCGCGAGATCGCGGGCGGTTTCCAGATCCTCACCAAGCCCGAGATGGGCGAGGTCGTGCAGCGCCTGTTCAAGGCCCGGCGCGCCGAGCGCATCTCGTCCGCCGCGCTCGAGACCCTCGCCGTCATCGCCTACCGCCAGCCCGTTTCGAAGGCCGAGATCGAGGCCATCCGCGGCGTGCAGGCCGGACCGATCCTGCGCACCCTGATCGAACGCGGACTCGTGCGCGTGACCGGCCGCGCCGACGTCCCCGGCCACCCGCTCCAGTACGGGACGACGCGTGAGTTCCTCGACCGTTTCGGTCTCGGCACGCTCGAGGACCTTCCGCGCGACGCGGAGCTCACCAAGGACTGACCGCGCGGCCTCCAAGCGTGATTTCGTGGCCATCCCTGGCCCCGTTCGCGACCTGTCCTTGCGCCCCCTCGCCGCGCGCCCGTAAACTTCTGCGCTTCGAAGCCGGCGCCCACTTTCGGGGGCCTTCCCGCGCTCGGAGTCCACACGCCCGGCCACTGCCGCGACGCCATGTCCCAAGACACGACCAAGAAAAAGCCCATCGACCCCGAGATCGTGATGCAGGACAAGGTGGACCCCGACGAGGTCATCCACGTCCCGAAGGGCTCGAGCAAGACCCGCTTCCTCATGACCTTCCTGCTCGTGGTCCTGGTGCTCACCACGTTCTCGGTCAGCTCGGAAGTCCTCGACGTCTTCGGCGGCAAGAGCGGCGTGACGAAGGACTACATGACCTGGAAGTCGCCCGCCGGAGTCCAGCAGAAGCTCGACTACAAGAAGTTCATCGAGACGAAGCGCTCGATCGCGTACGTGATGCCGCTCGTCTTCATCGGCAACGAGCGCGAGCCGACCGACGAGCAGACCGCCGCATTCATCGCGATGGACGCCTCCGCGGAAGAAGCGGGGATCGTGATCACGCCCGCCGAGATGAAGGAGCGGATCACCAAGGACTTCCAGACGTCGGAGAACTACCAGGCCTACTGCGCGCAGTTCCGCATCAGCCCGAAGGAACTCGAGAACGTGCTGCGCCGCGCCATGCGCGTCGAGCGCTACCGCGACCTCATCGCCCAGGGCCTCACGATCCCCGATCCGAAAGTGATCGAGACCGCGTGGAAGGGCCGGCACCAGGAATTCATGTACGACTACGTCGAACTGCCGGTCGCCTCGCTCGTCGAGGAAGCGCGCGCCCAGGCGCCGAAGGGCGACGAGCTCAAGACCTGGTTCGACGCCCTTTCCGAACCGGAGAAGGCCGCGTACAAGTCGAAGCCCGAGGTCAGCGCCGAGGTGGCGGGGCTCTCGCTCGACGGCCCGATCACCGGGGACGCGATCCTCGCGAAGTTCCCGCGCCCCTCCGGCACGGACGCCGAAGCGGAGGCGCGTCAGTACCACGCGGACTTCGGTTACGCGCGCTTCCCGAAGTCGCCGACCCAGCAAGATCAGACGTTCGCGCAGCCCTACGACACCGTGAAGAGCGCGGCCCTGCTCGAGGCGCCGATCTACCACGCGCTCATGGAGTGGGTCGCGAGCCTGCGGAAGCGCGAAGCCGCCGGCGAGACCGTCGACCTCGCGGTGGAGGCCGCCGGACTGGGGCTGGCCTATCGCAAGCAGGCCACCACGCAGACCTACGAGTCCTGGCTCGAGGCCTACAAGGGCAGCTTCGTCGGCCGCCGCACCGTCGAGTCCGCCTTCGACAAGGATCGTCAACCCGGCAAGCTCTGGCCGGCGATCACCGTGGACGAGAAGTCGTTCACGATCGGGCGCACGCTCGAATACAAGCCCGAGGTCGTGCCCCCGTTCAGCGAGATCGCATCGCGCGTCGAATCCGCGTGGGCCGACAAGAAGGCGAAGGAACTCGCTCTCGCGCGCCTCGAGAAGCTGCGGGACAACTTCGGGACTCGTCCCGATCCCGCCAACCCGGCCGCGCCGCCGTTCACGCCGGAAGCGGACGAGACGAAGTTCGCCGATGCCGTCAAGGCCGCGGGCTTCATCGTGCAGCGCCGAGACTGGCGTGATCGTTTCACGCCGCCGCCGCCCGCGGGCGAGGAGCCGGCCGGTGACGCCTATATCCGCATGAACCCCACGCTGGCGACGATGCGCGAGACGACCGTGGCCAAGGCCGAACTCAACCGCGACGGCACCGTCGCGTACCTGGTCCGCGTCGGCGGCGTTCGCGATCCCTCCATCGAGAAGATGAAGGTCAGCGAGTTCCAGGACGCCTCGGCGCAGCAGTCGTTCCAGGAACTGGCCATGTTCATCCGCATGAAGGTCGGATCGCGCGAGTTCCTCGAACAGCGCTTCGGCGTCGACCTCCTCTCCTGGCATCCCGAAAAGAACGCCAAGAACTGAGCCGGGGCCACGGGGTCGGGCTCAAGACTCCGGCTCGACCCGACCGATGCTGACTGGTCCGCGCGGCTCCTCCGCCGCGGTTTGGCCTCCATGCAGCGACGCGCCGGCATTCCGACATGATCCGGAGTTCGCATGAACTCCGGTGCCACCGTCTGCGCGACGGATTGGCGGCATCGCTCGCCTGGCTGCAGCGCACGCTCGACGCGCCCGGCACCGAGGCCTCTCTGGGCGAGACTTCGGCCATGCTCGAGGCCGCGTGCACACTGGCGAGCGCCGGAGTCGTAGGCGCGCGGAATCAGGCACTGCGCGAGAGACTCAGGCGCGAACAACGCGCCGACGGTGGCTTCAGCGCCGCGCCGGGGTCCGCGGTGTCCGACCTCACGACGACCGCGCTATGCGTCGAACTCCTGGCCGCTGAGTCAGGGCGCTCCGCGAGTTCCGAGGAGTCGCTCCGGCGCGCCGCGGTTCGACTCGCGAACGCCGAAGCTCGACCGGCCGTCGTGCGTGCGCTCGTCGCGCTCGTCCGAGCCGGGATCGACCGAGGCGTCGTCGACGATCTCAGCCGCGCGACGAAGGTCCTCGAGGACGAGTTCGAGACGCACGCACTGCAGCCGCTCGATTCCGTTCACGACGCGGCCGAGCGCGTGCACGCGTGGCACCGCGCCGCCTCCGTGGTCGGGCTCGAGGGGCGTCGCCATCCGGCTGTTCATGCCTGCACTCTGGCTCTCGTCCAGCGCACCGAAGCGAGCGCAGGCGAGATCGCCGAGGGCTACACGAAAGACGGACGGGGCGCTGGTCGGCGCGCCGACACGCTGACCGCGGCGCGCGTCGCCCGAGCGTTGTTCGCGGTCAAGGACGCGGTCGTCGGACCGCGGGCCGAGTTCGCAGCGCAACTCGTGGTCGACGCGCTGGCGTCGCGCGTCGAGGACGGCGCGGCGCAGGCGAGAGGCTCGCGCTCCGCGCCTCGCACGCTCGCCGCAACCGCGCTGTACGTGCAGGTGCTCCAACTCGCCATCGAGCGCACCGCGATTCCGTGGACGCTGCCCCGTCCGGATCGCGTGCCTGGAGCGGACGAGAGCTCGCGTTTCGCTCGCGGGGCGTAGAGGGTGTGGAGCGCCGTAGGGCCTACCGGGCCCGGCGCGGCGCCGCGGAGTGGGTCGTCGACGGTGGGCGACTCGGAAGCGGTCGAGGGTCAGTCGTTCCGGCGGGGGTGGACGCCCTCGCCGAAGGCACCCACACGTTCGTTGCGGGCGTCGGGGCGGGGGAGGTGGCGCGCGGAGCCCCCGCTCGGGCGCGGGGGGGAGGAAGGGCTCTGCGCGGTGCGTGCCGGGCGGACCGGGGGCCGGGTACCGAGCGGGCGGCGGCCGCTGGCGGGACGGTCGGAGGGCGCGCGGTCGTAGGGGCGGCGATCGCCGCCCGAGCGCTCGGCCGGCCTGCGCTCGCCCGGAGCCCCGTGCGGCGCCCGGGGCCTGGCCGGGGCGCGCGGGCCGGACGCAGCGAAGCCGCCCGGGGCGGGGCGCGCGCGCCTCGCAGCGGGCTTCTCCTGTCTCGGGCGGTGGCCCTTCACCAACGGCCCTCGACCCTTGAGGTTCTCGGCCGGACCGTCGTAATCGAAGTCCGGGAGCGTGATGCGCGGCAGACGCTTGCCGAGCGTCTTCTCGATGTCGCGCAGATCCGACTCCTCGTCCGGCGAAACCAGCGTGAACGCGTCGCCGGTGTGCTCGGCGCGCGCCGTGCGGCCGACGCGGTGGATGTAGTCCTCCGGAGTCCCGGGCACGTCGTAGTTGATCACGTGGCTGAGCGCCGTGACGTCGATTCCACGCGCGGCGATGTCGGTCGCGACGAGCACGCGGAACTTGCCCTTCTTGAACATCTCGAGCGCCTGCGTGCGCTGGCTCTGCGAACGATTGCCGTGGATGCGATCCGTGCGCACGCCGTTGTCGTCGAGGTGCTTGGCGAGCCGGTTGGCGCGGTGCTTCGTGCGCGTGAACACGAGCGCGCTGTCGACGCCCTCGCCGCGCAGGAGCTGCAAGAGCAGCGCGTTCTTGCGTCCTTGTGACACAGGGTAGATCGCCTGCGTGATGCCGACGGCCGGCGCGGAACGGCGCTCGATGTCGATGCGCTCCGGCTTCACGAGCATCGCGTCGGCGAGTTTCGCGATCTGCGGCGGCATCGTGGCCGAGAAGAACAGCGTCTGGCGCTTCGCGGGCAGGCGGCCGACGATCTTCTTGATGTCCGGGAGGAAACCCATGTCGAGCATGCGGTCCGCCTCGTCGAGCACGAGCACTTCGAGAGCACGAAAATCCGCGTACGGATGCCGCATGTGATCGAGCAGGCGGCCGGGCGTCGCCACGATCACGTCGGCGCCGGAACGCAGCGCGTGCTCTTGAGGCCCCATGCCGACTCCGCCGTACACGGCGGCGCCGCGTACTTGCGTGTGCACGGCGAGTTCCGACAGGTGCTCGGTGATCTGCGCGGCGAGTTCGCGCGTCGGCGTCAGGATGAGCGCACGCGTCGCGCCGCGCTTCCGAGTCAACAGACGCTCGAGGATGGGGAGCAGGAAGGCGGCCGATTTGCCGCTGCCCGTCATCGCGCAGGCGAGGACGTCCTTGCCCTGGAGGGCCGGCGGGATGGAACGCTCCTGGATCGGGGTCGGGCGCGTGAAGCCGAGCTCGTGCACGCCACGCAGGAGGTCAGGGTGCAATCCGAGCTTCTGAAAGGTCATCGATGGGGTCCGTTGGGCGCGATTCGCGCTCTCTATTCCTCTGGAAAACAGCGCACGAGCTTCGCACAAGGCGGAGAGTGAGCGCAAGTCAGGCGACGGTTCCAGGCTCGTTCGTGGTCTCGAAGGTGATGCGGAAGACGCTCCCGCCGCCCCTGCGGTCGAGCACCGCGACACGCGCGCCCATCGCCGCACATTGGAGTGCGACGAGGTGCAATCCGAGACCCGTTCCGCGCGCCGTCCGCGTCTTTTCGTTGCCGACGCGATAGAACGCGTCGAAGATCTTCGTGCGCTCCGCATGCGGGATCCCGGGGCCGCGGTCCATCACGTCGAGCACGACGTTGCCCGCGAGCACGTGTGTCTTCACCACGATCGGTTCGGGCGTCGGAGAGGACCGTCCGACCGGTGCGTACTTGCGCGCGTTCTCGACCAGGTTCGACACGATCGAGCGCACGCCTTCGGGGATGAGCAGCACGAGCGGCAGATCGTCGCCGTACTCGAATTCGAGATCCTTCACGCCGCCCTGCGCGAGACTGGAGAGCGAAGGCGCGAGACTCGCGATCACCTCGTTCACGTCACCCGGCTCGGGTGCGACCTCGCGGCGCGCGAGCTGGCTTTTCTCCAGCACGTTTTCGACGAGCGTTTCGAGCCGTCCCGTCTCGCGAACGATGCGGCGGTAGTACTCCTTCAGCTTCTCGGGATCGTCGACCCACCCGTCCTCGAGCATCTCGCCGTACAGCTTGATCGCCGCGACCGGTGTGCGCAGTTCGTGGGTGACGGCGGCGACGAAATTCTCGGTGCGACGCGCCGCCTCGAGGTCGCGATTCACGCTGCGCAGGAGCAGGATCATTCCCGTCGCGAGCGACACGACCAGCATCGCGGCGACGCCGAGGAAGCGCATGCTCTGCGTGCGGAAGCGCGATTCGAGTTCCTTGACGTTGACGGCGATCCTGAACTCGCCGTAGGTCTCGTCCCCGGGCTTGCGCGTGATCAAGTTGAGCGCGCGCACCGGCTGGATCCGGAACGACTCGAGGTTCTCCTCGCCTGGAATCGGCGTCGCGTCCATGCCGATGAACGTCTGGCTGACCTTGAGTACACGGCTCGCCCACAGCGCCGGCAGCTCGCGGAACAGCCAGTTGGGGTCGATCAGGAAGCCCTGCCGCAAGTGGATGCCCGAACCGAGGACCGCCAGGCACGCCGACGTCGACTTGCGCAGACGAGGATCGCCGTCGATGGTCACCTCGCGCCAGGCGACGACGCGCGGCGTGCCGTCGGACTCGCGATAGAACTGGACCAGGAACTTCGAGACGTGGGTCCAGCGCTTCTCCGCCTGGAAGTTGCGCAACGCCGGCATCTCCTCGCCCACGCACGCCAGGTTCGCCTCGTCGGCCAGGTTGATCGCCAGGACCGGCACGGTGAAGCTCTCGTCCTTCGTGAACCAACGACCCAGGAACGTGTTCGGTTGCAGCCAGATCGTGGTCGTCTGACGTTGCAGTTCGAGTGCCGCGAACTGGATGGCCGTGCGCACCTCGAGTTCCCGGGCCGGCGACTGCCGCCCGGCCACGATCACTTTCGGCGGCAGCTTGTGCATCGGCTCGTCGACCGAGTGGCTGAACCAACCGAGGATTCCACGCGGCGGAGCGGTCGACTTCAGCGGCGAAACGACGAGCGAGATCTCCCCACCGAGCGAGCCCGGCGGGAAGTAGGAGTCACGGTACTCGTAGAAGGGGCGCTCGCCCTCGCGCACGATCAAGTCGTTGAGATCGTCCTGGATCGAGTTCTGGAGGCGACGCGCCGCATCCTGGGCGTCGTCCGGCACGACGGCCAGCATCGTCTCGTGGTCGATGACGAGCTGCCGCCAATGCAGTCCGCCGAGCACCAGCGTCGGCAGCACGAGCAGGACTCCGTACAGCGCGAGGGCGGTCCGCTTCGTTCCGAGCGTGAGCTGAACCAACTACACCCCCGCGCTCGCGTTCAACTGAACCAGCGGTAGCCCTTGCCGCGCACCGTCTGGATCAGCGTCGGCTCGGCCGGGTTGGGCTCGACCTTGCGTCGCAAGCCGACGATGTGGATGTCGACCGTGCGCGTCTCGACGTTCGCGCTCTTGTAGTGCCACACGTCGAGCAGGAGATCGTCGCGCGTGACGACGCGGTGCCGATTGCGGATCAGGTAATCGAGGATGTCGCCCTCGCGCGGCGTGAGCTGGATCAATTGCCCGTCGCGGTGCACTTCGAGGCGCGCGAGATCGACGCTGATCCCGTTCGGCAGTTCGAGGCGCGGCGGCGGAGCGGTGTCCATCTCGCGGCGGCGGAACTGCGCTTCGACGCGCGCGACCAGTTCGCGCGGCGAGAACGGCTTCTTCATGTAGTCGTCCGCGCCGAGCTCGAATCCCTGGATCAGGTCCGATTCCGAAGCGAGCGCCGTCAAGATCACCACGCGCACGTCGCGTCGCTCCTTGCGCAGGATGCCGAGGATCTCGAGCCCGCCCATGCCCGGGAGCATGAGGTCGAGCACGATCAGCTCCGGTTGATCGGTGCGGATGCGGTCGAGCGCGCTCGGGCCGTCGTGGACGACCTGGACCTGGAAACCGACGTGCTCGAGCGCGTCCTTGACGCCGAACGCGAGCGCTTCCTCGTCTTCGACGACGAGGACGCGGTGGGGCTGGGAACTGGGACGGGGGGGCGTGACGGGAGAAGTCATCGGGACTCCGGCGCGTTTACTGATGAAGCCAACATCGACACGAGACCTCGCGGAGCGGACGGGGTATTCGATCCGGAAGTCGCGCGCGTACATACCCCGATACGCGATCCTGGCTTCCGCCGAACAGACGCCCGTCGGTAAAAGTACGACCACGGTCGTTTTCGGCCCTGCCGCGCTGACGATACCCGTGCGCCCGGGACGATACGAGGGCGCTCCGCGAAGGGCCTGCCCCTCAAGGTGCCAGCGCGCCCTGCTCCAGGGTCTCGAGCAGACGCCGCGGATCCTCGTCGCGGACGAGCAGCGCGCGGTGCTCGGCGCGTACGAACCCCTCGCGTACGGAGTGGTCGAACGCGGCTTCGAGCGGGCCGAAGTACCCGCCCGCGTCCAGGAGGCCCATCGGCTTCGCGTGCAGCCCGAGTTGGCGCCAGGTCAGGATCTCGCACAGCTCGTCGAGCGTCCCGAATCCGCCGGGCAGGGCCACGAAGGCGTCGGACAGGCGCTCCATCAGCGCCTTGCGCTCGTGCATCGTCCGCGTGACGTGCAGTTCGGTCGCGCCGCGATGGGCGAGTTCGCGTTCCTCGAGCCCGCGCGGGATCACGCCGATCGCTCGACCTCCGTGCTCGAGCACGGCATCCGCGAGGATGCCCATCAGGCCGACGTTTCCTCCGCCCCACACGAGCGTGATGCGCCGTTCGGCGAGCACGCGACCGAGCGACCGCGCCGCAAGGGCGTACTCCGGGCGGCGGCCGCTCGAGGATCCGCAGAAGACGCAGACCGCCTTCACTTCGCGACGGGCTTGGCCGGATCGTCGAGGAGCAAGGCCTCGAACGTCGAGTCCATCAGGTTGTTCGGATTGTCGTTCCAGCGCACGTTGCCCGCGCGATCGATCAGCACGACGGCGGGAATGCCCGTGGCACGATAGGTCATCGCACCGACGCCGCCCGTCATCACGACCGGGAAACGGATTTTGTTGGCGACGACGAAGTTGCGCACGGAATCGACGGTCTGCCCCTTGGTCGTGTCGACGATCCCGATCCACTTCACGCCGAACGACTCGTAGCGGTCGAAGAGATCCATCATGAACGGACGGACCTTTTCGCAGTTCTCGCACCACGTGGCGAAGAAATAGAGCAGGACGACCTCGCCCTTGTGCGCCGCGATGGTCGTGGGGTCGCCCTGGATCCAGGTCTTCGCGTCCACCTCCGGCGCGGGCTTGCCGAACATCTTCACGTGATCGATGTAGACCTGGACGGCGGCGATCTCCTCGCCCTTCGGGAACTCCGTCGCATAACGCTGCAGGTCGGCGAGCGCACCGGCGGAATCGAGCCGGTTGCGGCGCACCGACGAGCGCTTGTCGAGCGCCTTCGGCAGGTACTTCGCGTCCGCTTTCCACTTGTCGATGACGATCGAATATTCGGCCTCGGCGCCGGGCATGTCGTCCATGAAGAACTTGGTCGATCCGCGCATGTACTGTGCTCGGGCCAGGTAGGGCGTCGAGTTGGTCGCGAGCACGGAGTCGAAGTAGCCCAGCGCCTTCTTGAAGGATGCGTCCGATTCGTCCGTGCGCCGCAAGAGCTTCAACTGCGCCCGCCCGTTCGAGAAGCAGCACACGCCCGCCTCGGTCAGGCCTTCGGCGTAGCGCGGCGCGGTCGGGTTCAGCTTGGCCCACGCGTCGAACGCCGCGGCCGCTTCGGCGTAGGCCGATTTCTGCTTCAGCGCGATGGCCGTATCCCAGGCCGGGTCGGCCGACTGGGCTCGGATCGGGCCGAACGAGGCCTGCAGGGCGAGGATGGCGGCGACGAGGAACGGCTTTTGGGAGCGCAGTTTCTTCAGGGTTTTCTTCACTGCAAAAGTGTAACAGAGACCTCGCGGTGCGAGCCCTGGAGAGCACCCGACGCATGACTCTTACGCGCCACTGGATCGCCCCCGCCCTCGTGCTCTGCGCTCTGACCCCCGCTCACGGCCAGGAGTCCGGAGGCTCCGCGCTGCGCGGCGAGGCGCGCAAGTACCTCACGCGCTACGCGGACGACTATCTCGCGGTGCATCGCGGGCTGGAGGAGGCGCGCTGGAACCGTGTCACGAGCGCGGCCGACGACGCGCAGGCCCTAAAAGCGTGGCGCGCCGCCGAACTCTCCTGGGCCGCTTTCGTCGGCAGCATCGAGAACATCGATCTCTCGCGCACTTTCGCGCGCCGCGGGAAACAGCTCGTCTCCATCGACCAGCGCCAGTTCGCGCGCATCGCGTACGAGGCCGCCGGCTGTCCGCACCTCGTGCCGGATCTCGTCGAGAAGCGCATCGACGCCGAGAACGAGGCCGAAACGGCGTTCTGCTCGCGCACCTTCAGCATCGACGGTGCTCCGGTGTCGCGAACGGAGGTCGAGCGCATCCTGCGCGAGGAGCGCGCCCTCGGTCTGCGGCGATCCGCCTGGGAAAGCCTGCACGAAGCCGGCGCCGCGCAGAAGCCGCTGCTCGTGCGCTTGCGCTGGCTCTCCAACGAAATCGTGCGCTCGATGGGCAGCGGCGACCTCTTCACGTACCGGGCGCGCGAGTACGGACTGTCCGTCGCCGACCTGCAGCGCGTCCTCGACGGCGTGTTGCGCGAACTGCGACCGTTGCAGACCGAACTGCACACCTTCCTGCGCTACGAACTCGCGCGCGTGCACGGGATGCCCGTGCCGGACCTGATTCCCGCGCACTGGCTCCCCGACGAGGCCGGCTCGGATGCGCTCGTCGACTGGATCGGTTTCGGCGCGACGCCGTCCGTCGGCGCGGGGCCATTCGCCGACGACAGCCCAAGAGCGCTCGTCGAGCGCGCCGATCTCCTCTGGCGTGGCCTCGGATTCGCAGCGCTGCCGGCGAGCTTCTACGAGCACTCCATCTTTGGCGAGAACCCCGCGGGTCTCTGCTCCTTTGTCGCGCACATCGACCGAAGCGGCGACGTGCGGGCGATCTTCGACGCGCCGCCGACCGCGCGCGGATGGTTCGAAGCGCAGGACCTCGTCGGCCGAGTGCACTGCGAACTCCTGGTGGTCCAGCCGGAAGTGCCGGTAGTGCTGCGCAGGGGCGCGAGTCGCGCCTTTCCCGGCGCGCTCGCGGGTGCGGTCGCCATCGGCGCGACGCATGCCTCCACTCTGCGTTCGTTCGGCCTCGACGTCGGACCGGGCGCGGACGATTCGGTCTCCCTGCTGCTCGTCGAGGCCCTGCGAGTGGTCGTGCCGATCGCGCACTCCGGTGGCACGCTCTTCCAATTCGAGCGCGATCTGTACGGCGGGGATGCCGATCCCGGCACGTGGAATCAGCGCTGGTGGACCGCCGCGGCCAGGTTCGAGGGGCTTGCTCCGCCCGCGCCGCGCGACGAACGATGGTGCGATCCGGCCGCGGAGCAACGCCTGTTCGAGGAGCCCGCGCAGGGCTACGACGACGCGCTGGAACGGGTGATCGCCTTCCAGATCCACGATCACATCGCGCGCAAACTGCTCGACGCCGACGTGCACGACGTGGACATCCACGGGCGCACCGAGGTGGGTGACTTCGTCAAGTCGATCGCGCGCTTCGGCGCGACGGTCGATTGGCGCACGAAGTTGCGCGAGAAGCTCGGCTACGAGATTTCGGCGCGTGCGATCATGGAGTACTTCGAACCGCTCAGGCTGTGGCTCGAACGCCGCAACGCGGGGCGCACGCGCACGCTCCCGCCCATGTGATGGCGGAGAGGCGTTCGGGGCGCAGGGCGGGCAGGGCTTCCGACTCACACGCGGAGAAGGTGAGCGTGGAAAAGCAGCGAGGACGCTGCGTGGGCAGCGTCCTCGCTTCGATTGCGTAGAGCCGCGTCAACGCGGCTGAATCAACGGATCACGGGGTCCAGACGGCTTGATAGCCGTTGGTCAGGTTGAAGGTCGACGCCGAGCAGAAGGTCGGGTCGGAGTCGCGGTACCAGGCCTGGTACGTGCGCACGCCGGCCGCACCGATGAGGCCTTGGACGGAGATCGTCGGGTCGCCACCGGTCGGCCACTGCGAGGCACCTGCGGTGTTGAACTTGACGCCCAAGCGCACGATCGTTCCGCCGACGCACAGGAGGCCGTCGCCGAACGCGGTGCCGTTGCCGTTCTGAGCCGTGCCTTGGAAGTACAAGGCCGGTCCGTTCGGCATGCCGCTGCCGAGGAGGGCGAGCGTGTCCGCCGACAGGGAAGGCGTACCGGACGCACCGAGCGTGCCGCCGACGAGCAGGGAGCTCGCGCAGCCCGCGGTGCCCGCCGGTGCCGAGGAGTTGCTGCACGGGCAAGCCGCACCCAAGCCGTCGCCGAAGCAGTAGGCGACGTTCTGCGGAGTGCCGTTGCCGGGCACGGGCAGGCCGACCGCGACCGCGGTGCCGCCCGAGCGGAACAGACCGAGCGTCACGTTGCCCGTGACGGACGGCGCGTTCGCGTCGAAGCGGAAGTTGTAGGTCGTGCTCCAGCGCAGCGCGTTGGCGTTCGCATTCGCGGCGAACGTGCTCGTGCTCCACTCCATGTCGGTGGCGGTCTTCGAGCCCGTCCAGTCGGTGCCGTCATAGGGCTCGCCGCTGTGGTAGGGGACGTCGTGGAAGCCCACGTTCGAGACCGCGACCGTGTTGTCGGCCGGCACGCGCACGAGCCGCGCCGAGTCGTGGCAGTTCATGTTGAACACGGCGTACACGTAGTGGTACTGGCCGCCCCCGAGGCTCGTCACCTTGGCGCCGACGTAGAAGCGACCGTCACCCGGGACGTCGACCGTGACGAGCGTCACACCGGTGTCCATGAGCGGCCAGCGCTCGAGCGCAGCCTGCGAGCGGTTCGTCGTGCCCGTGAACGTGCCGGCGAAGGTGGTCGCCGCGACCGTGAAGGCGCGGTTGCTGTAGTTGTTGTACTTGTTGCCGTCCGGTTCGTCCGTGCAGATGTAGACGACTTCGGCCATGTACGAGGCGCCCGCGTTCTGCGCCGGGTCGATGTCCACGTTCTCGACCTGAGTGCGCTTGTAGATCGCGTTGCCCGAGGCACCCGCGGCCAAGACGTACGGGTAGGGATAGACGCCGGTCCAAGGCTGGATTTCGGAGCGCGGACCGAGGTTCGACTGCTGACCGTTCAAGCTCGCACTGTAGGTGTCCGTCGACCACAGGCCGAGCCAGTCGCACGAGGCGTTCGGAGTCGGCGTCGCGCCGCAGTTGGAGGCGTCGGCCGCGCAGAAGCCGTGCTTGAGCCAACTCATGCCGATCTGCTCGAAGCGCGTCGCGCCGCTCACCGTCTTGAAGCGGTAGAACTGCGTTCCGATGACCGGGTGTTGCGCGACGTTGGCGAGCCAGATGGCGTCCTGCGTGCCGATGTTGCACGACACGGTGGTCACCGAGTAGCCGTTGATCGTGCCGACGACACCGTTCTTCGTCAGGGTCGTGCCGATCGTGCTCACGACGACGTCCGGTCCAGCGACGGGAGCCGGCGGCAAGGCCGCGGCGGCGGATGCCGAAGCCGGTGCCGGGCTCGTCATCGTGATGCCCCCCTGAGCGCGCGACGCGAGCAGCGTGAACGCACCCGCGACGAGGGACGGCGGCCTGGCCGCGCCGCGCAGGCCGAGCTCGTCGGCCATCGCTTCGTGCAGCACGAGCTCGCCGGTGAGCACGAAGCTCCCGTCGCGGCCCGGCTTCACGTTCTTGTCTTCGCCGACCAGGCTGTAGACCGGGCGACCCATGATCTCGTCGCCGGCGGCGAAGAGGGTCCAGCCATCGGCATCGTGACGCAGCGTGAAGTCGCCGACCTCGATCGGGCTCGACGTGAACTCACCCATCATCAGCGGGCTCTGGCCGTGCACGAGCACCGACGATTCGAGGCTCGACGCGTCCGCGTTCGCCGAGGAGATGGCCTCGACCTTCAAGACCTGAGCGCGATCGACGCGCGAGCCGCGCGGCGCGACCAGCGTGCTCATCGGCAGTCCGGATTCGCTCGGCGAGTAGACGAGGATCTCACCGGAGAGAACGAACGTGCTCGGTTGCACGGTTTCTGAGGGCGCGGCGAAAGCAGCCGACGCGAGGGCGGATGCAGTGAGCATCCGGGCGAACAGGATCATGATTCGACACCTTTCACGAGAGAGTGGGACGTGCCGAACTAGCCGTGAGAGTGGCTACGAAATCAGCGCACGTCGAGGAGAGACCTACATCAAGAGTAAGCCGAGAGCATTCCGTGAGCGTGAGAGAATCAGCCGATTGGAGGCCCGGCTCGTGGGTGAATGGAAAGAATCGCACGGCAAGCGGTCCAGGGGGACGAAAGCAAGCTGAGCCGAGAAATTGTGATTTTCCGCGGAACCTGAAACGTGACCGTAGAAAAAAAACCCGCCGCACGGCGGTTGCGTGCAGCGGGGCTCGAGGAGGCGGGGCCGGAATCCAAGCGCCGGACAGGTGCTCGAGAGCATCCGTCCGGCGCAGGGTTCGCCGTTTGTGGTCGCGGCGCGGGGCCGCGACGGAATCCGTCAAGGCAGCCAGGACACCTGCATGGCGTTCGTGAGGTTGAACGTCGCGCTCGTGCAGAAGGTGATCGCGTCGCGGAACCACTGCTGGTAGTAGCGCGTGTCGCCAGGAACGAGCGCGCCGCTCACCGAGAGCGCCGGATCGCCGCCGCCCGGGTAGGCGGACACCCCGCCCGCCGAGAACTTCACGCCGAGGCGGATGATCGTCCCGCTCGCGCACAAGAGGCCGTCTCCGAACGAGAAGCCGGCGCCGCCGACGGCCTTCGTGTCTCCCTGGAAGTAGAGGCCAGGTCCGTTCGGCATGCCGGTCGTCGTCAGGACGATCGTGTCGCTGCCCACGTGGGCGAGACCGGACGACGCGAGATTGGCGCCCGCCGGGTTGAACGAGTGCGCGCAACCGTTGCCGGCCGCGCCCGCGTTGCCGCACGGGCACGCCGTTCCGGAACCGTCGCCGAAGCAGAACGGCACCGGGAAACTGTCCGGAACCGGGACGCCCACCGCGGTCGCGAGACCGCCGGAGCGGAACAGGCCGAGTTCGATGTTGCCCGAAGTCGGGGGGATGTTGGCGTCGAAGCGGAAGTTGTAGGTCGTGCTCCAGCGCAGCGCGTTCGCGTTCGGATCGACACCGATCGGATCCGTCGACCAGGAGACGTCCGACGCGTTGCGCGCCGCCGTCCAGTCCGTGCCGCTGTACGGCTCGCCGCTGTGGTACGCGACGTCGTGGAAGCCGATGCTCCCCGGGGTGATCGTCACCGAGGACACGGCCGGCACCTTGAAGCTCTGCACCGAGTCGTGGCAGTTCATGTTGAACACCGCGTACTCGTAGTGCCACTGGCCGCCGCCGAGATCGGTGACCTTGGCGCCCACGATGATGCGTCCGTCACCGGGGACGTCGACGTTCACGAGCGTGACGCCCGTGTCGAGGAGCGGCCAGCGCTGCAAGGCCGACTGCTGCGTGTTGGTCGTGCCGGTGAACTCGAGGTTGAACTGCGCGCCCGTCGTGACCGTCGCCGAGCGGTTGCTGTAGTTGTTGTACTTGTTGGCGTCCGGCTCGTCCGTGCAGATGTACACGACCTCACCCAGGTAGCTCGCGCCCGCGTTCTGAGCTGGATCGAGATCGGCGGCCTCGACCTGGGCGCGCTTGAAGATCGCGTTGCCGCTCAAGTTCCAGTTCAGGATGTAGGGGTAGGGGTACACGCCCGTCCACGGGTTGACTTCCGAGCGCGGGCCGCAGCCCGTCTGGGTCGCGTTCAGACCCGAGCCGTACGTGTCGGTGGCGAACAGACCGAGCCAATCGCAACTTCCGTTCGGCGTGTAGGGCGAGCCGCAGCTCGGCGCATCCGCCGCGCAGAAGCCGTGCTTGAGCCAGCTCATGCCGACCTGCTCGAAGCGCGTCGAGCCGCTGACCGTCTTCAGACGGTAGATCTGGGTGCCGATGACCGGGTGCTGGTTGCAATTCGCGCCGCTGGTGCAGTCGATCCAGATCGCGTCCGTCGTGCCGATGTTGCACGACACGGTGGTCACGGCGTACGCGCCGATCGTCCCGACCACGCCGTACTCCGTGAACGAGGAGCCGATGGTGCTCACGATGACGTCGGGGCCGACGACCGAGAGCGCGGAGGAATGCAGGACCGGGCTGGACTTCGGCGCGGACGCGCTCGTCACGTAGTCGGTGCCCGGGTAGCTCGAGCCGTGGATCGTCGTCGAGCCCACGACGTAGGGAGGCGGGAACGTCGCCGAAAGTCCGAGTTCCGCGGCCATGGTTTCGTCGAGGACGAGTTCGCCGCTGAGCGTGAACTCGAAGTCGGAGAGGCGCTTCACCGCGGCCGACTCCGGCGTGAGCGACAGGATCGGGCGGCCCTTGAGGTCGCCGTCCTCGCCGAAGAACGTCCATTGACCGTCTTGCTGGTGCAGCGAGAGATCGCCGATCGTGAGCGGCGCGCCCCCCTGCTCACCGAACACCAGCGGAGTCGAGGCGTGCACCAGCGGACCCGAGGCGAAGCGCGCCAAGTCGACGCCCGCGGTCGCGATGCTCTCGACTCGGAGCAGGAGCTCGCTCTCCATCTTGGCGCCGCGCGGAGCGACGACGGTGCAGGCCGGCAGACCGCTGACGCGGGGCGAGTACACGAGGATCTCGCCTTGCAGTGTGAAGGTCCGTGTCGTCTGGGACTCACTGGCCGCTGAGGCCGCCGCGATCGACACGAAAGTAGTGGCTGCGCACAGCAGCCAGGCGCGCTGAATCATGATTCGAATTCCTTGGTTAGGAAACGCTGGGGGCGCGATTCAATCGGGCGGTGGAGAGCGCTCGCGAATCACGAGGAAATCCACGAGTGAGGCTATGCCAACTCCCTACGACGCGCAACTTCAGCGCGGGGCGGGGATCGGCCTCGACGCTCGCTCGCGCTCGGCCGCGGCCTCGGCGTGTCGACCGAGCGACGCCAGGACCTCGGCCCGCGCCAGACGCCATTCGGCGCGGTCGGGAGCCAGACGCAAGGCCTCGGCGAGGTGCTCGAGGGCACGTTCGGGCGCGTGGGCAGCGAGCAGCGCTTGCGCGCAGAGCGCGTGCGTCCCGGCGTCGTTCGGATTGCGTTCGAGCGCGAGTTCGAACTGCTCCACGCCCTCGGCGAAGCGCCCGCTCTGGCACAGCATGCCGGCCAGGTTCTCGCGCGCCTCGACCGAGTCCGGATCGAACGTCAGGGCACGAGAGAAGCGCCGGATCGCACCCTCGACGTCGCCCGACTGCGCGCTCGCGACGCCCTGGTTGAACACCACCCTGGCGAAAGCAGTCCGGCCAGCGCGGCGCAGATCGAGCTGTTCGGCCGATGCGGCGACGAATCCCGACAGCACGAGGACCATCGCTCCGGCGAACACGAACCCCGCCGTGCGCCACGTGCCTCCCGACTTCAGCGTCGTGCGTTGAACCTTCACGTCGCCGCGGGCGATCATGCGCAGCGCCTGCACGAGGGACCAGGCGAAGAGCGCGGAGAGCCCGAGCGCGAAGAGGAGCGGCACCATGCCGTTCAATCCGCGGAACGCGAGCAGTCCGGCCAGGAACGCCGCGCCGAGCAGCGCCTCCTCGACGAGAGAATACTCCTGTTTCCCTGCCGCCTTGCCGCGGAACAGGAACATGACGACGAGCGAAGCCGCCGTGAGCGTCGTGATCAAGCGCCAGTGCGGCGGGTTGACGTAGGCCGCGACCTCGCCGTTGAAGGCCGACAAGGCCCAGAACGCGCCGAACGTGAACGCCGCCGTGATGCCGAGACGCGCGAGCGTGTCCCGCGCGCCGGGCCGCTTGCGCTCGACGCGCGGTGGCGCCGTCAGGGCCGGCGAGCCCAGACCGACGTACAGAGCGTCCTTCGGGCACACGCTGACGCAGTCGAGGCACTTCATGCAAGCCGGATCGACCACCATCTTCCAGTCGCGCACTTCCTGGTGGACCTTCACGTTCGAAGTGCACACGGCCGTGCAGTGGCCGCACCCTTCGCAAGCGTCGGTCACGCGGATGCGCAGCGGCGCGAACTGGTCCGCGACGCCGAAAATCGCGCCGTAGGGACAGCCGTAGTTGCAGAATCCCTTCGCTCCCAGGAAGTACACGATCGTGAAGCCGCACATGAAGATCGTGGCGACCGCGACCGGCCACGAGGGGAACGTGCGCCAGAAGTCGCTCGTGTAGAGGTTCACCGAGGTTTCCGCGAGTTCCTGGCCTTCGATCAGCCGCAGGACGATCGGCATCAGGAACATGTACGTGAACGCGATCCACGGCACCGCGCGCAACAGGCCCATGTTCACCAGGCGCGGCCGCAGGCCGACCTTCTCGAGGATCCAGCGGCAGAAGTCCTGGACCGCGACGAGGTGGCAGGCCCAGCCGCAGAACCAGCGGCCCAGGATCAGGGTCGAGAGGATCGCGACCGCGAAGAAGATCAGTCCCGCGTTGATCACGCCCTCGGTGGAGAACTGCATCGACTCGCTGGGCTCGACGGGGGTGATCGTCGATCCGGACTGCTTCCAGTGGATCACGTGCACGACGATCGCGACGTGGACGAGGATCAGGACGAGCGCGCGCCACTTGCCGGCGCGGGAAGGGCGAATCCCGGGCGCCCGCGCGGCCGCCGTGGCGGAGTCGCTGTCAGTGGGCTTCGTGCACGCGCTCATGCCGGGTCAACGCTGCATGTTAGCACCGCGTCGGCGGCGATTCCGCGTGTAGAAGTGCCGGGGGAGATGCCGGTCATCCTCCCCGCGAACCCATGCGACCACTCAAGGCGAGAACACGACCGACAGCCCGTTGGTCAAGTTGTACGTGCTCGGTGTGCAGTACGCGGCGGCATCGCGGTACCAGACCTGGAAGTTGAACGTCGAGCCGGGCGTGATCACGGCGCCACCGCCGATCGCATTGCCCATCCCGACGAATCCAGGTCCGAACAGCGCGTTGCCGGCCACGTCGGCTCCCGAGATCTGCAAGCGATACACGGTCGGTCCAACGCAGAGGCGACCGTCGCCGAACGGGATGTCCATCTGGGTCGGACCCATGAAGAGCAGCCCGATGCTGAACGGCGGCAGCTGCACCGCCGACATCTCGAGATCGTCTGTCGCGACGCTCGTCGTGCGCGCTCCGCACAACAGCCCTCCGAGACCCGTGTTGTTCTTGCAGCCGGCCGCAGGATCGTCGTTGCCGCACGGTCCCTTCGGCGTCTCGCAGTAGCAGTAGCGCGTGTAGTTCTTCTCGCACTCGTCCGGGATGCCGTTGGCGTTCGTGTCGGTGGAGTACCCGACCGCGATGTCCTCGGCATCGTCACGCCCGTTCATGTTGCAGTCGAGGTAGGGTTCGCGCGCGCTGGCCAGGGCGTCGAGTTCGTCTCGCGGCCCCGCTCCGCCTCGATCCGTGTGCAGGCCGAGACGCTCGGCCGCGATGAAGATGCGCGGAGGTGCGCCGGGCGAAATCGGCGGGGCGAGGATGTCGCCCGGCTCGATGTGCCGGACGGGCGTGGGCCACTCGAGGGCGTCCACGGTGTATCCCGGGGGGAGTTGAAACTCGACGGTGGGCGGGAGGCCGCTGTCATTGCGGCCGTTCCAGTACATGTGCCACTTGCCCTGCATC
>JBGATY010000006.1:0-15314 GCA_044228955.1 Planctomycetota bacterium | reverse complement strand
GCGCCGGTCAGCCACTGGTAGAGATTGACCGAAGGCTGGTAGATCCCGTCGCCGTTCTCGGTGATCAGCAGCGCGTCGAGATCGTCGGTCAGCGGATTCAAACCGAGTTGCGCCGGGTTGGCGTAGATCTGGATCGGACCGCCGCTGAGGGATCTGCGCAGGATCGCGCTGGGCGGGAATCCCGCCACGGCCGCCGAGTTCGTGCCCGTCTGCAGCGTTTGCGGATCGGTGATCACGCCGTCCAGCGAGAAATAGATGATGGCGCCCGCACCCGAAGGCACCGGGCTGATCGACAGCGAGTCGAGATCGTCGAAGGGGCCCGGTTGACCCTGCTCGCGCAGTCCGAGTCCGCGGTAGCGCCTGCCGACCGCGTTGGGGAGGCCGTTGCCGTCGAAGACGCCGATGTTCGAGCCGGTGGCCGGCGGGAGCGGGCCGGTGATCGTGCCGACGACGGTGAACACATCCGCCGCCGCTTCGTTCGCGCCCATGGCGCCCTCGCTGAAGACGTTCGGCGCGATGCCCGTGCCCGGGAGTCCCGTTGCGAATCGATCGACGGAGAAGAAGATCCGCGCGCGGTTCGGCGCACCGATGGGAAGCGTGTTGTCGAACGGCGCGTCGTTGCCGAACGAGATCGCATCGACTTCGATCTGGCAGGGCACGCCGGGTGCCGGCGTGATGCAGGTCGTGTACCCCGCCAGTCCGAGCTGAGCGCCCGTGAACGCGACGCTCGGCGCCGGCATCGGGCCGAACGTCGGCAGCAGGAACGGCGGCCGCAGGAGATCCGATTCGTGGATGAGCGAGAGGGTGCCCGTGCTCGCCTGTCCGATGGTCGCGCCGCGAAAGTCGACCCCGAAGACGACCTGGGACTGCGCGCGCAGTTCTGGAGCGAGGCACGCGAGTGCCGCGCAGGCGAACGGCACCGCTCTCGACGCCGAACGGCCGCAGCGAACTTTCGTGGAGTGTTTCATGGGGACCTCGGCGGCCGTCGCTCGTTCGGGTTGTGCGTCAAATGCTGTCGACCAGATGGAAGCCTACTCCCGCATCGGAAAGCGGGCAATCGCGGGAACCGACGTTCGAAGGACGAGTCCAAAGCTCGTTTGGTTCCACTCGTTTTCGAGCCGAATTCGCGACTTTGCGCCCTCCTCGAGGTCGACGGAACGGAGTGACGCAGCAGGCTCCGCCGTGGAAAGGAAAGTCGGTTTTCTTTCGTTCGGTTCAGGGATACTCGAGCGGTGCGGCCAGTTCGCTCTCGCGCTTTTGCGTGCCGGGATTGAGCGGCGGCATCCTGCGCGCGCGTGCCGCCGGCAGGGGATCGATCGGCCAAACGCACACGCGTCCATCGGCGCACCCGATGATCGCGCGCTCCAGACCGATTCCGCTCGAGAGCGCGCCGCTCGTGATCGCCACGTCGAAGCCCTCGCGCCGCACGAACGGCGAGCCGTCCTTCGTCAGCCATCCGCGAGCCGATCCGTCCTTCGATGTCGTCAGCACGAGCGCGGCGTCTTCCGAGTAGCAGGCGCTCGTGATGTCGTCCAAGTGGCTGCTGCGGGGATACTCGTGCGTGCCCGACTCGGGCGAGAGTGACCGCACCGAGCCCCTGCCCCACGCTCCGGACAGGAGCGCCAGTCGGCCGTCACGGCTGAAGGACACGCGAGCGAACGTGAACACGTACGACTTCGGGAGCGTGGGCTCGCCGTCGCTCACGCGGAACCAGCGCAGGCGTCCGTCGGCGCAGCCGGCCGCGATCTCGTCGTGGAGCGGCCGGAAGGCGAGGGTGTCCACCCCGCCGATCCGCGGGAGCGACGTCGCGAGTTCGATCGTGCGCACGAGGTGGCCGTCCGCCGCGTCGAAGAGGCCGATGGCGTCGCGAGTGTCGGACAACGCCACGAGCCGCCCGTCGGGCGAGAACGCCGCGGCCTTGCCGAGCACGAATTCCATCGGCAGGACGAGCGGAGCCGAACTCGAGCGTGCGAGCCACAGCCGCGCGCGGCCGTCGCCGCACAGCGTGACGAAGCGCTCACCTCTTGGATCCAGCGCGGCCGCGAGCACGCCCGAGGGATGGCGCGCGAACTCGCGCAGGGGGCGGCCGTCACGTGGGTCGAAGGTGCAGGCCGCGTTGTCCGCGCCAACCGTGAGCACCACGCTCCCCGCGTCGTCGAACGCGGCGGAGCGCACCGGACCCTGGTGCACGAAGCGGGCGCTCTCCTCGCAGAACTTCACGCCCGCGCCCGGATCCACGTTCCACACGCGCGCCGTCCCGTCCTCGGCGGCCGTGAGCGCCGACCGGCCGTCGGGCGCGAACGCCACCGTGTTCACCGCGCCGGCATGACCTTCGAGCTCGAACAGGTCGGGTCGCACGCGCGAGTACCAGATCTGCGCGGAGGCTCCGTCGGGACGCGTGATCAGACGCTCGCCGTCCGCGCTCCAGGCCACGTCGTACTGTCGACGCGGCCCGAGGAAGGAACGCAAGAGCTTGCCCGTCGAGGCGTCCCACGTCCGGACGCTCGAGTCGTACGACGTGATCGCGACGCGCCGGCCGTTCGGGCTGAACGCGGCGGCGGTCGGGAGCCGGCCGTGCGCGGGTCCGAGCGCGACCCACGTCCCGCGGTCGAGGTCGAGCAGGAACGCCGCGCCGTCCTCGCCCTGGCGCGCGATCACGACCGCGCGTGCCGCGCCCGCGCAGGGGTAGATCGACGAAGGCGGCGAGGGGAGCTTCAGCGTCGGTCCCGTTTCCGCGCCGCCGACGGCGTCCACCACGTGCAAGATGCCGTCGACGCCCGCGACGAGGATGCGCCGGCCCGCGTTCGTCTCCACGAATTGCGCGTCGAACGCGCCGCCGCCGGTCGTGATTTCGAACACCCGCCGCCCGCCACGCGCGTCGAAGACGGCCGGAGAGGCGCCTGACTTCGAAGCGACGACGGCCGCTCCGTCACTCGAGAATCGCGCTGTCGTGAAGCCCTCGTGCGGTCCGGCCAGCGCGAGCGGATGGGCGAGCGAGCGCGCGTCGAGGAGCACGACTCCAGCCGCCGCACCGATGCCAAGGACGCGCTCCCCACGCGGGTCGAAGTGCGCGTTCGCGAGTGGCCCGGCGAGCTCGGCCGCCACGCTCCTTGCACCCGTGCGCGGGGCGTGGATCCGGACGGAACCCGCCTCGTTCGCCACGAGCAGGGCCGTGCCGGTCCGGTCGAACTCGAGTGCGACGACCGGCGGCTTCACGGCTTCGATGTCGACGACCCGACTCCCGTCCCGCAGCGACACGACGACGATCGACCCGTCGGAGAAGGCGACCGCCGCGAGGTCGTCCGCGGGACTGGCGGCGACGTCCGCGACGAGGCGCGTGGCTCCCTGATCACCGACCATGTCCATGAGCCAGCACGAGTCGAGCGCCGTGAACAAGCTCGAGCGCGTGAGTTCGTTCGGGGCGCGCTCGACGCCTTCGATGCCGAGCACCACGGCCGAGGGCGGGTCTTCGGCGGAGAGCGCGACGGCCCGCTGCGCCAGGTGCTTGCCGAGGGCGAACGAATTCGCGGCCCGCGCCTGGTCGAGCAGTTTCAAGGTGACGAACCAACCGATCGACAGCGACAGGATCGTGCCCGAGATCGTCACCGCGAGCGCCGGATGCCGGCGCGCCCAGCGCGCGAGCTTCAATCCGACCGACGCCGGGCGCGCGTGGATCGGCTCGTACTCGCGAATGCGGCGCAAATCCTCGGCGAACTCGAGGGTGGAGGCGTACCGGCGTGCACGGTCCTTCTCGAGCGCGGTCTCGAGTACGACCTTCACGTCCTCGCCGAGAGCCTTGTTCTTCTTGCGCGGGTCCGGCGGCGGATCGGATTGGATCGCGCGGTAGAGCACCGTCTTCGCCGCGTGGTCGAACGGGCGCGTGAGCGTCAACGCTTCGTACAGCGCGATGCCGAGCGAATACACGTCGGTGCGGCGGTCGAGCTCGCTGGAGGGGAGTGACAGCTGCTCCGGCGACATGTACGCCGGTGTCCCGAACACGTCGCCCGACTGCGTCAGCGTGCCGGTCTCCGACGTCTCGTCGCGCGCGAGGCCGAAGTCGAGCAGCACCGGCCGTCCGTCGAGAGCGACGATCACGTTGCCCGGTTTCACGTCGCGGTGCACGACGCCCGCTTCGTGCGCCGCGTGCAGCGCTCGCGCCGCGCGCTCGAAGAACGACAGCACCGCGTGGACTTCCACCGTGGTGCGCGGGGGCAGCCGCAGGCCCATCACCTCCGCGCCGTTGCGCTCCCTCGCTTCGACGAGACACTCGCCGAGTGTGCGCCCTTCCACGAAGCGCATCGCGATCCACGGCGCGTCGCCCGTCAGATCGGCGTCGTGTATCGAGCACAGTCCGGGGTGCTCGAGCTTCGCGATGACGTCGGCCTCGCGCTTGAAGCGCTGGCGCTTCTCGTCGGAGATCGAATCGAAGCGCGACGTGAGCATCTTCAACGCGACGCGCCGTGCGATGCGCGTGTCCTCGGCGAGAAAGACCGTGCCCTGTCCGCCGCGTCCGAGCTCGTGCAGGATGCGATAGGGACCGACACGGCTGTGCTCGTCGGCGCTCCCCGAGGCCGAGCCGGAGGGGACGCGCCCCGTGGCGCTCGAGGCGGGCTGCTTCAGGGCGAGCCATTCGCGCGCGATCGCGGCCTGACTGCGCGGAAAACGCTCCAGCCAGTACACGAGCGGCCGATCCGCTCCGCGCTCGAGGTCCGCGAGATAGGCGTCCACGAAATCGAAGACGTCGGCGGTTTCGGAATCAGCAGTCATGAATGGGGGCGCGTCGATTCTACGCGCGCGTCGTCGCCGGAACCCGCGCGAGGTACGATCCGCGCGCTTTGGCACGCGATCCAGAGAACGAGAGGCCGTCGGAGGAAACCCCCGACACACAGCGACTCGCGCGCGCCGCGAAGGACGGCGACGCGGCGCGATTCGCGGAACTGTACGAGCGCATCGCCCCGGCCCTCTTCACGTGGGCCAGCCTGCGCATCCGCCCCGCGATGCGCAACGCGCTCGATCCAGAGGACGTCGTGCAGGAGGTCTGGTGTCGAGCGTGGAAGAGCTTCGATCGCTACGACCCGCGCGAGACGCCCTTTCGATTGTGGGTGTTCCGCATCGCGAAGAACGTGTTGCTGGAGGGATTCCGCAAGCTGCGGCGCACGGGTGAACCGGCCGCGGGTCCGACGACGAGGCTCTTCCAACTCCAGAACCTGCCCGACAGCGCGACCGCCGTCAGCCGCCGAGTCGCGCGTCACGAGGGCATCGCCGCCCTGCTCGCGTGGGCCGAGACGCTCGCTGACGAGGATCGGCAGTTGTTCGTGCACTGCGGCCTCGAGGGACTGTCGTACGCCGAGGTGTCCGAGCGCATGCAGTTGCAGCGCGACACGATCGCCAAGCGTTGGCAGACCCTGCGCGCGCGCGTGGCCCAGTTCGGCGCGCCGCGCGACCTGACCGCGAACGACTGACGCGCTGTGGCTCGCACGGCGCGAGCGCCGTACGATCGCGTTCGTGATGCACGTCCTCGCCTCGATCCTCCTCACGCTCGCCTCCGCTCGCGGCGAGAAGCCGATCCCGCCCGAGTTGCTCGCAGAGGCCAGGTGGGTCGAAGGCCGCGTCGAACTCCCCGCGGGCACTCCCGCCGACGAGCGCGTCGAAGTGGTGGCCGACGCGCTGGGACTGCCCCGATTCGACGAACACACGGTCCCGCTCGACGAACAAGGCCGCTTCAAGGTCGCGTTCGCCAGCGACGCCCGGCGCGGCCGGCTCCACTTGCGTGCTCGCTACGCCTTCCTCGATCCCGAGCCGACCTGGAAACCGGGCGTTCCGGCGGCGGAATACGTGCTGAAACCCGCCCTCGGCGCCTGGCTCGTGGGCCGCGTCGCAACGGCCGTAAGCGGATCTCGACTGGGTGGGACCGAAGTGCTCCTTGTGGGCCGGCCCATGCGATCCGGCGGACGCCTCCTCGAGCGCACGGCGCGGCTCGCCGCGGACGGATCGTTCGAGTTCGGCGGGCTCCCGTGCGACTACGTCTGGAGCGGGACGATCATCGCGGCCGCCCACCAACCGCTGCACGTCGAGAGCATCGCGCTCGAAGCCGGCAAGCGCGCCGAACAGACGTGGACGCTGCGGCGAGGCGCGACCGTTTTGGGCCGCGTCGTCGACGAAGAGGGGCGGGCGGTGGCGGGAGCGCTCGTCACCTTCGACTGTCGATCCGAACCGCTCGCGCCGCTGCCGCCCGAATGCGCCGACGGGCAGAAGACCGGTCCGGACGGTGCGTTCCGCGCCGCGGGCCTGTATCCCGGCGACGTGCTCGTGCGCGCGGATCGCATGGGCTCCATCGCCACCTCGATCGAGGTCCTGGCCGTGAAGGATGGCGAGACGCGCGCGGACGTCACGATCGTGCTGAAGAAGGGTCTCGTGCTGCTCGGCCGCGTCGTCGATCCCGAAGGCGCCCCGGTCACGGGCGCCAGTGTCAAGGTCGCGCAGCGCGAGCCCGGTTTCGGGGAGATCGTGCACGACCTCGTCACGGACGCCGCGGGCACGTTCACGTGCACGGGGCTCGGGCCGACGCCGGTGCGCATCCAGGCCCACAGGACCGGCCCGGACCGGGTGATGCGCGTCGAACTCCTCGACGTCGATCCCGCCGTGCGCGATCTCGTCGTGCGGCTCGTCGAACGTCACACGTTGCGCGGTCGCGTGCTCGACGACCTCGGCCGCACGATGTTGCGCTACACGGTGGGCGTGCGGCGCGTCGATCCGTCCGATCCGAACCCAAAGTCGCGCACGATCGACGTCAAGGGCAAGGATGGCCTGTTCCTGATCGACGACCTCGCCGCGGGCCAGTGGGAGGTCTTCGTCTACGGCGTCGGAATCGTGTTCGAGCCCGCTCGCCGCGTGGAAGTCCCGCACGATCTCGACGACCTCGTGTTCGTCGTGCGCCGTCCCGCCGTCGTCGCGGGCCGCGTCGTCGACGCGGACGGCAAGCCGGTCGCGCGCGCGCTTGTCGAAGTCGAATGGGAGCGCCCGGCGATGTTCGGCGGCGGGACGATGCAGGAACAGACGAGCGTGACGGCCTCGCACGAGGGCGACTTCGAGGTGACCGAGATCTTCCCCGGCAGAGTGCGCTTCACCGCGACGAGCGAGGATGGGCGGAGGTCGGCGGCGTCGGACTTGGAGCTCAGTTCGGGGGAAAAACGCGCCGGGCTGTCGCTCCGGATCACGCGTTAGTCCCGTGACAAGCGCCTGCTTCGGGGCGAGCTGCGTCAGCGCCGGAGTCCGGGCGCGAGTCAATCACGTCGTCTGACACTGTCCTGACGCCGATTCCGAAGGCGCTTGTGGCAAGATGTCGTGCCGAAAGCGATGAAGAGCCGCGCCGGAATCCTGCTCGCCGCACTGCTGATCGTCGCCGGAGTCGTGCTCTGGCTCGCGATCGGATTGAAGCCCGATCGCACTCGTGTCGGCGTGGTCGTGGCCGAGCACCCGGGATCGAGCACGAGCGGCACTCGGGGTGGCGAGCCCACGCTCGACGAGGATCCCGCGCGCGCCATGGATGCGGCGGCGAGCCCGTCGCCGCGCACGCGCGCCGAGCCGCAACGGGGCGTCGTGGACGATCCGCGCACCGATCCCGAACTCGCCGCGGGGGCCTGGGTCGAGGGGCGCGTCGAACTCGCGGCCGAGACACCCATGGACGAGGACGCGTACGTGCTCGCCAAGGGACGCAACTTCGAGAATCGAGCGTTGCACCGCGCCAAGGTCGGCCCCGACGGGCGCTTCCGTGTCGCCTTCGCGAAGGACACGCAGGTCGGCTGGCTGCAGATCTCCGCGCGCTACAACTACCTCCCCGACGATTTCGCGCTGCGGCCGCACAAGCCGCCGCAGGACATCGTTCTGAAGGGGAGCCTCGGCGGCTGCGTCCGCGGACGGATCACGCTGGCGCCGAGCGCCATGGCGTTCGTCGAGGATGTGAAGAAGGGCGAGGTCACGATCGGCGAAAACGAGTTCGATTTCTTCACCATCGGACGCCAACCGGGACGGATCCTCGACGACCTCACGTACGAGATCGGCGGCGTCGAGGCCGCCGCAGGCTTGCACCTGTCGCTGAAGGCGCGCGGTCTCTTGCCGCTGCGCCGCGCGGACATCACGGTCGAGGCCGGCAAGTGCACGCTGCTCGACCTCGCCCCCGACCTGGGCATCCGCCTGTCCGGACGAGTCGTCGATGCGGGGGGGGGAGCGATCGCCGAGGCGCGGGTGTCCTCGAGGAAGACGAACCGCGATGGCGGCATGGCGTTCTCCCTGCCCGAATTCGAGCTCTCGAAGCCCGACGGCAGCTTCGAACTCGTCGGCGTGGACGAGGGCGAGGTCGAGATCCTCGCCCAGAAGCAGGGTTTCGAGCCGCACGTCGAGAAGCTCGGCGTCATGTCGCGAGGCAGCGAGAAGCGGGATCTCGAGCTGAAGCTCGGTCTGGGGCTCTCCGTCACCGGTCGCGTCGAATTCCCCGCCGGCCGTCCCGCCGCCCGCGCGCGCGTCACCGCGATCGACGAAGGCACGGACGAAACGAGACCGAGTTTGCTCGCGGCCTTCGATCCGAACGCCCTGCTCCAAAGAGAGCCCGTCGAAACCGCCTCCGACGGGACGTTCCGCGTGACCGGACTCGTTCCCGGTGTGTACACGATCACGGCCGAAGCGTGGGTGAACGAGGGTCAGGACACCGTCGAGGACGACACCGACCGCGCGCGCAAGATCCGCCGGAAGGGCACGCCGTGGTCTGGTCGCCTCGAACGCGTGTCGGGCGGAGCGAGCGACGTCGTCGTGCTCTTGAAGAACGGCGAGACGATCCAGGGCCGCGTCCTCGATTCCGACGGCAAGCCGATCGAGCGCTTCGTCGTCACCGCCTCGCCGAAGTCGGACTCACCGGGCTTCACGGGCGAGATCAAGGAGATCGAGCGCGCCTTCCGCGATCGCGATGGCCGCTTCGCCCTGGAGGGACTGCGCGCGTGCGGATGGACCGTGGCGGTGCGCGCGAAAGGGCACCTCGACTCCGAAGGCCTCCCGATCACGGTGCCCGGCGCGAACCACGACCTGCGCTTCTCCCTCCTGCGCCAGGCGCGTCTCGCCGGCATCGTGCTCGATCCGGATCGCAAGCCGCTCGCCCGCGCCAAGGTCGTGTGCGGTTCGGACTCGTCGCGCTGGTGGACGGGCGGCACGAGCACGCACTCGAACGAGAAGGGCGAATTCACGCTCAGGGATGTACCGCTCGGCGCGGTACGGGTGCACGCGGAGGCCAACGGTTTCGTGCGCGGGGAACCGCTGCGCTTCGAACTCGGGCCGGGGGCGACGCGCGCCGGATTGGAGCTTTCCGTCGCGAAGGGCGCCACGATCCGCGGGCTCGTGAAGAAGAGCGACGGATCGCCCGACGCCGAGCGCTTCGTCAACGCCAATGAAATCGACGGGCGCTTCGAAAAGCGCGTCAAGACGGACGCGCAAGGCGAGTTCACGCTCGAGGGACTCGGTCCGGGCCGCTACGAACTCGTCGCGGCGGAGACGCACACGAAAAGGGTCGTGCTTCCCGACGCTCCTGGCAGCCTGGACGTCCCGGTCGACGAGGATCTCGCTCGAGCGGTAGTGCAGGTTCGCGCCGGAGAAACCGTACGTGTCACCCTGGGAAGCACGAAGACGCTGCACGTGCGCATGCACGGTCGCATCACGGGCGGCGGAGGAAAGGCCACGAAGATCACCCTCACTCCGCTGGCGAAGGAAGGCTCGCAGCAGGCGGTCGAGGCCGCGGTCGCGAGTGACGGCGCGTACGAAGCGCGCCTCGTGCGGGGGGGGGCGCACCGCGTCGAGATCGAGACCGAGTCGGGCGTGGAATGCAAATCGGTCGTGCACGTCCCCGCCGCCCCCGACTTCGAGAAGGACTTCGAGCTTCCCGCGCGCACGATCGCCGGTCGCGTCGTCACCGGCGACGACGCCCCCGTCAAGGGCTTCCGCGTGCGTGCGGCCACGTCCGCGTCGCGAGACAAGCTGGATGACTCGAGCATCCACGAGGACGTCACCGACGAGCAGGGCGCCTTCACGATCAGCGGATTGGCAGAAGGTGTCTACACGGTCGAAGCCGTGGGGCCATCCCGCTGGTGGGAAGACGACCATGCGGTCGGACACGCGCGCATCGACGGCGTGAAACTCGTCGATGGAAAGGACGTGCGGGAACTGGTGCTCGTCTTGAAGGAGGGCGGGAGCGTGAAGGGCAACGTGCGCTCGGCTGCGGGCGAACTGCAGCCGTTCGTCGAGGTGTTCGCGTTCGACCCTCACGGCCACGTCCTCGCGAACGAGCGCGGGATCACGAGCACTTCGTCGGGGAGCTTCACGATTCGCGGAGCACCGCCCGGGCGCGTCTTCCTCTACGCGCGCACGGTGAACAGCGCCGGAAAGGCCAGCGCCGTCGCCCGCGAGGACGGACCCGTCGAAGTCGACATCGTGTTGCATCCTCGAGCGGACTTGACCGTGCTCGTGCAGGACGCGTCGGGGGCCCCGATGTACTCGCCGCTCGAGATCGTGGACGAGGAAGGCCGGCGCTTCGAGGAGATCCAGCCGCTCGAGCGCTATCTCGAGGCTCCCGCCGGAGCGCGCTCCTTCCCATCCCTGCCCGCCGGTCGCTACACGATCCGCGCGAGCGGAACCCCCACCGGGACGCACGAGAAGAGCGCGCTCCTCACCGAAGGCGGTCGCGCCGACATCGTGTTGCCGTAGCTCGCCGAGCCGTCAGGGCACGCGCGCCGTTCGCGCGGCACCGGCCCCGCCGAGCAGCGTGAGGCCGGAAAACCGAGAAGACGGCACAATGCTGCGCGTCGGGTCGAGGACGGTTCCCAGGCAACAGGAAAGGGCCGGCATGTCTGCTCGCAGTTCTTCGCGTCTCGTCGGAGTGCTCGTCGTGGTCGCGCTCGCGTTCGTCGCGTGGTTGTTCGTCGCGCTTCGGCGTGGCGATCGCGCGGGGCCGGTCCAGGAGACAGCGAGCGCAGCGGCGATCGCGGACAGGCCGCCCGGCCGGACGAGCGATCCCCTGATCGAAGCGCCGCGCGCCGAGTCGGAGACGATGCGCTCCGCGCCGCCCTTGGTCGACACCGAGAACGAGGGACCGACGAGCGCCGAACTCGCGAGCGCCGTGTGGGTCGCGGGCCGCGTGATCTTCCCCGCCGAGACTCCGGCTGACGAGCGCGCGACCGTCGTCGCGCTCGGACGCGAGTTCGGCTCGAAGAAGCTGCACCGCGCGCCCGTCGCGGCCGACGGCACGTTCCGCGTCGCCTTCGCGCCCAGCACCAAGAAGGCGACGCTGCGGCTGGACGCGCGCTATGTGTTCCTCGAGGAGCCGAAGGCGCTGAAGCTCGGCGAGTCGAGCGCGGACGTCGTGCTCGCGCCCGTGCTGGGCGGGGGGCTCCGCGGCCGGCTGAAGCTCGACGCTTCGGCGCAACGCTTCGCCGCGGAACTCGTCGGCGCGACCGTCGGCGCCTCGGGCTGGAAGGAGGGCCTGATGACCTCGCGCACGAAGACGGCCAAGCTCGACGCGCAACTCGAATTCGAACTCGGCGGGCTCGACCCGGCGATCGCTTGGCACGTCGCGTGTCAGGCGAAGGGCTTCGCGACAGCGAGCCTCGAATCGCAGGCCGTGTACGCGGGTCGGTTCGCACCCGTCGAACTGCCGATCGAGCGCGGCGCGAGCGTGAGCGGCATGGTCCGTGACGAGAGCCTCGTGCCGATTTCCGGTGCCGGCGTCCACACCAACGCTCGCGAGCGGAGTGCGATCGTGGACATGCGCATGGACGCCGTGAGCGACAAGGAGGGTCGCTTCACCTACCCCGATCTGCGCTCGGGTGAAGCGCTGTTCGTGGTGACGGCGCCGGGATTCCAGCCCAGGACGCTCGCACCGCTGATGCTCGCGGCCGGCGAGGAGAAAAAGGGGCTCGAAGTCACGCTCTCGCGCGGCCTCTCGATCGCCGGCGTCGCGCGCTTCGCCGACGGACGTCCGGCGAGCGACGTGACCGTGACCGCGGATCCGAACGAGGATCCGCAGATGCCGCACGGCGTGTGGTTCGACCGCGAAAAGCCGAGCGCCAAGTCCGACGCCGAGGGCAAGTTCAAGATCACGGGCCTCGTCGCCGGAGCGCACGCGGTGACCGCCCGCTCGAGCCTGAAGGAGGTGGAAAACGCGCCGCAGGGTTCGAAGCGGCCCCAGCGCGTGCGTTTCGAGGATCGCCGCGACGACGTCCTCGCGGGCACGACCGATCTCGTGCTCACCCTGGACAGCGGCACGACCGTCACCGGACGTGTCCAGGACGACCTCGGCGCGCCCGTGCAGAAGTTCGTGGTGACGGTCGCGCGCCAGGGCGCGAATCCCTGGGAGACCACCGGCCGCCGGGAGGTCCTCTCGAAGGCGCTGGACGGCACCTTCGAGGTCGGCGGTCTGGGCGACGGCGCGTGGGAGTTCAAGGCGCGCACGAAGGAGGGCGGCGAATCGACCATGACCGTCGTAAAGCTCCCCGCCGAGGCGCGCGTGCTGCAACTCGTCGTGGGGCGCGTTTCGAAGGTGCGCGGGACCGTGCTCGATCCGCTCGGCACGCCCGTCGCGGGCGCGGCGTTGCGGATCGATCACGCGGACGACACCTACCGCTTCTGGTCCAACGAGAACGACGCCGAGAAGTCGGACGAGCGCGGTGCGTTCGAGATCGACGCGCGACCGGGTTCGATCCGCCTCTGCGCCGTGCATTCGAACTGGGCGCCGTCCGCGGAGGAGAAGCTGGACGTGGCGCCCGGATCCGCGGTCGGTCCGCTCACGTTGCGCCTGCGGCGCGGCGGCACCATCACGGGAACGGTGCTCGATCGCGCGGGCAAGCCCGGCGCCGGCCGGCGCGTGAGCTACTGGGGCGGTTCGAACGGCGAGGATCGGACCTGCGACACGGAGGGTCGCTTCCGCTTCGAGCGCGTTCCCCCGGGAGAGGCCCAGGTTTCGCTCCAGCCCGCGGAGGCCGAGCTCAACGCCACGCGCGACGAACAAGGTCAAGTGGATTGGCAGCGCGCACAGCCGATCAACGGCACCGCCAAGGTGAACGTGATCGAGGGTCAGGTCGTGGACGTGGTTCTCGGCGGGATTCCAAAGGACGCGCTCCACGTCACGGGGACCGTGCGATCGGGCGCGCCTCTCGCACGGGCGAAGATCCAGTTCTACGGTCCGATGACCCAGACGGGCGGCGAGTCGCGTGCGACGGTCGCCGATGAGGCAGGGCGTTACGAGATCCTCGTGCCGGGGCCGGGTCGTTTTCATGTCTCGCTGACGAGCGCGGACAGCTCTACCCACGGTCTGCAGGTCGACATCCCGGCTGGTTCCGCCTACGTGCTCGACGTCGATTTGCCCCCGACCTCGATCGCGGGGCGCGTGCTCGACGCCAAGGGCGCGCCCGTCGGTGGAGTGCGCGTGCAGGCCTACGCCAGCGCGGGACGGGAAGCCGAGGGTGGCCCATCCCGTTTCTACGACTCCGACGCGCGCACCGCTCCCGACGGCACCTTCACCTTGAACGCGCTCTCGCCGGCGACGTACGCGCTCTCCGCCAGGTTCGACCCGTACGTGGGCCTGGGCGGGAGGCGCTCGACCCTGGGCGAGGCGACGATGACGGGCATCGTGTTGAAGGAGGGCGCCGCGGTCGAAGGCGTCGTGTTGCGTTTCCCCGTCACGGGTTCGATCCGGGGCACCGTGCTCCGGAGTGATGGCAGGCCCGCCGCGAACGCGCAGGTGGTTGCGAAGCCGCAGGATGCGGAAGCCTCACCGTCCCTCGGCGGGGGAGCGCGTTCGGGCTCCGACGGAAGCTATCTCATCGAAGGACTCCCGATCGCTGTCTACGGCGTCCGGGCCGTGAGCGCGAAGGACTCCTCCCAAGAGGCCACTCCGGTCGCCGTTCGCGAGGGGGCGAGCACGGAAGTGAACCTGAAACTGGAACCCGGGAACACGCTCGTCGTTTCCTGCGAGGACTCGAGCGGCAAGGTCGTGGACGTGGGCGTCGAGCTGCGCGACAGTCGGGGCCGCAGTTGGAACGACTACTTCTACTTCGACGACGAGGAAGCACCACCCGAGTCTGCTCGGCGCTTTGGGCGCCTGCCCGACGGCCAATACACCGTCCGGACGAGTGGCCCGTCCAAGATCGTCGCCGAGGAACAAGTCTCCCTGAAAGGCGGCGTCACGCGCGAGGTTCGACTGAGACTGAGGGAATGAACCGGTCCCCTCGATCGTATCGGGCGCGCCCGTTCAAGTAGACTCTCACTCCGTGACGCACACACTCGAGCACTCGATCGAACGCGTGCAGAGGGCCGTCGCCAGGGCCGTCTTCGCCTCGACGTTGTGCGCCTTCACCGCGGGGCTCGCGCTCGGTCTGGCCTGCATCGTGTTGTTGGCGCGCGTCGCGCTCGAATGGGAGCCGCAGCGCGCCGTCTGGATTTTCGTTCCGCTCGTGATCGCTCCGCTCGTCGCGTGGCGGGTCACCGCGAAAAAGCGCATCGGTCCCGCCGCCGCCGCCGCCTGGCTCGACGTGCACTCGGGCGCGAGCGGTGCGGTCGTCACGGGCTTCGAGGTCGACGACGTCTCCTGGTCGTCACGCGTCGCGGAGGCCCTGGCGCGCGTCGAGCGCTTGCCGACGGCGCGCATGAAGCGACCTGCGCTTCTGTGCGCCGGAGGTCTCGCGTTCGCGGTCGTCGCGCTGCTGGTGCCTATTCCGAGACCGGCCCAAAGCCCGAGCGTGGCGCTGCAGCAGGCGCGCATCGAGAAGGTCCTGGAACAACTCGCGACGCTCGAGGAGGAGCTCACGCTCGCGCCCGAATTCGCCGAGGAGATGCGCGCCAGCCTCGAGCGTTTGAAGGAGGAGAACGCGCTCGAGAACGCCGAAAGCGCGCTCGAGGCGACCGACCGCGCGAGCGAACGCCTCGCCGACGAGGCCCGCGCCGCCGCCGAAGCGGCCCGGAGCGCCATCGACGGGGCCGAAGCGGCCGAAGCGAGCGCGGGCACGGATCCCGACGCGGCGCAGAAGCAGATCGAGGAGGCGCTCGACGAACTCTCGAAGGCCGGTCTCTCGAAGGGTCTCGAGGATCCGCTGGCGCGGGAACTCGGACTCGACTCGCTGGACCTGCCGCCAGGAACGAAGATCGACGGCGCGAAACTCGGCGCGTTTTCGCGGGCGCTCCAGGGCAAGCTCGGCGACAAGCTCGCGAAGCTCGCGGCCAAGGGTCTCCTGAAGGAGGGCCAGTTCGGTCGCGCAGGCAAGCCGGGCGAGATGCCCGAGTTC
>JBGATY010000069.1:0-17190 GCA_044228955.1 Planctomycetota bacterium | reverse complement strand
ATCGCGCGCGACACCGGACGCGACGCCGATATGCGCGCCGAGGCCGTGAAGACGCTGTGCGCGTTGAAGCCCGCGGGAGCCGTGGACGTGTTCAAGGAAACGCTCTTCGATGCCGCGAGCGCCGTACGCGCCGCCTCGATCACTGCCCTGCGCGAGGTCGCACCCGACGAAGCGCTGCCGATCCTCGAGCGCGCGCTCTCGGCGTCGATCCTCGAGCGGCGGGTCGGCTACCAGGGACTCGCGAAGACGCCGGGTGAGCCCGTCGACCTTCTCCTCGCGAGCGAATTGATCGCGCTCGATCACGGCGAGCGGCCGCCGGCGATCGCGCTCGATGACGAGCCCGCGGCCGAAGCGCGCTCGTCGGAGCGCGTGAAGGCACTGCTCGCAGCACGAACCGATGCGCGCAAGAGCGACGAGAAAACCGCCAGATACCTGGATTCGCTCTTCGGCGGCGACAAGGACAAGGGACGCGAGATCTTCCGCGCCAAGTCGGAACTCGAGTGCCTGCGCTGCCACACGGCCGAGAACGAAGGCGGCGTCGTCGGGCCGAACCTGAAAGGGTTGGGCGCGCGTTCGACGCGTCAGGCGATCCTCGAATCGATCGTCGATCCCAACCGCGTCTTCGCTCCGGGCTTCCGCGGCACCGTCGTGTTCCAACACGATGGTCCTCCGGTCGAGGGCGTCGCAGTGGAGGACGTGCCCGATCACGTCACGCTGCAGCTCGGCGACGGCAAGCGCGTGACGATCGCGCGCGACGCGATCGCGGGCACGAAACCCGGGATATCGTCCATGCCCGGGAACCTCTCCGAACACCTCTCGCGCGAGGAGATGCGCGACTTGATCGAGTACCTGGCGAGCCTCTGAGGAGATGACGATGAAACTCGACCGACGCGGCTTCTGTGGCGCCACGATCGCGCTGGCGACGGGCAGCGCGATCGCGCAAGAGCGCAAGTTGACCGAACTCCCCGTGCGACCCCTCCTGCCGGCGGACACGGAGGATCCGGCCAAGCTGGGCGTGACAAGGAACCTGCGCTACGCGGTGAACATCGAGATGTGGGACTTCGGTATCGACGATCCCGCGCAGCGCATCGCGCGCGCCGCCGATCTAGGCTTCACTGCCGTCGAAATGTGGCCGTGGCGCGGCAAGGACATCGACGCCATCGCGCGTGTCTCGAGGGAGCGCCACGTCGAGATCGTCCAGTTCACGGGCTGGGGTTTCGTGCCGGGTCTCAACGACCCCGCGAACCACGACGCCTTCGTGGCCGAGATCACCGCGTCGTGCGAAACGGCCCTCAAACTGGGCACGAAGATGGTCCTCGTCGTAGCGGGCAACGATCGCAAGGGTGTCCCGAAGGAAGAGATGCACTCGGCCGTGATCGACGGTCTGAAGCGCGCCGTGCCGATCGCGGAGAAGTACGGCATCACGCTCATCCTCGAGCCGATGAACGTGCGCGTCGATCACAAGGGCCACTGCCTGTACGGCTCGCCCGACGCGATCCGCATCGTGAAAGCCGTCGATTCGCCGCGCATGAAGCTGTGCTGGGACCTCTACCACATGCAGATCAGCGAGGGCGACCTGTGCGGCCGCATGAAGGAGGGCTTCCCTCACATCGCGTACTTCCAGCTCGCCGACAATCCCGGCCGCCGCGATCCGGGCACGGGAGAAGTGAACTACCAGCGCGTCATGAAAGAGGCCTTCCAGTTGGGGTACCGCGGTTTCGTCGGCCTGGAGTTCACGCCGCGCGACGGCGAACTGGAAGCGGCGCGGCGCGTGGCCGCGATCGATCGCTTCTGATCCATGACCAGCGCCGAACGAGCACGACGACCTGTACTTCCTCGCGCTCGAATCCGTCGACGGCGCGAGGCCGCGTGACCCGCTGCGCCGCGGACCGCTCGTGCTGAGACTCGCTCGCGTCTCGATCGCCGGACTCCGTCGCTCACAATCCCCGCCGCTCGACGCCCGATGTGCGGGACATGGCGACGGTCGAGCCGGCAGGAGGCTCGAGGTCCCCGCGGGTGCGGCCCGGCAGCCATGACATGAAACCGACCGAGATCCCGACTGCCCGCGACGGAATCATGAACGTGCGCCCCGGTCCGAGATAGCGGGCCAAGGCCGAATTCGCATTGAGTGCGTGGATCCTGCGCACTTCGTGGAGGCGCCGGTTTCGCCGATCGAGACTAGGATGCACGAGTTCGAACGGCGTCACGGGGCTTTCCTTTCCAGAGCCCGCACCGCTGATCTCTTCCTCGTGACGCCCTCCTGCAACCCTCGGAGGCAGACATGAATACTGGAGATCTGATGACCCGTGACGTGGTCACGTGTCGAGCAGAGGATTCGGCCGGATACGCGGCCAGGCTGATGTGGGAGCACGACTGCGGAGTGATTCCCGTCGTCGACGCGGAGCAGAAGCCGATCGCCATGGTGACGGATCGCGACCTGTGCATGGCCGCGTTCACGACCGGACGGGCGCTGTTCGACATTCGCGTCGACACGGCGATGTCGAAGGGCGTGCGCGCTTGCAAGACGACCGACTCGATCGGCGCCGCGGAGAGCGCGATGCGTCAATTGCGCGTGCGCAGGATTCCGATCGTCGACGGCGACGGTCGCATCGTCGGCATGCTCTCGATGAGCGACCTGGCTCGCGCCGCGAGCGAACGCCAGCGCAAGCACGGCGAAACGCAATCCGCGTTGCGGGCGGTGGAGACGCTTGCCGCGGTCTGCCAGCCCTGGTGCAACGTCGTCGATCGACCCGCGACGGCCCCACCGACGCTGATCGGTTCGCGCACGAGTCTCGTCTCGCCACCGACGCACTCGACGTGATGCTCGTTCCCCTTCCCGAAAGGGGGGCGGAATGGGTGCTGACAACGGATGCAAAGCCCTTCCCTGCGCGCCGCGTGGGGCAGGGCCATCATGATTCCTATGCGCCGGTCGAAAGGCTGCGCCCGGAATCGCATGGTGCCGATAGGCTTTCGAAGTAGACCCTTCGTTCCTCTCCTGCGCCGGCATCACGCCTGCGCCTCGGCACCGACACCATGCGCATCCTCTTCATCAGCGAGTTCTTGCCCCAGGAAATGCTGGGGGTCATGTTCGTCTCGCGCGCACTCAAGGACGCGGGACACGAGACGAAGGCCCTGTTCCTTCCTGATCGCGGTTGGGCGGACAAGGTCAAGGAATACCAGCCCGACGTGCTGTGCTACTCGGTCACGACCGGGATGCACCTCTACCTCGCCGAGATCAACGCCAAGGTGAAGGACATCATGCCGGATGCGATCAGCATCTTCGGCGGTCCGCACGCGACGTTCAGCCCCGAGTTCGTCGAGACGCCGGGCATCGACGCGGTCTGCCGCGGTGAGGGCGAACTCGCCATCGTCGAACTGGTGAACCGCCTGCGCGACAAGCAGGACTATTACGACGTCCAGAACTTCTGGTTCAAGCACAAGCGCACGGGCGAGATCATCAAGAACCCGCAGCGCCCGCTGGTTCAGGACCTCGACAGCCTCGGCTTCCCCGACCGCGACGTGGTGTACGACGCCGGCGCCATCTACCGCGAGGCCGACCGCAAGGTCTTCGTCAGCCAGCGTGGCTGCCCGATGCCGTGTTCCTTCTGCTTCCACCACGCGATGAAGAAGAAGATCTACAACACGCGCAATGGCGAGTACGTGAGGAAGCGCTCGGTCACGCACCTGCTCGAAGAGATCAAGCAGGTGCGCGCGAAGTACAACCTGAAGTTCGTCCACTTCGTCGACGACATCTTCAACCTGCGCAACGACTGGCTCGACGAGTTCTGCGAGCGCTATCCGAAGGAAATCGGCATCCCCTTCGACGTGATCTTGATGGCCAACATGACCACCGAGGATCACATCAAGAAGTTGCGCGCGGCCGGCTGCGTGTACGCACGCATCGCTTTCGAAGCCGCGAACGACCACATCAGGAACGCCGTGTTCCGCAAGCACACGACACGCCAGCAGTTGATCGACGCATCGGGTTGGATCCGCAAGCACGGCATCCGCCTCGGCTCGCTCAACATCCTCGGCGGCCCGGGCGGCACGATCGAGGACGAACTCGACACGATACGACTCAACATCGAGGCCAAAGTCGAACACCCGATGGTGTCGCTCATGCAGCCCTACCCGATGTTCGACATCGAGGAAACGACGCGCGAGATGGGCTATGCCATCGCCTCTCTCGACGAGTTCCCGATCAACTTCCGCCGCACCGCACCGGTGATGTTCGAGAACAAGCACCAGATCGAGAACCTCCAGAAGCTCTTCCCGCTGACGGTGCGCAATCCCTGGCTGATGCGCTTCGTGCCGACGCTGATCAAGCCGAAGTGGATGTACCGCCCGTACTTGATCCTCTTCATGCTCCACGCCGAGTACCTGGTCGCCGAGCAGGCGATGATTTACGCCAGCGCGCAGGGTTTGTCGGGCCCGCGCTACTGGACTTGGGTCGACTTCATCTACCGACTCTCGACCAAGGGCGTGTTCCGCACCTACCAGGCGTTGTTCGAGCGCTTCACCCGCTCCCGCTTCACGAACGTCACGTCGCGCATCCAAGCTCGCCTGCAAATGGGCGACGAACGCGTCGTGGCGCACATGGACTGATCAACTGGGTTTCGCGCGCGTCTCCCACGCCGCGAACCCGCCGATCAGGTCCTCGACGTTCGTGAACCCGTGCTTCAGGAGCAGACTCGCGGCGATCGAACTGCGGTAGCCGCCGGCGCAGTGAATCGTGACGCGCGAGCCGCGCGGGATCTCGGCGACGCGCCGTTCGAGATCGGGGAGCGGGACGAGCTGCGCGCCGTCGATGTGCTGCGCCTGCCACTCGGATTCTGCGCGGATGTCGAGGACGTGCGGCGGTGATTTCGACGCGAGCTCGCGCGCCAGCTCGTCGGCGGTGACGCGGCGAAAGCTCGCCGTGAGATCGGAACGGTTCGCGACGGTCGTCGCGCCGCCATCGAGATAGCCCTTGACGAAATCGAAGCCGATGCGCCCGAGGCGCAGCGCGGCTTCGCGCTCGCGGCCGGGAGTCGCGACGAGCCAGATCGGTTTCGCGCGGTCGAGCAGGACGCCGGCCCAGGACGCGTACTTGCCGCCGAGGCCGATGTTGATCGAGCCCCTCAGGTGACCGCGCGCGAATTCGTCGGGATCGCGCGTGTCGAGCACGGTGTCGCCGCGGCGGAGCGCGGAGAGGATCACGTCGAGAGAGACGGGCGCGAGCTCGCGCTCGAGCACGGCCGCCAGCGTCGGCCGGCGCTTGCGATTCATTTCCGCGTCGAAGCCGAAATACGAGGGCTGCAGCGGCAGACCGCTCGTGGCCTCGCGCGTGAACTCGGCCTTCGTCATCGTGCGAAAGGCCCAATTCGACTGCTTCTGCGCGCCGATCGTCGACGAGCGCTCCTTCGACAGGCTCTTGCCGCACATCGAGCCCGCGCCGTGCGCCGGCCACACTTCGACGTCGTCGGGCAGCGGAGCGAGCTTGGTGCGCACCGTCTCGTACATGCGCTCGGCGAGGTCGTTCGCGCTCATGCCCGCCGACGCCATCAAGTCCGGACGCCCGACGTCGCCGACGAACAGCGTGTCGCCGGTCAACGCCATCTTCGGCCGGTCCGCATCGCGCGCATCGTCGAACACGAGCAGCGTGATGCTCTCCGGCGTATGACCCGGCGTCTCGAGCGCGCGGAGGCGCAGCTTGCCGAGGACGATCTCGCTCCCGTCGGTGAGAGGATGGAATTCGTACTCCGCGTGCGCCTTCGCGCCGAGGTGGATGCGCGCCCCCGTGGCTGCCGCGAGTTCGATGTGCCCGGCCACGAAATCGGCGTGGAAGTGCGTCAAGACCACGTGCCGGATCACGAGACCGAGCGCCGCCGCATCCTTCAAATAACCCTCGACGTCGCGCTGCGGATCGACGATCACCGCCGACCCAGTGGCCTCGTCACCCAGCAGGTAGGAAGCATGAGCCAGGCAGTCGAGATAGTAGGGCTTGAAGATCATCG
This sequence comes from Planctomycetota bacterium, assembly GCA_044228955.1. GTDB lineage: Bacteria > Planctomycetota > UBA1135 > UBA1135 > JAEUIA01. The sequence continues at coordinate 11,194 of JBGATY010000069.1, read as the reverse complement.
TGGGAGGCATGGTACCGCGGAGAGGAATCCCCCGGGTTCGACGCTACCGGTGCCGGTGTCCGGGGTTAGGGTGGGCGAACCGCACCCTTTCGGGGAAACGACATGATCCGCGCCACCTCGCTCGCCCTCCTCACCGCCCTCCTCGCGCATCCCGCGGGGAACGACATCCAATGGCAGACGTCGTTCGAAAAGACCCTCGAGCGCGCCGCGGCGGAGAAGAAGGTCGTGTTCCTGGCCGTGAACATGGACGGCGAGAAGGCCAACGAGCGCATGCTCGAGAAGGTCTACACGGACAAGGGCGTCCTCGAACTGTCGAAGAGCACGCTCAACCTGGTCGCATCGACGGGCGAGCACGCCGCCCCCGACAAGCCGTGCCCGAAGTTTCCCGGGCTCTACTGCCTCGACCACAAGAAGACCGACGTCGCGGCGCGGGCCGAGGTCCTGAAGACGGACGCGCAGGGCTTGACGGTCGCTCCGCAAAACGTGTTCATCGGGCCGGACGGCAAGGTGATCCTATCCGTCCCGTACGAGATCAACGCGCACGAGCTGACGTGGTGCTTCGTCACCGCGCTCTCGAAGAACGATCCGACGCTGAAGCTCGCGATGCCCGAGGACGCGCGCATGCCGCGACGACTGGTTCTCGGTGGCGTGAACGATCCGAAGAACTCGCTCGCGGGCGCCAACGTCGCGCCCACCAAGAAGGAATTGACCGAGCTGATCAAGACGCTGCGCAAGGGCACGCTCGAGCAGAGTGAGCGCATCCTGGCGTTCGCGCGCGTCCTGATGTCGGACGATCCCGAGGCGCTCGACTTCGTGCAGGACGAGATGCGCAGCGGCGGGGCGGGCGGCGGGCCCGGCGGTGGTGGTGGTGGTCGCGGCGGTGGTGGTGGCGGCGCCCGCGGTGGCGGAGGAACCGAGAAGCACAAGATGATCCTGCACGCGATCGGCGTGTTCTCACCCGTCGCGTACTGGAAGCTCGCCGCGGATGCGCTCGAGGATCACGACGCGTCGATCCGCGCCGAAGCCGCTGTCGCGCTCGAACAACTCGCCGCGCCCGAGGCGGCGAAGGTCATCCAGACGTTGCTTACGAAGGAAGAAGATCCCGCGGTCGAGAAGGAGATGCTGCGCGCGCTCGGCGCGAGCGGAGCGGCGGATTCGAAAGTGCGCGCGTTGCTCGTCAAGCGCGCCAAGAGCGAGAAGAACGAGCTCTTGCGCCTGAACGCGATCCTGGCTCTCGGGTCGTGCGACGCGGAGCCGGAAGTCAAGGAGACGCTGAAGACACTGCTCGACAAGGGCACCGACAAGGAACGTACTGCCGTCGTGTGCGCGATGGCTTTGTCGCGCGACGACACCTGGGCGCCCATCGTCGAGGCCGCGACGAAGGACACCAAGGACGAAGCCCTCGCGAAGGCCGCCAAGAATGCCCTGACCATCCTGAAGGGCGGCGAGTTGCGCGCGATCCGCGAATCGGTCGTGAAGATCGGCGGCGACAAGATCCAACGCGAACGCCTGTTCGGGCGCGTCGAGGGCTGATCGGGCCCGGGAGTTGATCTCGCGCGCGAAACCTGTTTCTCTCTGTGCGAATCGGCGTCCCTGGTGAGGGCGTACGCCATGCAGAGGAGAGAGCCAACATGCAAGAACGCGTCAAAGGTCCCGCCGTCGCCCTGATCGTCGTCGGGGTGCTCGGGGGAGTCCTGGGTGTGATCGGCCTCGTCGCCTCGGCGATGATGGGCACCATCTACAAGACGACAGGCCTGTTCAACGCGGAACAGCTTTCGCAATTCGAGCAGATGAGCGCGAGTTCGAGCGTGATGAACATCGTCACCGGACTCCTGTGTCTCGCCGGCTCGGCGTTCATCGTCTACGGCGGCTTGCAGATGATGAAGCTGCGCAGTTGGCCGATTGCGCTCATCGCCGCGATCCTCGGGATGATCCCCTGCTTCTCGAGCTGCGCGTGCCTGTTCGGCATCCCCGTCGGCATCTGGGCGATCGTCGTGCTCGCGAACAGCGAAGTGAAGCAGGCCTTCCAGCAGAATTCGACCCCCACCTGAGGGCAGCGAAGCTCGGCTACTTCCGAGCCATGGACTTCAGCGCGCGGACGAACGCGTCGACGTCCTCGGGCATCGTGTCGAACGAGCACATCCAGCGCACGATCGGACGTTCTTCATCCCAGACGTAGAAGAACGAGCGTTCCTGCAGGGGCGCGATCCACTCGCGCGGCAGGATGGCGAAGACCCCGTTCGCGCGCACCGGAAAGGCGAGTTCGACGCCGCGCACCGACGAGGCCTGTTCGCCCAACCGCCGGGCCATGGCGTTCGCGTGCGCCGCGTTCGCCTTCCACAGTTCGCCTTCGAGGACGCGGGCCAGTTGCGCGGCGACGAAGCGCATCTTGGAAGCGAGCTGCATGCCCTGCTTGCGCAGGAACCTGAATTCCCGGCCGAGGTCCGGATTCAGGAACACGACCGCTTCCGCTCCCATCAATCCGTTCTTCGTGCCACCGAACGACAGCACGTCGACGCCGGCGTCGGTCGTGATCGCGGCGAACGGGACGTCGAGCGCCGCCGCAGCGTTTGCGAGCCGTGCGCCGTCCATGTGCAGGAACATGGACCTCGAATGCGCGAAATCGGCCAGCGCGCGGATCTCGCGCGGCTCGTAGACGGTGCCGACCTCGGTCGATTGGGTGATCGACACGACACGCGGCTGGACGTGGTGCTGATCGCCGACCCCGTGGATGTGGCGCGCGACCAGGTCGGGCGTGAGCTTGCCGTCGCGCGTCTCGATCGCGACCAGCTTGCAGCCGGTGTAATGCTCGGGCGCGCCACATTCGTCGACGTCGATGTGCGCCCCCTGCGCACACATGACGGATTCGTGGGGCCGAGCCAGGGACTGCAAGCCGAGCACGTTCGCCCCGGTGCCGCCGAACACGCAGTAGGCGCGCGCGGCGGCGCCGAAATGCTCCCGGAAACGAGCTTCCATCGCCTGCGTATGGCGGTCGTCTCCGTACGCGCGCTCGTGTCCGACGTTCGCGGCGGCGATCGCTTCGAGGATCGCGGGATGAACCGGAGCGTTGTTGTCGCTCGCGAAATGTCGCATCGAGTTCATCCCGAGAGTATGGCACACTGCCACCGAGTTCGGCACGCGAACGGACTGCCGAGGAGGAGAGCGACCATGTACGAAATCCGCATGAACCATCCGGCGAAGAACGCGCTCGGAAATGACCTGATGGGCTGGCTCGAGTTCGAGTTGGAACGCGCCGGCAAGGAACCGCTGCTCATTTCCGGCACCGCCGATGCCTTCTCGGCGGGCCTGAACCTGAAAGAGGTCGCGAGCCTGGACGAACGCGGAATGGAGGCCTTCCTGCGTCGCTTGGACACGCTCGCCGCGCGTATCTACCTGCACCCCGCTCCGACCGTGGCCTGCGTCTCGGGTCACGCGATCGCCGGAGGCTGCGTGCTCATGATGTGTTGCGATTGGCGCGTCGCGCGGCGCGATCCGAAGATCAAGATCGGCGTCAACGAGATCGCCCTCGGCGCGTGTTTTCCGCCCGCGATCTTCGGCATCGTCCGTGCTCGCCTCGCTCCGCACGTGCGCGAGCGTGTGATGCTCGGCGCCGGCCTGTCCGACGTCGACGAGGCGCTCGCGCTCGGGCTCATCGACGAGATCGCCGACGATGCCGAGGACATCGCCAAGATGCGCCTCCAGATCCTGTCCTCGTACCCGCGCGCGCCGTATGCGCTGACGAAGCAGGTCCTGCGCCAGGGCGTGACCGACGTGACACCCGCGACCCTCGATCGCTTCCGCAAGAAAGAGGTGCCGCTGTGGGCCTCGGCCGAGATGAAAGAACGCGTCGCGGTCGTCCTCGGGAAGCGTTGAGCGCGCCGAAAACCACATTGCATCATCCTGGCGAAGTGCGTGTGATACCTATGTTTCGAGGTGTTTCCGTCGGCACGGGGCTCTATTCGGCCAACCGTGCCTCATCCTGTTGAACGCCCTCCCTCGCACGCTCTAGTTTCGGTGCTTCAGACCCGCGGGCCCGTCCATGCAGTTGCGCCCCGGAGTCCACTCGGAGACCACTCGGATCATGTTCAACGCATCTCGCATCTTCGTCCTATTCGTCGCCCTCGCACTCCTGCCTTTCGCGGGGTGTCACATCGACGCTCAGGGCGTGAAGCACAGCTTCGGCACCTACTCGACGCTCGTCAGCGCGACCCCCGACCAGGCGATCGCGGCGGCCCGCGAAGTCGCCCGGGAAATGAACCTCACGGAGGTCGTCTTCACGTCGAACGCGTCGGAAGGGAAGCTCATCGCCACGAGCCCCGACGAGCGCACGTACGAGTTCACGACCTTCGGCAAGGGTGACCGCGTGACCGACCTCGCGGTGCGCGTCGGCTCGACGGGCGACAAGGACAAGAGTTTCCAGCTCCTCGACGCCATCAAGGGCAAGCTCTGATCGATCGCGCGTGAACCGCGCCGAGATCTTCGCGCGCATCGAGGCGCATTCCGGCGCATACGACATCGTCGTCGTGGGCGGGGGCGCGACCGGGGTGGGCGTCGCGATCGACGCGGCCTCGCGCGGCTACGACGTCCTGCTGCTCGAGCAGCACGACTTCGGCAAAGGCACGTCCAGCCGCAGCACGAAGCTCGTCCACGGCGGCGTGCGCTACCTCGAGCAAGGCAACGTCGCGCTCGTGATGGAGGCGTTGAAGGAGCGCGGCCTGTTGCGCCGCAACGCGCCGCACATCGTGCGCGATCTCGCGTTCATCGTCCCGAACTACGAATGGTGGGAAGCCCCGTTCTACGGGCTCGGGTTGAAGATGTACAACCTGCTCGCCGGCAAGTACGGGTTCGGGAAGAGCGAGATCCTGTCGAAGGACGAGACGCTCGAGCGCCTGCCGACCCTCAAGCGCGAAGGCCTGCGCGGCGGGGTCGTGTACTACGACGGGCAGTTCGACGACGCGCGCCTGCTCGTGAACATGGTGACGACGGCCCACGAGCAGGGTGCCGCGCTCCTCAACTACGCGCGTGTCGTCGAGTTGGGGAGGAATGCCGACGGCCTGGTCGACGCGCTCGCATTCGTGGAGGGCGAGAGCGGCCGGAGGGTCAGCGTGAAGGCGCGTGTCGTCGTCAACGCGACGGGCGCATTCTCCGACGACGTGCGTCGGCTCGCCGACCGCGAAGCAAAGGCGATGATCGCGCCGAGCCAGGGCATCCACCTCGTCTTCGATCGCTCGTTCCTGCCCGGAGACGCGGCGATCATGGTCCCCCACACGAGCGACGGGCGCGTGCTCTTCGCGATACCCTGGCACGACCACACGCTCGTCGGTACGACCGACACCCCCATCGAGTCGGCGGCGCTCGAACCGATCGCGCTCGAGCACGAGATCGAGTTCATCCTGTCGACGGCAGCGGGCTACCTCTCGCGCTCGCCCACGCGCGCCGACGTGCTGTCGATGTTCGCCGGGATCCGGCCGCTCGTGAAGCACGGTGAGGGGAAATCGACCAGCGCTCTGTCGCGCGACCACTCCTCGCACATCGACAAGAACGGTCTGCTCACGATCACGGGCGGGAAGTGGACCACGTACCGCAACATGGCCCAGGGCTCTGTCGATCAGGCTGCGACGCTCGCGCAGTTGCCCGACGCCGAGTGCAAGACGCGCGCCTTGAACATCCACGGCTGGCACCCCCACGCGGAGAAGTTCGGCGCGCTCGCCGTCTACGGCACGGATGCGGCTGAGATTCGCGAGATCGCGCGCCGTGAACCCGCACTCGCCGAGCGGCTCCACCCGCGACTCGACACGATCGGTGCCGAGATCGTCTGGCACGCGCGAGCCGAGATGGCCCGCACCCTCGAGGACGTGCTCGCCCGGAGGTCGCGCGCTCTCTTCCTCGACGCCCGCGCCGCGATCGAGATGGCTCCGCGCGCGGCTGATATCCTCGCGCGCGAACTCGGTCGCGACACGGCCTGGCGCGACGCGCAGGTCGATTCGTTCCGGGTCCTGGCGCGTGCGTACCTGCCCGCGAGCTGAGCGCACATGATCGCCACCGGCCAGAACGCACTCGCACTCGTCATGAGCGGGGGCGGAGCGCGAGCCGCGTACCAGGTCGGCTGCCTGCGCGCGATCGGCCGCCACTTCAAGGAGTTGCGCATCCCCATCTTGACCGGCGTCTCTGCCGGAGCGATCAACGCGGGCTTCCTCGCTTCGCGCACGGGCACGCTGGCCCAACGGTTGCCCGAACTCGTGGAGTTGTGGAGCACGCTCGAGCCGGAGCGGGTCTTCCGCGTGGGGTCATTCGCGCTCGCCGGCAACGTCTTGCGCACCGGTCTGAAACTCGTCTCGGGCGGGCTGATCAAGGCGCCCAAGTCGCGCGCCCTCGTCGACACGAGCCCGCTGCGCGAACTGCTGACGGACAGGCTCGGCGACGGATCGGGCCGTCTACGCGGCATATCCGCGAACCTGGAACTCGGCGAGTTGCGCGCACTCGCCATCACGACCTCGAGCTACTCGACCGGGCAGTCGATCACCTGGGTCCAGGGACGCGACGTCGAGAAGTGGGAGCGCGCGCACCGCCGCAGCGAACTCGTCGAACTCTCCGTCGAGCACATCATGGCCTCGACGTCGCTGCCGATCTTCTTTCCGGCGGTGCGCATCGGCGACAACTGGTACGGCGACGGCGGCATTCGCTTGACGGCTCCGCTGTCGCCGGCGGTGCACCTGGGCGCGTCGCGGATCCTGGCGATCTCCACGCGCTACGCTCGAACCCGGTCCGAAGCCGACAGGCCCGCGATCGTCGACTATCCCCCTCCAGCGCAGATCGTCGGCTCGGTGTTCAACGCGATATTCCTCGACCTTTTCGACGCCGACGCCCTGTCGCTGGATCGGGTCAATCGCATCCTCGACGTGATTCCTCCAGAGCATCGCGGGTCGTTGCGCAAGGTCGACCTGCTCGTCTTGAGGCCATCGGTGGACCTCGGGCGGCTCGCGAACGAGTACGAAGCCCGGCTCCCGCACGCGTTCCGCTTCTTGACGCGCGGTCTCGGCACGCGCCAGACGAAGTCGAACGACCTGCTGTCCCTGGTGATGTTCCAGAGCGACTACCTGGAGCGCCTGATCGACATCGGCGATCGCGACGCGGAAGCCCGAATCGGCGACATCGAGCGGTTCCTAACCTCCTGACGCACGTTACGCTGTGCGCCCCCATCGCAAAGGGAGCCATTCATGACGACAGTCACAGGGATCGTGTCGATCCTCGCCATCGCGCTCGCTTCGTTCCAGGACGCACAGGACACGACACGAGTACGCAACCTGGATCAGCGCGATCTCCAGATCGCCATGTCGCGGCTCGCGACAGAACACCAGAACCTCGTGACGGTGATCCCCGTCGGCGAGTCGCGCAAGGGCCGGCGCATCGAGGCGCTGCGCGTCGCGGCCGGGGAATTGGCGCCGGGCCGACCCGCGATCCTGGTGGTCGCGAACGTGGACGGACCGCTGGTGTGGACGAGCGGCCTCGCACTCGATCACGTGCGGGAGCTGACCCGGCGCTACGGCTCGGACGCGCGCGTGAAGTCCCTGCTCGACTCGACGACGCTGTACGTGATCCCGCGTGTCGACGTCGACGCCGCGGAGGCGCGCTTCGCCGTTCCGCTCTTCGAGGAGACGGCGAGCGGTCCGGGAGTGGACGACGATCGCGACGGCCGGATGGGCGAGGATCCGCCCGCGGACGTCGATGGCGACGGTGTCGTCGCGTGGATGCGGGTTCCCGATCCCATGGGCGAGTGGACGGTCGATCCGCTGGACGAGCGCAGTTCGATCAAGGCGGATCACGCCAAGGGTCAACGCGGGACATTCAAGCTCGTTCGCGAGGGCCGCGACGGCGACAAGGACGAAGTCGCGTCCGAAGATCAGGAACAGGACGCCGTGCTCAACCGCAACTTCCCGCAGGGCTGGGTCGAACACGGGCTCGCGTCGGGGCGCTTTCCGACCGACGAGCCCGGTGCGCGCGCCCTGTGCGAGTTCGTCCTGTTGCACCGCGACATCGCGCTGGTGCTGACGTACGGAACGCTCGACAACGTGGTCGAGAAGGTCAAGGCCGAAGGCAAGGCTCCACGCCTCTCCGCCAATCCGTCCGAGGGCATTCCCGAGTCCGACGCAGCGGTGTCGACCGAGTTGGGCAAGCGCTTCAAGAGTCTCGGCAGCGCGGTCAAAGGCGACGGCAAGGACGCGGGCACGTTCCAGGCCTGGGCGCAGGCGCAGCGCGGCCTGTGGGTCGTGAACGTGTGCCCGTGGACGATTCCGCTCGAAGAATCGGCACCGAAGAAAGATGGCGAGTCCGAGGCGCCGGCGAAGAAAGGCGAGGACAAGAAGAAGAGCGAAGAGAAGGAGTCACCCTCGGACGAGGTCAAGCGACTGCGCTGGATCGACGCAAAGGGCGAGAGTGCCCGTTTCCTGCCGTGGAAGAAGTTCACGCACCCCGAATTGGGTGAAGTCGAGATAGGCGGCATGGCGCCCTATGCGCTGTGCGAGCCGCCCGCCGCCGAGCGCGCGGACATCGCGGCGAAAAACGTCGAGGCGTTGATCATGCTCGGCGAAGCGCTGCCCCGCGTGCGTCTGGTCGAGTTCGCCGCGAAGGACATGGGAGCCGGTCTGTGGGAAGTCACGGGCGCGCTCGTCAACGACTCACTCTTGCCCTTCTCGAGCGTGCTCGGTGTCCGCACGGGAATCACGCGGCCCGTGCGCGTGACCCTTGCTCTGCCCGCGGGTGCCGTGATCCTGGCCGGCACGAAGCAGGGACTCGTGCCGGAACTGGACGGAAGCGGAGGTCGCAAGGAATTCCGCTGGCTCGTGCGCGGTGCGGCCCCGTCCTCCATGAAGATCCAGTACGACAGTGACATCGCCGGCTCCGCCAGCGTGATCCCGGAGGTGAAATGATGTGCTCCCTGTTCGCGCTGGCTCTGGTCCTCGCTCAGGACACGAAGCCGGAAACCGGGTTCCCAGGCACGCCCGTCGGTCACGTGCCGAAGGTCGAGATCGCCTGGAATCGGCTCTACGACCTCGACGAACTCTATGCCCATTTCGATCGCCTCGTGGCCGCGTATCCGACGCTGGTCCGGTCCGAGGTGATCGGCCACACCATCGAGAGTCGCGAGATCCGCGTGTACACGCTCGACGATCCATCGACGGGCAAGGACACGGAGAAGCCCGCGATGTGGATCGACGGCAACGTGCACGGCAACGAAGTCCAGGCGGGCGAGACCGTCCTCTACACGCTCTGGTACCTGCTCGAGAACCGCACGACCAATGCCGAGATCAAGAGCCTGGTCGCCGACTCGGCCTTCTACTTCTGTCCTTCGCAGAACCCCGACGGGCGCGCGCACTGGTTCGAGAAGGCGCACGACTCGTCGAGTTCGCGCACGGGCGTCCAGCCCTGGGACGACGACGGCGACGGACTCTTCGACGAGGATCCGCCCAACGACCTCGACGGCGACGGCATGATCACGCAGATGCGCAAGTACGTGCCGGGACAGGGCACGCATCGCCAGGATCCCGACGATCCCCGCATCCTGACGCCCGTGCCGCAGAACGACGAGGGCAAGAAGGGCGACTGGATCATGCTCGGCGAGGAGGGCATCGACGACGACGGCGACGGGCGCATCAACGAAGACGAAGTCGGCGGCTACGACATGAACCGCTCGTGGCCGTCGATGTGGCAACCGAACCACGTGCAATTCGGGGCCGGCCCGTATCCCTTGTACTGGCCCGAGCCGCGCGCGATCGCACGCTTCGTGCTGGCCCACCCGAACATCGCCGCGCTGCAGAGCTTCCACAATGCCGGCGGGATGATCCTGCGCGGCCCCGGCGCCGAGTCCTACGGCGAGTACGAGCGCGAGGACGTGCGCGTGTTCGACGAACTCGGGAAGCAGGGCGAGAAGATGCTGCCCTTCTACCGCTACATGGTGATCTGGAAGGACCTGTACACCGTATACGGCGGATTCGCGACGTGGGGCTACGAGGGCCTCGGGATCATCTCGTTCACGAACGAACTGTGGAACAGCGACCAGCAGTGGGGAGATGGCAAGAACAAACCTGACCCCAAGGACCGCTGGTTCTTCGACGACAAGCTCCTCGCGGGCTCGGCGTTCGTCGACTGGCATCCCGTCGATCACCCCTTCTACGGCAAGATCGAAGTCGGCGGCTATCGCAAGGACTACGGTCGCGTTCCTCCGACGTTCATGATCGAGGAGATGTTGCACAGGAATTCGATGTTCAACATCAGCCATGCGCAGGCGATGCCGCGCGTCAGGATCACGGATGCCGTGACGACGGACCTGGGCGATGGGCTGCTCGCGGTCGACGTCGTGTTCCAGAACTTGCACGCGATCCCCACGCGCACCGCCCAGGCGGCGAAGCAGAAGATCGGCACTCCCGACGCGTTCACGATCCAGGGTCGCGACGTCGAGGTCCTCGCCGGCGGTTTCCGCACGGATCGTTGGCACCCCGAGCGCATCCAACTCGCCGAGCGCGAGCCGGCGCGATTGCTGCGCGAGAAGGGCATCGGGAGTCGCGAGGACGTGCGCGTGCGCTGGTTCGTGCGCGGCAAGGGCGACCGCGCTGTCGTCTCCTGGCAAGGCGAGAAGGCTCGCGACCAGAGCCTCGAGATCAAGCTGCGCTGATCGAGTTCCCCTGCGACGGACTCAGCCGCCCGCGACGATCACGGGACGCCAGGCGTTGACGTCAGGGGGCAGGTCGAGGCCGGTCAGCTTCCGGAGCGCTGCGTGCGCCGCTGTGCGGACGCCCTCGTCGGACGCTTCGAGTTTGTCGAGGAGCGCGGGAAGTGCGCGGGAAGAGCCCAATAGGCCCAGGGCGATGCACCCTTGGCGCTGCAAGTCGGCGTCCGCCGTCCCGAGCAGCGGCAACACGGCCAGGGCCGCCTGATGCCGGAACAGCCGATGCCCGGCGAGGTCGCGCACGGCATCGGCGACACGTCCGGCCTCGCCGCTCGCGAGTTCTTCCTGGAGTCGAGCGTAGTTCGTCTCGAACCACTCGGTCTCGTGTTCACGCCACTTCGTCCAGGGCTTCGAATTGCGGCCGAGCGCGAGTCCCGTCAACTGCGTCAGGGCTTTTTCGGCGCTGTTGATGGTCAGCGTGTTCTTCCCGTCCAGCATGGCGATCATCGCGCCGCAGCTCTCGTCGTCGCC
>JBGATY010000068.1:11182-17253 GCA_044228955.1 Planctomycetota bacterium | reverse complement strand
CAGTCCGCGGATGTCCGCGGCGAAGCTGAGGAAGGAGGCCGGGGTCATGTCGCTGTACGCCGGCGCGCCTTCCGGCAGGTACCCGAGCTTCCTCTTGGCCGCGATCGGCTCGTTCTCGATGTCGTGGCCGGCGATCGACGCGGTGCCGGAAGTCGGCGCGAGGAAGCCGGTCAGCATCTTCATCGTGGTCGACTTGCCGGCTCCGTTCGGGCCGAGGAAACCGAGCACCTCGCCGCGCCGCACGCTGAACGTGATGCCGTCGACGGCGCGCAGCGAACCGAAGTCCTTGGTGAGGTTCTTGATCTCGATCATGGCGGGTGGCGACGCGCCGCGAGTGCGCGCCGCAGGGGGGATCTCGTGGAGGCGTGAAACCGACTCGGGGCGGATGCATCCGCGCGTTCGATCGGGTCCGGGCGCCTTTTGGGGGGGTAACTAGGTATCCGCTCGGTACGAGCCTGACAAGGGCGATGAACCCTCCCTCCTTCCGCGGGCCGAGGAGGCGGGGCTTCGAGACGAACGCCGCGCGCATACGAGTCACCCCTCCCAAGCGTTGGCGTCAGCGTGTCCCGGCCCCGTCGCAACGGCGTACAGCGCGCCTTTCGTCCCAGAGGACCGGAGGCCCCCGGAATCATGACCGGGTGTCGGGCCGACTCGAGCTTCTGTGGCGACGCCCGGGACAGCCGCAGCGGGCCTCGCGGACCGACTACCGCAGCCAGAAGCACGTGGGGAGGCCGTTGGCTGTGCTGGAGGCGTTCGCTACGCTCACTCCTGACGATCAGGGCCTCGCGCTGATGCGAGCTGTCGCTACCACGATCGTCGTTCCGTGAACGCAGTCACTGCCCGCCCTGGTCCGCACAGCGATACACTCATTGCCGGGCGCCTGGGTTGGTGTGGGACCGGAAGAATCACGGGTGCACCTACCGAGCACGAGGCCACACGGGTCCTCGCAGACCAGGTCCATCTCCCTGTTTCGGTCACTGGCCTGGTCGCCCAGGGACCGGGGCCAGGCTCGGTCCCTGTTGCGTCCGGATCGTCCTTTGGTGGAGAAGCTACGATGCGGAATGCATGTGCCAGCGACCTGGGTGAGGCCCCGCGAGTGAACGCCTGGGAGTATCCACGCTGCGCGCACCTTCGACTCAGGCCGAGACGTTGGGGCGTTCGCCGTTGGACCGGCTCGTCCGACATGACCAGGAACTGAACATGCGGCCTGGTTCAAGTACTCCCGCTTTCGGCGCGAACCGCGAGCCTTTCGGGGCCAGCACGGAGCGGTGGATCCCCAGTGAGGACCACAGGCGCGGGACGCGGGGTCCGCCAGCACAGAGAGCATGGATTCGCGAGCCGCCCTCGCGGCTACCGTGGACCTCCATCTGATCGAAATCGCTGCGCTGCTCCTCGCTGCCGGCGTCGTCGGGGCGTTGCTGCCGCTGTACGAGCGCTGGTCGGAGCGCGGGTTGCACGTTTTCGTCGCCCTGGCGGCCGGAGTGTTCCTCGGCACCATCTTCCTCGACCTCCTGCCGCACATGGCCGGCGTCGGCGATCATGGGCACGGAGCACACGTCGAGCATGCCGTGACCGGTCTCGGTCCGTGGGTCGCGGCGCTCGCCGGGCTGCTGCTCCTCTTCGCGATCGAGAGGGTGTGGCTGCCGACACTGGCCGAGGGACGCAGCGGGAATCCGCACATGGTCCTGTGGTGGGCGACCTTCGTCGGGCTGTCGCTGCACGCGCTGACCGCCGGCGTTTCGCTGTCCGCGGTGCTCGAGGAGCCGGGCGGGAGGGCGCAGTTGCTCGCCTCGCTCCTGATACACAAGGCCACCGAGACGTTCTCGCTCGCGACCGTGATGCGCCTCGCCGGTCTGTCGCGCAAACGCATGCTGTTGTGGCTCGCGCTGTTCGTGGTGCTCGAGCCCACCGCGTTCCTCGCCGGGCGCGAGCTCCTCGTGGGGCTGCCGCAACTCGAGTCGCTCCTGGTCGGATTCGCCTGCGGGACGTTCCTCTACGTCGCGACGTGCGATCTCCTGCCAGAAGTCTTCCACGGGCACGACCGGCCGCGGCTGAAACTCGCTGCGGTGCTCGTCGGGATCGCGATCACGGCGGTATCGATGCCGTTCGTCTCCAGCGCGCTGGATTTCGGCCGCCGAGCGCTGGTGGCGAGCCTGGACGTGTTCCTCGACCTGGCGCCGTACCTGCTGCTCGGCTTGTTCGCGGCGGGGCTCGTGAGCCTGGTGCTGAAGCGTGCTCGTCTGGCGCGCAAGCTGGCCGGAAACGACTTGAAATCCGTGCTCTGGGCCGCGTTGTTCGGGGCCCCGCTGTCGCTGTGCTCCTGCTCCGTCGTGCCTGTCGCCGTCTCGCTGCGCCGGTCCGGGGCGAGCAAGGGGGCGACGAGCGCATTCGCCATCTCCACGCCGGAGACGGGCCTGGATTCGCTCGTCGTGAGCTTCGTGCTGCTCGATCCGCTGCTCGCGATCGCGCGACCGATCGGCGCAATCGTGTCGGCTGTCGCGTCGGGCGTCGCCGTGAACGGTCTCGTGCGCGCGGGGCTGGACACGACCCCGGAGCCCAAGGCGAGCCAGACGGTCGCGGCGTGCGCGCACACCGGCGGTCACGGGCACGATCACGGGGGGGAGGGTCATGCTCACGGCCACTCTCACGGCTCCGTCATCGCGAAGATCAAGCCACCGCAGACGCGCGTGCAGGCCGAACCGATCGTCGCCGCCGTGGGGGGCGCGAACTCGAAGGAAGAGCGCGGTTGGTTCGAGCGCGTGCTGCGCTACGCGTACATCGAGATGCTCGACGACCTCGCCTCGAGCCTCGTCTTCGGCGTGCACCAATGCCGCGGCGCTGTTCATGCTCTCGAGGGTGCTCGGCAAGCGCGTCGTCGTCGTGCAACTCGTCGCGCTCTCGATAGCGGTCGTCGCCATGGGTTGGTTCGTGGACAAGCTCTATCCCATGCTCGGGCGCACGCCGGTGGCCCACGTCGGCGAACAGGCCGAGCACGCGCGCGGGTGGCTCGCGATCGGCTCGGCTGTGGTCCTGGGTGCGCTCCTCCTCGGATCGCTGATCCGCACGTACGGGTCGCGCCGGATTCTCGAGGGTCTGCGCGAAGCGGCCTGATTTCGAGGAGAACATGGGGCGCAGGCTCGCTATCCTGTTCGCCCCAAAACTCACGCACTCCGTTCCGCGAACCACGCGGGGAACCGCCGTCATGACGAAGATCCAGAAGGGCAAGATCGTTTCCATCCACTACACGCTCAAGGGCGAAGACGGCGTGGTCATCGACTCGTCGGAGGGCGGCGCGCCCCTCGACTACCTGCACGGCGCGGGCAACATCGTGCCGGGCCTCGAGAGCGGCCTCGAAGGGCGCGCGGTCGGGGAGAAGTTCGACGTGAAGGTCCGTCCCGAGGACGGCTACGGCGTCCACGATCCGCGTGGTGTGCAACGCGTTCCGCGCCAGGCCTTCCCCGAGGACATCGACCTCGAACCGGGCATGCAGTTCGGCGCGGAGGATCCCGACGGCGATTCGCAGACGATCTGGATCGTGAAGGTCGAGGGCGAAAACGTCGTCATCGACATGAACCATCCCCTGGCCGGCAAGACGCTCCATTTCGCGGTTGCCATCGCCGGAGTTCGCGAGGCGACGGGCGAGGAAGTCGCGCACGGCCATCCGCACGGGCCGCACGGACATCACCACCACTGAGCGGGTCAAGCCCGCCGAGGAAACCGCCTCTCTCGGCGCAGCCGGCCTGCGCCTTGCGGCGTCGAGCTCGTCGGGCCGTGCTCGGTGCCAACGCCGCCGCGCTGAGAGAGTCGACTCCTTCGCCGGGCCGCTAGGGGATGTCGGCGATGTTCAGCTGACACTCGAGCGCGCCGTTTTGAAGCGCGATCCGTCGCGCGAACGTGAGGCCGAGCGCGCGGGTCAGGTTCTCGTTGCCAGACAGGATGGCGACGTGCCAGCCCGCGCAGCGCTCGCGCAGGATCGCGCCGAAACGTTCGAACATCGGTGTGAGCTCGCGCTCGTCGCCGATGCGCTCGCCATACGGGACGTTCGTCGCGAGCCAGGCATTCCAGCCCTTTCTCGGCTCGAAACGTTCGATCGGGGCGCATTCGAATTCGATGTTCGACCCGAACCCGGCCGAAGCGGCGTTCTCCTGTGCGCCCTCGACCGCGTCGCGATCGGCGTCGAACCCGCGCAGCACGAGCTTCTTCGGCAGTGCGCCGCGCGCCCGCGTCGCATCGCGCAGCGCCGTCCACCCCGCGTGGTCGTGACCGGGCCAGCGCTCGAAGCCGAATCTCGAGCGGAAGATGCCCGGCGCGACGTCACCGGCGATCAGGGCGGCCTCGATCAGGATCGTGCCCGAACCCGCGAACGGATCGACCAGCGGAGAGCGGCGATCCCAGCCCGACGCGAGCACGACCGCGGCTCCCAGTGTCTCCGCGAGCGGCGCGCGTCCCTGGAACCGGCGCCAGCCGCGTTTGTGCAGGGAATCGCCCGAGGTGTCGAGCAGCACGGTGCAGCGGTTCTGGAACAGGTGCACGTAGACGCCGAGTGCCGGGTCCTCGAGATCCACCGAGGGCCGCGTGCCGGTCTTGTCGCGGATCGAGTCGCAGATCGCGTCCTTCGTGCGCTGCTCCACGAAGAGCGTGTGCTCGAGTTCCGAGTCCTTGGAGTGGGCGTCGACGCGCAGGGTGCCTTCGGGGAGGAGGTGGGCGCTCCAGTCGATGGTCTGGACGCCGCGGTAGAGTTCGGCGTCGTCGCGCGCCTCGAACCGCGCCACCTTCAGCAGCACGCGGACGGCGGTCCGCAGTTCGAGGTTGGCCCGCCAGGCGTCGCGCAGCGTGCCCTCGAAGCGCACGCCCCCGACCTGCCGCTCGTGGCGGGAGAGCTTCAGACCCCGGATTTCCTCGTGCAGGAAGGGCTCCAGGCCGGGGGCACAGGTGACGAAGAACTCGTATCGTCGCTTCTCGGGAAGGGTCTCGCGCATGGATCGTCCCGCCTGAGCGCCGGATGGTAGAACAGTTCGGTCCGCGGAGCCCAAGGAGACCGGAGTGATTTCATGTCGAGCCTAGCCCTGTTCCTCGTTTGCCTTGCCGGAGACCCGGTCGCCCAGGTCGCCCCGGCCGCGCCGCCGAAGCCTGAGGTGGCCCTGTTCGCGCGCGCTTTCGTCGTCGGATCCGACATGACCGAGGGCTTCGGCCTCGAAAAGGAGATCGGCGCCAAGACTTCGCTGGCGGACATCGTCGAGGCGACGCTTCTGTTCCCTCACACGCCCATCGAGAAGCGCACCTTCCCGACCTCCTCCGTGGCTTCCCAGCAGTTGCGCGCGGCGGTCGAGTCCAGAGCCACGGTCGTGATCGCGCTCGACTACCTGACGCCGTTCGTCTACGTGGACGCGGGCAGCGACGACCAACGCAAGGCCAACGTCGAAGCAGCCCTGAAGACGCTGGAAACCGTGACCGTTCCGATGATCGTGGGCGACGTTCCCGACCTGAAGTCGGCTTCCACGATCCAGAACGCGCTCATCACCCCGCGGATGCTGCCGGCCCCCGACGCGCTCGCCGCGATCAACGCCCGGATCGCCGCGTGGGCGAACGCACGCCGCGACGTCGCGGTCGCGCCCGTCTCGGCCATGTTCGCCCGCATCGATGCCAACGAGGGCTTCGGCGTGCGCGCGAGTTCCTGGCCTGCTGCCTGGCTCGGCGAACTGCTCCTGAAGGACCGCGTGCACACACGGATGTACGGCACCATCGCGGCCTGGCTCCTCGGCCTCGACGCCCTCTGCAACCTGCGCAAGGACCTCGACGCGACCAGCTTCGACTGGTCGTCGGCCTCCATCTACAGGAAGGTCTTCGCGGCCAAGGACGCGGATCGCAAGGCCGCCGTCGCACGCGAGGTGGACGCGCGCCGGCTGCAACCCAATCGCCCGCCGCCGGGCCCGCCTCCTCCGCCCCCGCCCCCGGTCGCGGTCGATGATCCGCCCCCGAAGCCGGCGGAGAAGCCGATCGCCCGGGCCAGCCCCCCGCCCGCGAAGAAGCAGCCGCCGGTGACGAAGAAGCAGGCCCCTCCTCCGAAGAAG
>JBGATY010000068.1:0-11172 GCA_044228955.1 Planctomycetota bacterium | reverse complement strand
GGAGACACCCCGTGGCGGCGAGGGCGTGGATCCGAAGGCGGAGAAGAACAAGAAGGGCAAGGACGACGGCGGCGGGGGCTGAGCTGTCCCTGCGGTCGAACAGGGGCGCTTGACGGGGCTAGACGACCGGTCTATTTTGCTCGCCCCATGACCCCGGCGAGCCAACCCAAGCCCGAGACGAGAGAGCCCAGCACCCGTGAGCGGTTGCTCGAGGTTGGCGCCCAGGCGATTTCGGACCTGTCCTTCAACAGCTGCGGACTGTCCGAAATCCTGCGTCGCGCCGGAGTGCCGAAGGGGTCCTTCTACCACTACTTCGAGTCCAAGGAGGACTTCGGGGTGGCACTCATCGAGCGCGAGAGCGCCGAGCATCTCGAGTGCTTGCGCCCGCTGGTCGAGGACACCGCCCGCTCACCCTTGGATCGTCTCCGCGCCATCTTCGAAACGGGTCGCGAGGACTGCATCCAGAACGGCCCGGCGAGGCGTTGCCTGATCCCCAAACTGGCCCTCGAAACCGCGCAACTCAGCGAGCCAGTCCACTCCGCGGTCAAGCGCGCGTACGGCCAGTGGAACGTCCAGCTCGCGCAGATCATCCGCGAGGCCCAGACGCGCGGCGAGGTCTCTCGACGCCACGATCCCGACCACCTGGCCAGTGTCCTCGTGATGCTCTGGGAAGGAGCGACGATCCGCATGCAGATCGATCGCAGCCTGCAGCCGCTCGACGACTTCCTCGCCTTCGTCTTCGACTCCCTTCTCCGCGATCCGGGCTGAGGACGGATCTCCACCGCCCGCTCGCCTCCACTGATATTGCAAGTCGACCAGTCTACTCAGCCGTCCCAAGGCACCTTCGAACCATGAACCCGACCCCCTCCGCCGCCGCTGCGTCCGCCCCGAACCCCGCAATCGCCCGCGCGAGACCGAACCGCTGGCTCGGTTCGTTCCTGCTGCTCGGCGCGATCGCCCTGGTCGCCGTCGGCCTGGCCGCGTGGAAGCGTCATTCCCTCGAGGCATCGGCAGCGGCGGCCGCGCAACACCCTGAACAGATGGAGGCGATCACCGTCGCGCCGGCGCGCGAGCGCGCCAACCAGCGCACGACCGTCTCGATCGGGACCGTGATGGCCCTGCGCTCGATCACGCTGCGGAACGAACTCGCCGGAACCGTGCGGCAAGTGAATCTCACTCCGGGACAGGTCGTCGAGGAGGGCACTGTGCTCGTCGGGCTCGATGTCGCCGTCGAGGAAGCGGAGTTGAGGGCGCTCCAGGCGCAGGCGGACCTCGCCGGCACGATGCTCGGTCGCATGGAGCGCGCGCGTGAGAACAAGGGCGCGTCGGACACGGACGTCGATCGCGCGAAGTCCGAGCGCGACGTCCTGCTCGCGAACGTCGCGCGGATGCGCGCCGTCATCGGACGCAAGACCATCCAGGCGCCGTTCCGGGCCAAGATCGGGCTCTCGAACGTCCACGTCGGTCAGTACCTGAACGAGGGTACGCAGATCACGACGCTGCAGGGCATGGACGACGCCATGCACGTGGACTTCACCGTGACGCAGTACGTCGCGGCCATGCTGAAGGAGGGCGACCACGTCGGCGTGACGCAGAGTGGAGACGGCACGGTCGTCGATGCCGTGATCATCGCGATCGATTCGCGCGTCGACCCCACGACTCGCAATGGAATGGCGCGCGCGCGCATCGAGGGCCCCGCGGCTCACCTTCTCGCGCCCGGAGCCGCGGTTCGCGTGCGCGTCCCGGTCGGGGCTTCGCAGTCCGCCGTCGTCGTTCCGGTCAACGCCTTGCGCAAGGGTCCCGGTGGTGATCACGTGTTCGTCGTCGAGAACGATACCGCGGGGCACCTGCGTGCTCACCAGCGCCCGGTGCGCAGCGGCGCCGTCCTGGGCGACGAGGTCGTGATCGAGGACGGAGTGAAGCCCGGCGAGAGGGTCGCTGCCTCCGGCTCGTTCAAGCTGCGCGAAGGCGTGCTCGTTTCGATCGTCGACGCGACCACGTCGGCCGCCCACTGACCCCTCCCCGAAGCACGAGACCAGAGCTCCATGCGTTCCTTCACCGACGTCTTCATCCGTCACCCCGTGCTCGCGGTGGTGGTGAACCTGTTCATCGTCCTGATCGGCTGGCGGTCGATTTCGTCTTTGCCCGTTCAGCAGTACCCGAAGATCGAGAGCTCCTCGGTCCTGATCACCACCGTCTACACCGGAGCCAGCGCGGAGGGCGTGCGCGGCTTCCTGACGACGCCCATCGAAAGCGTCGTCTCCGCGATCAGCGGAGTCGACTAGGAACCGCCGGTGGTCGAAGTCCAGCGCGCGGACCGGCCCTACGCGTCCTTCTACCTGTCGTTCACCTCGGATCAGCTCTCGATCCCGCAGATCACCGACTACCTCGCGCGGACGCTGCAGCCGCAGCTCGCGACCCTGCCGGGCGTGCAGAGTGTGCAGATCCTCGCGGGTCGACAGCTCGCGATGCGCGTGTGGATCGACATGGATCGTCTGAGCGCATTGAGCCTGACTCCCGGCGACGTGCATGCGGCGTTGCGGCGCAACAACTACCTCGCGGCGGTGGGGACCACGAAGGGCAACCTCGTGCAGGTCAACATCCTGGCCAACACCGATCTGCGGTCGGTCGATGAGTTCGAGAACCTGATCGTCTCCGACCGCAATGGAGCGCTCGTGCGTCTCACGGACGTCGCTCGGGTCGAACTCGGCTCCGAGGAGCCCGACTTCGTGGCCAAGTTCAACGACAAGCAGGCCGTGTACTTGGGCGTCTTCCCGCTGGCGGGCGTGAACGAAATCGAAGTGGCGCACCGGCTTCGCGCGGACATGGACCGCTTGCGGCCGACGCTGCCACCCTCGATCGACATGCGCCTCGCGTACGACGCGACAGTGTTCATGGAGGACGCGCTCAAGGAAATCACCAAGACCCTGACCGAGACGATCCTGATCGTCGGCCTGGTCGTGTTCCTCTTCATGGGTTCGATTCGCACGGCACTGGTGCCGCTCGTCGCCATGCCGGTGTCCCTGATCGGGGCGACGGCCGTGATGGCGGCGGCGGGATTCAGCCTGAACCTGCTCACGATCCTCGCGATCGTGCTCTCGGTCGGCCTCGTCGTGGACGACGCGATCGTCGTCGTCGAGAACGTCGAGCGGCACGTGCGCGAGGGCAAGAGCCGGATCGAGGCGGCGCTGATCGGCGCGCGTGAGCTCGTCGGCCCGATCATCGCGATGACCATCACCCTTGCGGCGGTGTATGCGCCGATCGGGTTCCAGGGCGGATTGACCGGCATGTTGTTCCTCGAGTTCGCGATCACGCTGGCCGCGGCAGTCGTGGTCTCCGGAATCGTCGCGGTCACGCTGTCCCCCGTGATGAGCTCGAGATTCGTGCACGCGCACGGAGCCGAAGGCCGCTTGACGCGTGCCGTCAACAGCGCGTTCGAGTTCGTCCGGCGCGGTTACGCCCGCGCGCTCGACTACGCTCTCGAAATGCGTGTCGCGATCGTCGTCGCGGCGCTGCTCGTCGTCGTCGCCGCCGTACCGCTGTACATGTTCTCCCGGTCGGAACTGGCCCCCGTGGAGGACCAGAGTCACATCAGCATGTTCCTCGACGCCGCGCCCGACGCGACGATCGAATCCGTCAACCGCGATTCGCTCCAGATGGTGAGCACGGTGCGCCAGTTCAAGGAGACCAAGTTCATGTGGTCGCTCGTCGGTGCCTGGGGCGGCTTCGGCGGGATGGTCATGAAGGACTGGCGTGAGCGCGAGCAATCGACGGAGGAAATGTACGGCCAGGTATTCGGTGCCGTCAGCCAGGTCCCCGGACTGCGCGCGTTCCCGCGTCTCGACCCGCCGCTCCCCAACGCCGGTCAATTCGACGTCGAACTGGTGCTGCAGAGCAGCCGACCGGTCGAGGAGATGCTCGCCACCGCGTACGCCGCCGTCGGCGCCGGCTTCGCGAGCGGCAAGTTCCTGTACGTCGACACGGACCTCAAGATCGACAAACCCGAGGCACGCGTCGTCATCGATCGCGAGCGACTCGTTGACGTAGGGCTCGACCTCGCCAGCGTCGGCCAGGAACTCGGCATCGTGCTCGGCGGAGCGTACGTCAACCGGTTCAACTACTACGACCGCAGCTACAAGGTCATCCCGCAGATCGGCGACGAAGATCGTTCCACGCTGGGGCCGCTCCTCGATCTCAAGGTGAAGTCGAGGAACGGCGACCTCGTGCCGGTCTCCGCCTTCGCTCACGTCGAGAGCAGCACGGCCCCGCGCAAGTTGATGCGGTTCCAGCAGCTGAACTCCGTGAAGGTCTTCGGCGGCGTGCAACCCGGCGTCACGAAGGAAGAGGGCCTGCGCGTGCTCGAGGACGCGGTGAGAGCCGCCGGCGGACCGGGGATCATCCTCGACCACGCCGGCGAATCGCGTCAGATCCGCCGCGAGGGGGGATCGCTCGTCGTCACGCTCGGATTCGCGGTCGCGCTCATCTATCTCGTGCTCGCGGCGCAGTTCGGCAGCTTCCGCGATCCGCTCATCGTGCTCCTCGGTTCCGTGCCGCTGGCGATCGCAGGCGCGCTCGTGTTCAGTTTCCTCGGCTTCACCACGATCAACATCTACTCGCAGGTCGGGTTGATCACGCTCGTCGGGCTCATCGCGAAGAACGGCATCCTGATCGTGCAGTTCGCGAACACGCTGCAGGAGCGCGGGCTCGAGAAGATGGCCGCCCTGCGCGAGGCCTCTCTCACGCGCTTGCGGCCAGTCCTGATGACCTCCGCTGCGACCGTGTTCGGCCACTTGCCGCTCGTGTTCGTGTCCGGACCGGGAGCGAAGGCCCGCAACTCGATCGGCATCGTGCTCGTTACGGGCATGGTGATCGGCACCGTGTTCACGCTGTTCGTCGTGCCGGTGTTCTACTCGCTCATCGCGGCGAAACACGTGAAACAGGAAGCGTACGACCTCGATGGCGACACCCACGCCAAGAACGCCGTGCAGCCGGAACTGGTGCCCGCATGATCACGACACGATCGACTGCTTCGCTGCTCGCCGGTGCCGTGCTCGCGTTCGCTTCGGGCTGCCGCGTCGTCGGTTCCGAATACAGGGCGCCTGAAGCGGACGTGGGAACAAAGTGGCGCGCCGAGGTCGCTGCGGGTCTGGCGCGGGGTACCGTCGAACTCACCAGTTGGTGGCATCGGTTCGGCGACCCCGTCCTCGACGGACTCGTCGAGCGCGCGGCTGGAGGGAACCTCGACGTGAAGGAGGCGCTCGCGCGCGTCGCGGAAGCCCGGGCGCTGCGCGGAGCGACCGCGGCGGATCAGTATCCGACGCTGGACGGCACGGCCTCGTATGCACGCCGTGCCGAGAGCAAGAACACGCCTTTCGGCGGTTTCGTGCCGGATTCGGACAACTACGCGCTCGGATTCGACGCTTCGTGGGAGCTCGACTTGTTCGGGCGCGTGAAGCGCTCGATCGAGGCGGCGGACGCGACCGTCCAGGCGACGGTCGAGAACGCGCGGGACGTCTCGGTCACCGCCGCGGCGGAGGTCGCGCGCAATTACATCGACGTGCGCGCCTACCAGCGTCGCCTCTCGATCGCGCGCAACAACGTCTCGCTCCAGGAGCAGACGCTCGAACTCGTGCGCGGCCGTTTCGAAGCCGGACTCGTCGGCGAGCGCGACGTCGCGCAGTCGCTCTCGAACGTCGAAACGACGCGCTCGCTCGTACCGACGCTCGAGATCGGCCTGCGCGCCGCCGAGAATCGTCTGGCCGTGTTGCTCGGCCAGAGACCTGGCGATCTCGCCTCCGAACTGGGACTCGAGCGCGCCATCCCCGTACCGCCGCCTTCCGTCGCGGTCGGAGTGCCTGCCGACCTCCTGCGCCGTCGCGCCGACGTGCGCCGCGCCGAGCGTGAACTCGCGGCCGAACATGCGCGCATCGGCGTCGCCGAAGGCGATCTCTATCCGCGCCTGACGCTCGTCGGCAACATCGGCGTGGCGGCCGACGAACTGTCGAGTCTCTTCGAGAGGCCGAGCATCGCATACGGCTACGGTCCGTCGCTGCGCTGGAATTTGTTCGACTCTGGACGCTCGAGGAATCGTGTCGCCGCGCAGGAAGCCCGCACCGAGGGAGCTTTCGCGCGTTGGGAGCGTGCCGTGCTCCTGGCGCTCGAGGAGACCGAGAACGCCATGACGGGTTTCGTGCGCGAGCAGACGCGTCGCCAGTCGCTGCTCGCCGCTGCTCGAGAAGCGCGCCGCGCCGTCGATCTCACGCGTTCGCAATACAGCGAGGGGCTCTCCGACTTCCAAAATGTGCTCGTATCCGAGCGCAGTGTCACGGAACTCGAGGACCAGTTGGCTGCGAGCGACGCGACGATCGCATTGCGGCTCGTGGCTCTCTACAAGGCGCTTGGAGGCGGCTGGGAAGAGGCGCCTGCGCCCTCTAAACCCTGATCGGCCGGGATTGCGGCCCAAGGGCGCGCACTTTGTCGTACAATGTGCCCAATGGCACACAGCTCCAATCGAGACCGCATCGCACGCGCAGCCGAAGAAGCCCGTCTCACCGCGCTGGAGAAGGCGGCGAAGAAGGTCACGGGGAAGTCCGTTGTCGCGAAAGCGGTTTCCGCGAAGAGCGCCGCGGGCAAGACGACGACGGGTACGAAGCGCGTCGCCGCTCCAGTGCGCATGAAGATCGTGTGGGAAGCCTGCTCCGCCGCCGGCGCCGTCCTCGGGACCTTCGCCTACCCGGACAAGGTTGCCGCCGAAGCCAAGGTCGCGCTGCTCACGCGCTCGACGGGTCGCACGCACGTGCTGCGCGAGACCAAAGTGCCGATGGTGTGAACACAGGTGTCGGTCGAGACGTACCGCGTACGTCGCGACGACACGCGCTCGATCACTCCGTCGCGATCTTCGCCTTGACGATCTTGAGCGGCTTCCGCGTCGCGCCGCTCTGGCTGCCGAACGTCTCGAGCTTCTTGACCGTGTCCATGCCGTCGACCACTTCACCGAAGACCGTGTGCAGGCCGTCGAGGTGCGGAGTCTCGACGAAGGTCAGGAAGAATTGGCTGCCGTCCGTGTTGGGACCGGCGTTCGCCATCGAGAGAATGCCCGGCTTGGAGTGCTTCGCGGTCGGCGAAAACTCTCCCGCGTACTTGTAGCCCGGACCGCCGATGCCCTTGCCGAGGGGATCGCCACCCTGCGCCATGAAGCCGGGGATCACGCGGTGGAAGAGGATGTCGTCGTAGAAGCCGAGTTCGGTCAGGTAGATCGTGCTCGACACGTGCATCGGCGCGACATCGGGCATCAGTCGCACCTTGATCGTGCCCTCGGTCGTCTCGAGCAGCCAGAAGTACTTGTGTCCGGCCTCGAACGTGAGCTTCGGCGGCATGGTGACCTTCGTCTTCCAGCCCGCGTCGGTCTTGTCGATCTTCAAGCCCGCGATGAAGGCGCGCATCGTGTCGATGGCCTTGTCTCCGGAGGGCTTCGGTGCTTCGACCTTCGGTGCCTCTACTTTCGGTGTCTCGACCTTGGGCGGTTCGACCTTCGGTGCTTCCACCTTGGGTGCCTCGACTTTCGGCACCTCGACCTTGGCGGTCTCGTGCTTCTGAGGCGTCGCCAGCGCGTTCGGTGCGGCCGACGGCGGATTGCCGAGGGGTTCTGAACCCTTCCCGCCGCATGCAACGAGGGCGAGCGCGGTCAGACCGAGGAAGGAGGGGAGGAGAGGGCGGCTGTTCATCGGGCGATGGTTCGTTGGGGTCGTGGAATTCGAAGCGCTGCACTCACGCGCAGCCGAGGACCTCGGTCAACCGCGCGAGCGAGCGCCGCAACCATACGCGAACGGCGCCTGCCCTGCGACCTGTTCGGGTCAGGACGGTTTTGGGACGGCCGCGAGCAGCTCGATCGAGACCTCGCCGGTCTGGACTCTTTGTCCGGCGCGTACCTTGCAGGCCTTGCGGAGTTCGACCACGCCGTCGACGAGCACGGCACCCGAGGCGACGAGCTGCTTCGCTTCGCCTCCGGAGGCCGAGATGCCGTGCAGCTTCAGGAGACGGTGGAGTTCGATGAACTCGTCGCGGAGTTGGAACGAAGTGGTGGTCATGAAATGGCTCGGGCGTCCTGGAATTGGCGGTGGCCGCGGATGAGGCGTTCGAATTCCGGTCGCTCCAGCTCGCCGAGTTCCGGTGGGAACTGGGCAGCCGAACGGCTCCATCTGTCGAACCAGTCGGCGGCGAGCACGTCGTGCCGGCCGTGTGCGCGCATACGATACGCTTCCGGCGTGAGCGCGATCGTCGTTTCCACTTTGGCGCCGGCCGGCCGCCCCCTCGCCACGAAGAAACCGGCTCCCAGGAGCGCGGCGCGGTTCGCGGTCGAGCAGGTGTAGGTGTAGAGCTCGGCCGCCTTTCCGGCGCAAGCCGCGAGGAGCCTCTCGAAGGTCGCGATCGTCCAGGCCTCGCTCGAGGCCTTCGTCGAGAACATGTCGTAGAAGATCAGGTCGGGAGCGGACTTCGTCTCCGAGAGGGTCGCCGGGAAGGAGCCGAGCACGAGCGACCACGAAAGTCCCGCGTGCAGCTTCGAGCGCCACTCCGCGCTCTCCAGGATCGCGGCGGGACCGGCATGGCGCAGGTAGGGGAACTTGTGCTCGAACCGCAGCGCGAGGCGCAGCGAATCGAGGTCCGACTCGAAGCTCACGATGTGCATGGGACGCACGGGGCCCGCCGCGGCCCGCGCTTCGTAGCAACGCACGGCCGCCATTGCGTTCGCAGCCGCGCCGAGCCCCACGTCGAAGATCACGAGCGTAGCCGCGTCCGCCGGATCCTCGTCGCCCGCGAGCGTCAACCGCGCCGCGAGATCGGCCTGCTCCACGTAGAGCCCGCGGGCCTCCTCCATGGGTTCGGTGCGCGAATGCATGATCTCACCCGAGGAAATCTGGCGGATGCTCGCGAAGCCCTCGCGCGCGACGTGCACCTCGTAATCCCCGAGCCGGTTGGCTGGCGCGCGAGCCACTCGCTGCGGCAGCGTCGGATGATCGACGTCGGATGTCTGCAGCATCGCGCGTCGCGCGTGGTACAGCTCGAGGAAGCGTCCCGCGACGATGCTCGAGCGTATGTCGCGCATGAGCCGATGATAGAAATAGAGATTGTGCTGCCCGAGGAGCTGCCAGCCCAGCGATTCGCCCGTCTTCGCCAGGTGGTTGAGATAGGCGCGTGAGTAGCGCGCGCACGTCGGACAGGCGCAATCGGGATCGAGCGCGTCCTCGGAGAACTTGTACACCGCGCGGCGCACCTGCACTTGTCCGCGCGACGTGAAAGCCGTTCCGCGCTGCGCGAACTGCGTCGGGATGATGCAGTCGAACATGTCCACGCCGCGGTGCACGCCCTCGAGCACGTCGAGCGGTGTGCCGACGCCCATCAGGTAGCGCGGTTTGTCCTCGGGGAGCAGCGCGGCGGTGAACTCGCACAGGTCCTCGCGCTGGGTCTTCGTCTCGCCGACCGCCAGGCCGCCGATGGCGTAGCCGTCGAACGCGAGCTCGCTCGAGGACAGCGCGCTCGCGCGGCGCAATTCGGGAAACAAGGCGCCCTGCACGATTCCGAACAGGGCCTGAGGCGAGTCCTTGCGAGCGGCGAGGCTGCGCACGGCCCAGCGCTGGGTGATCGCGAGCGCGGAACGCGCAGCCTGTTCGTCCGCCGTCGAAGGAATGCACTGGTCGAGCGCCATCATGATGTCGCTGCCGATGGACGTCTGAGTGGCGATGCTCGACTCGGGGCTCAAGAGGATCGTGCTGCCATCGACGTAGCTCTTGAAGACCGCGCCCTCCTCGCGCATGGCGAGCGAATGCGGGAGCGAGAAGATCTGGAAGCCGCCGGAGTCGGTCAGCACCGCGCGTTTCCAGCTCATGAAGGCGTGGATGCCGCCCAAACGTCGAAAGACGTCAGGGCCGGGGCGTAGCAACAGGTGGTAGGTGTTCGCGAGCAGGACCTCGGAGCCGGAGTCCTCGAGTGTCTGCGTGAGCTGAGCCTTCACGGTGGCTTGCGTGCCGACCGGCATGAAGACCGGCGTCTTCACCGAGCCGTGCAGCGTGTGCAGCGTGGCGGCGCGCGCACGCGTGCCGGGGGAACGCGCTTCGACGTGAAAGGGCAGGCGAGAGCGCGTCATCGGAAGGAGGGGAGCGTTCGGTCGAGGCCGTGCTGGAAGGCCGACGTGCAGGCTGTTGGATTTCTCGAACTCAAGGTCACGCGCGCCGCCTTGGCTGCTCCGCGCGGCGAATTCGTCGCGACGGCACCGATCAAACGCCCATGATGTGATACCCGGCATCGACGTAAACGATGCTGCCCGTGATGCCGCGCGAGAGCGGGCTGGCCAGGAACAGGCACGAATCGCCGACTTCCTCCGCCGTCACGTTGCGGCGCAACGGCGCCTGCTCGGCGATGTGGTCGAGGATCTCGGTGAATCCCGTGACCCCGGACGCGGACAAGGTGCGGATCGGGCCGGCGCTGATCGCGTTGACGCGAATGCCGCGCGGACCGAGATCGTGAGCGAGGTAGCGCACGCTGGCTTCGAGAGCCGCCTTCGCGATGCCCATCACGTTGTAGTTCTGCACGACGCGTTCGCCTCCGATGTACGTCAGCGTCACGATGGAACCCTGACGGCCCTCCATGAGCGGCAACGCGCGGCGCGTGATCGCCGTCAGCGAGTAGGCCGAGACCTCGTGCGCCAGCATGTATCCCTCGCGCGACGTGTTGAAGAAGTCGCCCACCAGGTCCTCACGCTTGGCGAAGGCGACGCCGTGGAGCAGGAAATCGACGCCTCCGAACTCCTGCCCCACGACCCTGAAGACCTCGTCGATGGTTTCGGGTTGCGTCACGTCGCAGGACAGGCACAAGGAGCCCGGCATTTCGGACGCCAGTTCGCGCACGCTCTTCTCCATGCGCTCGCCCATGTAGGTGAATGCGAGTCGCATGCCCTGGCGCGCCACGGACTGGGCGCAGGCCCAGGCGATCGATCGTTTGTTGGCGACGCCGAAGATGACGCCTGTCTTGCCTTCGAGGAGTTTTTCCAAGTCGAGTACCGCGCGTTGTTTCGGATGGCGGCGCGAAAGCGCCACGCGCGGCGGATCGTATGGGTCTCCCCATGCGTTGGCCAGCACCGCCGGGTCGCGATGTGGGGATCCGCGCCGCTCGAACGGG
>JBGATY010000067.1:0-17393 GCA_044228955.1 Planctomycetota bacterium | reverse complement strand
CGTTCTTCCCGGCGAATGGTCCCGGTCTCTACTTCCAGGGCACGGCTCGCGCGGCGGGCGGTGCCGGTATCCCGTTCGGAGACGGCAAGCTGTGCATCGGCGGGACGATCGTGCGGCTCGGCGTGGTGTTCGCCGATGGCGCCGGCACTTCGTCCTACCCCGGAGGCTCGACGCCCGGACAGATCCACGTCGGTGGCGCAACCTTCCCCGGGAGCGTGCGCCACTATCAGGTCTGGTATCGCGACGGGAGCCCGGGCTTCTGCACCAGTTCGACGTTCAACCTGACCCAGGGGTTGAGTCTCACCTGGATCCCGTGACATCGCTGGGCGACCCCGCCCTCACGCGGTGGCCGTTCGACGAGCAGTCGCGCTGATCAGGCCGAGTAGATGCGGTGCGTGTCGTCGTGGTCGTCGATGCGTTCGAGGAACGCTTCGTGCTTCTCGCGTTGCTCAGGCGTGAGCGCGGCCTTTTCCTTCGCTCGGTAGCCCATCTCGGACTCGCTGACGACCCAACCTGCCTTGCGCAGTGCGGTCGTGACGGCGTCGAGCGCCGCCGGGGCGGTGTAGAAGCGCGCACCCGTCCCCTCTTCCTGCGACTCCTCGAGCGGTTCGACGTCGTCGGCGCCGGTTTCGAGAGCGGCGGTCTCGAGGTCGAGCCCCGCTTTCTCGTGCGCGGCTTCGATGTGGCCGAGGTGATCGAAGAAGAACATGACCTTCGCACCGAACCGCCCGTCCTTGAACAGCGAGCGCATGTCGGGAGCGGTGCGATTGCGGTTGTCGGTCAGGCATTCGACGATCACGGGCACGTTCTGCGGCGACATGCCTTCGAAGGTCACGAGCTCGAACTCGGTGGTCTCACCGGTCTGACCGCTCCCCTTCTTGACCGCGCGCGCGATCACGTCGTTCGAGACGGACTGCTTGCGCGCCGACTCGATCGCCAGCGCCAGGCGCGGGTTGAACGCCGGATCGGGCGCACCCATCTTCGCGGCGACGACGATTTCCCGAGCGAGCTTCGAGGTGATCTTCGCGCGCTTCTCCGCGTTGATCCCGCGCTTCTTCTGCAACCACTGTCGACCCATGATGGGATTGTAGGAAAGGACGAGACCGTTGCCCTCGCGAGTCGAATTCGCCCGGGAGTTTCGGCCGTGGGGCCCGAGTTTGCGCGGGTTTGGGCCTGGAGGCGCGCTCCTGCCTCCTCTGGGCCATGACTCCGAGTCAACGCTGCCGGGAGCCTCCCACGAGACCCACCGGGTGGACCTCCCTCTGCACCTGTGACTCGCCCACGGCCGGAACACCATGGAGCCCGGCGAGCGCCTGCCGCGAAGGACGGGCGTGGCTCTTCCATCGGGGTGCACGACTCCTCTCGTTGGCGCTGGAACGGACGCCGGTCGCCGTGCCACGATCGCGGCACATGCGGGAGGCGAGCACGCCTGGCCGAGGGTTCCAGCGATGAGAAGAGTCTTGAACGTGGGCGGCAACACCAAGGCGATTGCGCTGCCGCCGGTCTATGCGGGATGGGAGCACCTTCTGCTCGACATCGATCCCCGGGGGAAGCCGGACGTCGTCTGCGACGCGCGCGCGCTGACCACCTTGCCGGCGAGCACCTATGACGCGGTCTATTGCTCGCACAACCTCGAGCACTACCACCGACACGATGTGCGCAAGGTGCTGGCTGGATTTCGGCACGTGTTGAAGCCGGACGGGTTCGTCCACCTGCGCGTGCCCGACATCGGCGCCGTGATGGAGATCGTCGTCCAGAAGGGCTTGGATATCGACGACGTGTTGTACGAGTCGCGGGCCGGGCCGATCACCGTGCGCGACGTGATCTACGGCTACGGCGTCGAGATCGAGCGCAGCGGCAACGATTTCTACGCGCACAAGACCGGCTTCACCCAGAAGTCCCTGTCCAAGGTGCTGGAGGATGCCGGTTTCGCCAGACTCTTCATGGGCACCAGCAACCTCGAAGTCGTGGCTTACGCCTTCGTCGATTCAGTCAGCGAGTACGCCGCCACGCTGCTCGAGCTGCCGGTCGCCACGACCTGATTCGGCCTCGATTCGCGGGCTCAGCAGCGCGTGCGCAGCGATTCGCGCGCCCGTTCTTGCGCGGCCGGCGACGCGAATTTCTTCGAGCTCGCGTGCGCCCACATCTTGTCGAGGTACTGGACCGCGTCCGGCGTCTTGCAGGCCGTGTCGCCGTGATCGATTTCGACCTTCCCGATGCGCTTGGCCGCGGCGGCCGCGGATTTGCGCAGCGCGGCGCTCCGGCCGCCGATCGCGATGAGAGTCGTGTTCATCGCGGCGCGCTCGGCGTTGGGCGCGGAGTGGATCGAATTCTCGATGCGCTCGACGAGTTCCTCGAACCACTCGTCGCCGGCCGTCTCGTCGAGGTTGGCCAGCTGGCCGGCGAGCATCCACCCAGAGGCGCGCAGCGTCTCCTTGCTCGAAGCGAGCCACGCGCGCGCCTTGGCGGCTCCGTGAGGACTTTCCGCGGCCAGCACCGCGACGTAGTTCCCGCACGCGCGCGGGTTGCTCCCCGCGGCCCAGCGGTCGAGATCCGTTGACTTGATTCGCGCCGGATCGGCGATCTTGACGGCGAGCACGCGCGCGTCGTGATTGCCGGTGCTCCAGAGTTCGAGCGCGAGCTCGTGATCGACGCCGATCTGCTTCACCAATGTCTTCAACGTCGCGAAGCTGACGCCGAACATCGGCTCCGACACGCCGTGCCGCGCATAGGTCTTGCGCGTCTGCGCGGAACCGGCCTTCTCGAGCGCGTTCATCGCTTGCGCGAGAGTCAGGCGCGCGGTCGTCGGCTTGGCAGCGCTCTTCGCGGTCGCCGGCACGGGGGCCCGAATTGCAGTTTTCTTGGATGTGCGTGTGGCAGCCATGCGGAGAGCCTATCCGGAACGTGCACCCGGCGCCGGGCCTCGGCGTCCGCCGCGAAACAGCGCCGACTGCGTAGAATGCCGCCCGGGCGGATCCCGGTCCGCGCACAGGAGGAGATCGCGGCAAGAGCCGTAGTCCACGGCGTCCGAGCTGGCTATCGCTCCTGGTCCTGGCAACCCACGCTCTCGGACGGCTCGCGCGATGCTTCCCCGCACTGCCGCGCGCCGCTTCGAGTCGAGACCCTTTCTGGAGCCATCGACCATGCACTCAGGCATCCGATCGTCCGCACTCGCGGCGTTGTTCTCGGTCCTCTTCGTCCTCTCGTCCGAGGCCCAGGTCCCCGGGCCCGTCCTCTACCAGGTGGAGAGCGCGTCCACCTACAGCGAGGGCTGCTACGCGCCCTGCCTGTGTCCGATCTTCTTCGGCGGTGCGCCCACTGGGACCTTCGAGCTGCGGTACCTCTCGACCGATCCGGCCGGCTTCGATCACTACCTCGTGCAGAACGTCGACTGGATGCTGAATGTCGGCGGAACCATGCGCCACGTCACCGGCGGCGGGCAGTACAGGCGCGGGGGTCAGGTCGCGGTGCTCGAACAACTCACGCTCGACCTCTCCCAGGATGGAGCCGCGAGCGAACACTTCGACAGCGGCGTGGTCGTGCCTCAGAGCCCATTCCCGCGCATCGACCTGACGATCTCCATCAATGGCATGTTCTGCTACGACCGGGTGTTCGAGCTCGCGACGTCACCGAAACTCGCCGGCTCGGCGTATTGCTTCGGCGACGGCTCGGGCACGGCCTGTCCGTGCGGCAACGCGGGCCTCGCGGGCAACGGGTGCGCGAGTTCCGTGAATCCCGCCGGCGCCAACTTGATCGGCAATGGCTTCCCGAGCATCGCGGCGGACACGGTCATGTTGATCTCCACGGGCACCCCCAGCGCGCCCGCGCTCTTCTTCCAGGGAACGGCGCGCACGAGCGGCGGCGCGGGCGCGACGTTCGGCGACGGTCTCCTGTGCGCGAGTGGAATCGTCACCCGTCTGAAGCTCACGCAAGCCGTCCTCGGCGAAGCGCGCGTGCCCGTGTCGGGAGATCCGCAACTCTCGCAGATCGGGGGGATCACCGCGCCGGGAACCTACGCCTACCAGGTGTGGTATCGCGAGGCGCCGGCGTTCTGCACGCCGGCCACGTTCAACCTGACGAACGGATACGAGATCGTCTGGACGAACTGAAGCCAGGGGAGACAGGGTGGGCCCGGAGTGGCGCGGCGGAGGCCGGCGGGATGGGCTCGGGCCCTCGGCGGTCACTCCATCGGCCATTGCCCTGCCGGGCGGCCGCTCGGTTCCGCATGCCAGGGCCGCCGGGGCGAACTTCGTGCACTCCCGTCAGCCCAGCCCGCGGGACCTTGGTTAGGATCCATGTAGGGATTCCGTTTCATCCAGGTTTCATCAGGATGAATCGGACCTTGGAGTTCCGTTGCCTCTGGCCAGCGAATCTCCGTGACTCCGGCGCCAGCTCATTCGCAAGACACCCACCACTCAGGACAACCATGAGAATCTCTCAGCTTGCACTCTCCGGCGCGGCGCTCCTCGCCGCGACCGCTCATGCTCAAGACATCCAGGTCCGCCCCGGCCCGGTGCGCACAGGAGCTTCTCCTGCACCTGTCGCATCGCAGCTGCCGCCGGCACCTGTGAACGGTTCGGACCTGTGCGCGACCGCCGATGCTCTCGGCAGCGTCACTGGCCCGATCGCGTACGACAACACGAACGCGACCGTCGAGCCGACCATCGGTCAGACGACCTTCACGGGCGGCTACTGCAACTTCGGTTGCGCGGAGTACGGCACCGGCCAGGTCGCCGTCCTGACGGACGTGTGGTTCTCCTGGACCGCGCCGTCGACGGGCCGCATGCGCATCACGACCTGCCCGAACCAGAACGACACCAAGATCGGCGTGTATGCCGGCCCGACGTGCCCGACCGGAACGAGCTGCCTGTCCTGCAACGACGACTTCCACTACAGCGGCGGGACGACCGCGGGTCTGGTCGACTCGATCATCTACCTCGACGTCACGGCTGGTCAGCAGCTCCTGATCCAGGTCGGGCAGTCCTCGTTCAACGGAACGGCACTAGGCTTCGCTGGCACGTTCAACATCGACATGAATCCGGCCCACAGCACCACCGGCGTCTTCGACGACAACGCCGCCGAGATCGACTTCGGATTCGGCCAGGCGGTGGGCACGGGCATCTTGGGCATCAACCGCATCGGCAACGTCGGCGACGTGACGACCGTCACGGGCGTCAACGTGTGCTGGGGCTGGGCGGGTGCGACCGGCTACACCGCCGGTTCGCCGGCCTACGTCGGCCTGTGGGTCGAAGGCCCGACCGTCGACGGCAATCCGACGGACGCGGTCCTCGTCGAGACCGTCGCCACGACGGTCCAGAGCCCGGGTACGGACACGTACGTCGCGGTTCCGTTCACCACGCCGCACACCGTGAACGGCATCTACTTCATCGGTTACGGATCGCAGCGCCTGGCAGCGACGGAGTTCCCCATCACGGGCGACAACACGGGCTGCGACGTTCAGCCCGACACGGCCTGGCGCACCTACAACCTGGCCGCCGCGAACAACATGATCAACCTGGGCGGCAACTCGACGCCTCCGACGAAACTCGAGATCACCTGCCAGGCGCAAGGTGCAACCTGGACGGGCGCGTACCACAGCGCCTTCGCGATTCGTCCCATCATCCAGGTCGGCCCGCCGCCGCTGGGCACGGGCTTCTGCTTCGGCGACGGCACGAGCAACGCCTGCCCGTGCGGCAACTCCGGTGCTTCGGACCGCGGTTGCGCGAACTCGACGGCCGGTAGCGTCGGCGCCAAGCTGACCGCGGTTGGCGTGGCTTCGGTCACGGCGGACACCGTCGTCCTGACGGCGACCGACATCACGGGCCCGGGCCTCTTCTACCAGGGCTCCGGCACGAGCGACATCGTGTTCGGCGACGGCAAGCTGTGCGCCGCGGTGGGCATCATCCGCCTCGGCGTCGTGTTCCCGACCGCGGGTGCGGCCTCCTACCCGGGCGGCCTGACGCCGAACCCGGTCAACATCCAGGGCGTCGTCCCGGCCGGTGGCGGTCTGCGCCACTACCAGACCTGGTACCGCGACGCGGTCGCCTTCTGCACGGCGAGCACGTTCAACCTGACGAACGGTCTCTCGTTCACCTGGGTGCCCTGAGATGGATGGACCTGTCAACTCCCGTTGACGGGTTTCTCCGCAGCTGATTCGTTCGAGGCCATGTTCGGGTTCGCCCCGGACGTGGCCTCGACTGCGTTTCACTCGGAACTTCACCGGCGCTCGAACTGATTATCGACCGGCCGCGCGGCCGGGTTCATGGAGGTGTTGATGCCGCTCGAGTTCAGTACGTCGCGTCTATGTACGCCACCATGCTCTCGAACCAGGGCGGAAGCGTGTCCCACGGATTCGGCAGGTCGTCGTTCGTCGCGTAGAACCACCCGACGTTCTGTGCGAACGCATGGTCGACGGCGGGTTGCCACTCCGCAGCCGTGAGCTTGTACGGCAGCACGGAGAAGGAACGACGGTCGAAGGCTCCAGTCCACGCATCGGCCGTCCAACTCGAGAAGCCCGTGCCGTTCTCGTACGTGCACAGCGCCGACAGGACCGGAGCGCCGTTCCATTCGAGATAGGTCGACGGCGCCGAGACGCCCGGGTTCGCGAGCACGATGGCGGTGAAGTGCCGGCGACGCACGTATTGCGCGATCGCCTGATAGTACGCCTCGTGCGCGCCGGGTGTGTTGTCCATCTGATCGAGGAAGATCGCGTCGACGTGGTACCACGCGTACCAGGTGTCGATGTCGGCCCTCACCTGAGCGATCGGTCGCGTGCCATACGCCGAGTCGACGTATCCGAACAGGTAGCCGCCGGCCGCACGGAACGCCGAGAACACGGTGACGTAGTTCGGATCGAGCACCGCTCCCGGCCCGTTGGCCGGATCGCCGATCGCGGCGACGCGCCCGGGGTGAGCGGCTGCTTGCGCGACGAGCCGCCCCCACGGCGAGCCGACGACGGGATAGAAGTACGCGGGTACGAGCACGCGCAGCGCCGCAGTCGGCGGGTGCTTCGGGGCGGCCAGGATCGGCTCCGCGAGTTGTTGCGAGCGACCTGTGCCGAGGACGAGCGTGACGACGGCCAGAACCGAGGCGAAGGCGACGCGCGTGGACCTCATGACCGTGGATTCTACGCGCTCACGCGATCCGAGCACGGCTGTCGCGGAAAGCTCGGCAATGGCTCCTGTGCGGTGACACGACCGTGCCGGGCGTTCCGGTCAGGAAGTCCGCCACTTCGAGCCAGCCCATCGCTCTGCGCTAGAATCCAGACGTTCGACGCATGCTCGGACATCCGGCAAGACTCCTTCGGACCTTGGAGCGAACGATGCACAGCATTCCCCTCATCGCCGCCGTGGCGTTGGCTCTCTGCGGCCAAGCCGCTGTCGCGCAATTCCCTCCGTCTCAACAGGTGATCGTCGCCACCAACGTGAACAGCAACGCGGGCGCGCTCTCGGTCGTCGAGACCGCGGCACCGTGGCCGGCGAGTCCGGGTGCGGCGCGGGCGAGCCATGACTCGGTCGTGCGCGTGTCGAACGGGCTCCTGTACGTTCTCGGTCGCGACGATCGCACGGTCACCGTGCGCTCGCTGCCGAAGCTGAAGCCGCTCCACCGCTTCTCGATCGCCCAGATCGCGGCGCCCCGTGATCTCGTGATGGTGACTCCGACCATGGCGCTGATCTCCGATCACGACAGTGCGCGCCTGTGGTGGCTCGACACGTCGAACGGCACGGTCTCGCCGGGCCAGGACCTGAGCCCCTACGCGGACGCCGACGGCCTGCCCGACGTCTCGAGGATGGAACTCGTCGGCTATCGAGTGTACGTGCAAATGCAGCGCTACGATCGCAACACGTTCACCGAGCACGGCGCGAAGCTCGCGGTCCTGGCGCCGGGCTTCAGCCCCGTCCCGCCGGTGATCCTCGAGAACGTCATCGACCTCCAGGGTCTGCGCCCCGACTACCGCATGCAGGTCAACGCCGCCGGCAACAGGTTGTGGATCAGCACGCCTGGCGTCGACAACGATTGGGGCGGCTTCGCCCCGACCGGCATCGAGGAAGTCGACCTCAACACAGGTCAGTCGCTCGGTTTCGTGATCACGGAGTTCCAGTTCGGCGCCGACCTCGGCCCGTTCGTGATGATCGACGACAACAAGGGTTTCGCGATCGCTCACACTTCGATCGTCGCGTCGACGCACCTGCGCGTGTTCGACAGGCTGGTCGGACAGATCGCGGAGTTGCACGTGTCGATCAACGGACGCCTCGATGCGATTGCGTTCGACTCGGTGCGTCGACAGATCGTCTATCCCGTGCCGCAGGCGGGCCTGCCTTCGGGCGGCGTGCTGTTCTTCGACGCCGACACCCATGCGCAATTGTCGGGGCTGCGCCCGGTCGGCGGAGACCCGTTCGACATCGTCCTCGTGCAGTGAGGCTGCGCGCGCCGCGGGCGATGCGGCGAGCGGCTCAGCCGGCGCGCTGCGCGTGGCGGCCGAGGAAGAACCCGTCGAGACCTTGGCCCTGGTAGCGCGGCATCAAGAGCGTGCCGGTCCAAGGTGCGCGCACTTCTCGTGCGAGTTCCGGCCCGCTGCGCGCCAGCAATTGGCCTTCGACGACGGCTTCGAAGTTCGAATAGCCGGGCAGCATGCGGAACTCCTCCTCGGGCTCGAGGCGGTGGCAGTACCCGATCTCCAGTTCGTGCGGGAGACCCGCCGCGCCGTGAAGCAGTCGTTCCCGCATGTGCGCGTACTCGGGGACGTCCTTCTCGCGCACGACACCAGCGTGAACGAGGATCATCCACACGGCCGACTCGTGATGATCGATCGTGGCGAGCGATTCGTTCTGCCCGCCCTCGATGAGAACGGTCGTGTGACCGAGCGAGCCCATGTATTCGATCAGGGTGCCCGCGATGATGGCTTCGAGTCCGAGCAGGAGGGGCACGGCGAGATGGTTCGCCGCGGCGCGGCTCGAGTCCGGACCGGCGATCACGGTGAACGGAGGCCCGGCGCCCGAGGTCGAGTGCAGGTCGAGGTGCGTCACGCGCTCGTGAGGTGCGATCAACTCGCGATCGAGCCTGGCCAGGAGATCGCGCTGCTCACTCTGCTCGGTGTTGTCGGTGCGCGCGTCGGCGACGCGCAAGGCGGCGATCCGCTCGCTGGACCACACGCGGTTCATGTCCTCGTCGATGTAGCGCGCCGGCCTGGCCAGTCCGGCGCGGTTCCCGCAGAGAGCGATGAAACGGCCCTGGACCGGGACCTTCCGCGCCGCGATCGTCGCGAACACGCGGCGCAACGCGAGCACGCCCGCCGGTTCGTTGCCGTGGATGCCCGCGGTGACGATGCAGAGCGGCCCGCCGGCGCGCGATCCGCTCACCTCCCCGAGTACGCGCTCGAGTCCCGTCAAACCCCTCGAGTCGCTCATGTCCCTCATCACCACGTCGAGGCGGTCCCTTAGTCGGTCTTGAGCCAACGCTCGAGAAGTGTGGCGGACAACGAGAAGAAATCGTGCTCGGTGATGATCCCGACGAGCTTCCCGTCGCGGACCACGGGCAGGCAGCTGATCTTGTGCTTGCGCATCAATTGAATCGCGTCGAGCGTGGTCGTTTCGGGCGTGCAGGTGACGGGCTTCTTTTCCATCACTTCGGCGACGGTCACGGGATGGTCGCTGGTCGACTTGCCCGACGAGAGGATCCGCATCAGCGCGCGATGCGTCACGAGCCCGACGAGGCTGCCGCGGTGGTCCTCGACCGGTACGTGACGGAGGTGTTCCCACTCCATCAACGACGCCGCGAGGTCGACGATGTCCTCGGCCTGCACCGTGAACAAGTCCGTCGTCATGATCTGCGAGACGGTACGGAAGCTGTCCTTGTGCTCGTCCTTGTCGGGCAGGCGGGCGAGGTCCCAGGTGTGGACCGGGTCGCCCTTTTCCTGGTTCGCGGCCATCGTCGCGGTGAGCGCGCGATAGCGATCGACGGCGCGACCCTGCTCGCCCATCGCCGCGAGCGAATCGAAGGCCCACTGAGAACCGGTGCGCAGGCTCGCGACGCGATCCCCGAGGATGCCGAGGTAGGTGTCGATGTCGCCCGAATCGACCTTCATCGACTTCAGGCCTTCGCGGGCGGACTTGAGGAGTTCCTTCGAGATGAGCTCGTCGACTCCCCACGCCTTGCCCTTCACCCACTTCATCCGCGCGTGCAGGCCGTAGCGAGCCGCCGCGACGAAGTTGGACTTGGCGTCGTCGAACGTGAAGAGCTTGGTGACGTCGCCGAACTCGTGCGTGAGCGCCGTCATCATCCCGTAGAAGAAAGCGGCGTTCGCCACTTCGTCCTTCACCGTCGGGCCGGCCGGCAGCACGCGACACTCGATGCGCAAGTGCGCCTTCCCGTTCGGATTGATGCCGTAGCACGGACGGTTCCAGCGGTACACGGTGCCGTTGTGCAGGCGCAGCGACTTCAACGGCGGCACTTCGCCGCGGTCGAGCATGTCGACGGGCGACTCTTCCGGCGCCGCTGTGATGAGCGAACGGAAGCGCGCGATGTCGTCGCGGTAGATCTCGAGGATCGAGTCCTTGACCCATTCGTCGCCGAAGCTGACGCGCTGGCGCACGCCGCGCTGGACCTTGTGTTCGTGGCGCGTGTCGAGGGACTGCTGGAACAGGGCGACACGCGTCTCGTGCCACAGGCGGTGCCGCAGGAGCACCGGCGAATTCACGCCCGCGGCGAGCAGCGGCGCCGTGACGACCTGGGCCAGGTTGTAGGCCCGGGCGAACTCGTCCGGACCGACCTGGTAGTGCAACTGGAAGCTCGTGTTGCACGCCTCCAGCATCACGTTGTCGTGCAGCGTCTGGAGCTCGTCGAGCCCCTTGATCATCGCCTTGAAGTGGCCGCCGCGCTGCTCGACCATGATGTTGTTGAGCTGCAGGTAGCGTGGAATCGGCGTCATCGATTCCAGGCCCAGGTGCGGCTTGTCGAGCGTCGGCAGGATGCCGCACAGGACGATCCTGGTCTCCTGTTCGGCGGCGACCTTGCGAGCCAGCGCGATGAGCGTCGTGAGCTCGTTCGCCATCGCCGAGAAGCAGTTGCCCTTCAGCTCGAGGGGCATCAGGTTCGCTTCGAGGTTGAACAGCGCGAGCTCGGTCGTGAACGACTCCTTCGGCAGGTGGGCGAGCAGGTCGAGCGCCTTGTTCGCCGGCTGGAGCGAGCGGTCGACCAGGAACATCTCCTGTTCCGCGCCGATCCGGCGCACGCCGGTCTCGATCCAACCCTCGTTGATCATCCGCTCCAGCGCGCGCACGTCCTCGAGCAGCCGCTTGACGAACATGCGGCGCTGGGCGTCGTCGGGGAGGGTACTGATCTCTTCCTTGGCCATGGGACGGGTCCTCTAGAGATCGGGAATAGTAGCAACCGGCCTCGGACCTGTCCTCGGAGGCTATTCAGATCGCGCGCGAAGTTGCATTCTACTGCCGAGGGGGCGGTCGCCACCCCGCGCGAACTCGCCAAAGAGAGAACCGGACCCGAGGCAACATGTACCTGACCCACGATCTCAAGGAGACGTTGACCTTCATCCTGGCCGGTGGGCAGGGCGAGCGCTTGAAGCCGCTCACCATCCAGCGCGCCAAGCCCGCGGTTCCGTTCGGCGGCTCGTATCGCATCATCGACTTCACGCTCAGCAACTGCATCCATTCCGGCCTGCGACGCATCTACGTGCTGACGCAGTACCAGGCGCGCAGCCTCGAGGAGCACATCCGCTTCGGCTGGAATTTCCTCCCCCGCCGCCTCGAGCAGTTCATCAGCGTGTCTCCGCCGCATCACGCGACGATCGGCCAGTGGTACAAGGGCACGGCCGACGCGATCACGCAGAACATCGATTTGCTCGAGGAAGACGGTCCGAAGCACGTGCTCATCCTGTCGGGCGACCACATCTACAAGATGGACTACGGTCGCATGCTCGGTCAGCACATCCAGAGCGGTGCGAAGCTCACGATCGGATCGGTGAAGATCCCGTCGAGCGAGGCGGCGCGTTTCGGCATCTTCGAGATCGACGCGCAGGATCGCGTGCTCTCGTTCCAGGAGAAGCCGAAGAAGCAACCGAAGGAGATACCGGGCCAGCCCGGCTACTGCCTCGGCTCGATGGGCATCTACATCTTCGAGACGCAGGAACTGATCCGCCGGCTGCGCGCCGACGCTGCCCGCACGGATTCGAGCCACGATTTCGGCAAGGACGTGATCCCCGCGATGATCCGCGAGGTGCCGGTCTACGCGCACCACTTCATCGATCGCGACGGCGGCGCCGAGCCTTACTGGCGCGACGTCGGCACGATCGACGCGTATTTCGAGGCCAACATGGACCTGTGCGCCGTCGCGCCCAAGTTCAACCTGTACGACATCCAGTGGCCGATCTACTCGCTCTGGCACGCTGATCCGCCGGCGAAAACGGTCTTCGACGAGGCCGGACGTCGCGCCGAGGTCGTCGATTCGCTCGTGTGCCCCGGCGTCGTCGTGTCGGGCGCGAAAGTGCGGCGCTCGATCCTCAGCAACCGCGTCGTCGTGCAGGACAACGCCATCGTCGAGGACTCGATCCTGCTCGGCGGCGTGACCATCGGCAAGAACGCGAAGGTGCGTCGCGCGATCCTGGACAAGTGGACGCAGGTCCCCGACGGCGCGACGGTCGGCTACGACCACGAGGCGGACTTGAAACGCTTCACCGTGACGGAGTCGGGCATCGTCGTGGTGCCCTCTCGCTACCCCTTCAACGGCGTGCACAACACGCCGCTCGCGTTCAGCACGCACTTCCCGCGCCCGGGGGAGTGACCGGGAGCCAGCCCACTGCCAGGCTGACCAAGGTCGGCCCCGGGCTGCATCACGGGAGCATTGCGAGAGTCTGGTCAGCGAGCGTGAGCTTGCCCCCGTTGCTGGTCCACGAGTTACGTGAGTCTCCGGGGCGTTTGAATTTGCTGCTCCTCGGGGGATGAGCACATCAGCGCCTCGCTGGACGGGGGCGTGCTCCTCGTCGATCCCGCAACCTCGAGGCTCAGTTGAAGGCGGCCGTCGACGCGCCGCGGTAGACACCGACGGGATCGGTCACGAGCGCCTGGATGACGAACAGGCCCTGCGAACCGGGGGGATTGCTGAACGTGAACGAGCCCGTGCCGGTCGCATCGGTCGCGAACGTGATGCCGGCGCGGCGGATGGCGTTCAGCGGCATTCCCGTCCAAAACAGGTGCTTCACCAGGTCATATGACCCCTCCGGCGTCGTGTATTGCGACACGTTGCCCGAGATCACGTAACCGAACGCGTTCGGATGGCCGCCTGTGAGCGTGCACGTCATCGTGTTGTTCGGGTTCTGGACGCTCGTGAGTTGCGGACGGCGCGGCGAGACCGTCATGATCCTCGACGTGAAGGTCGAGACGTAGTCCGTCGCGCGGTACTGGAGCGCGCGGCCGGCGGGTTGAAAGGCCGCGCACGCACCATCACCAGCCCGCTCGACGACCTCGACCTTGCCGATGGTGTCGACGGTCGTAGCGACGAGGCCGACGACCGCGCCCGTGCGGTCGATCTCGACGATGTCGGAGGTTCCGGTCGAACGCGCCACGGACAGGAACAAGTTCCCGAACGTCGGATCGAATGTCATCGAAGCCCCGCCGTCGAGATTCGGGGTGAACACGCTCGCGCGCGCCTGGCTGAGCGGGAATGGACCGTTCGCGATCTGATTCGCGGTCCAGCGGATGACCGACACGAACCCCGGAGGCGTCGGGAACGTGAGCGTCTGCGTCGCGTAGTACAGATCCCCAGCGGGAGAGATCGCAATCGGCCCGCTGGGCCCCGCGACGGTTGCGATCATCGTGCTCGCACCCGTCGTGAGATCGATCCGGTGGATGTTGTTCGTCGTGAAGCCAGGGCCCGCCGCCGAAACGAGTGCCGTGTTCGCGCTCTCGTACACGAAGTCGTAGTTGAACGCGATCGTCGAGAGCAGCGTCGGATTGCCCGTCGTGAGCGAGACCTTGTAGAGGCCGCCGTTGTTGCTCTCGCCGAGGATCGCGAACGTCTCGGTCGGATCGGCCTCGATGAAGCTCGCGAACGACGGCGTGCTCGGATTGCCGAGCGTCTGGAGCACGGTTCCGGCATCGCTCTCGATCCAGACCTGGCTGCCGTCGTAGACGAGACGGTTCCCGTTCGAGAGCGTGTCGTGCGCCGCGAAGGCCGTGGACAGGGACAGGGTGCGCGTCGCGTCGTGACCGTAACCGGCACCGATCGTGTCGGCGAAAGCGAGCGAGGGCGCGCTGACCGCGAGGGCGAGCGCGAGGAATGGTTGGCACTGCATGAGGAGACTCCGTTTCGATGTCGCGTCGAATGGCCGTCTCGTGAAAAGCGCGCCCGGCGGCCGGGAACGGATTCCCGATCAGTGCAGCACGCGCCCTTCTCCGAGGCCGGCGTTGGAATTCGCCCGCCGCAACACGCGGAGGGCTCGCGCTGCACACCGGATATCCTGACTCGCCGCTTCCCCCGCGCGCCCTAGCCTTCCCAAGCCCTCGGTCCGAGGACTCAGTGACCCGGTGATCGACGTGTCGAGCACCTGTGGACGAAACGGTACTGCGGCTCACAGTGGCGGGACCGTGCAGGTTTCTCACCTGCTTCCCCGAACGTGCAGCCGATCGAATTGTGAGGTGGCGACGTTACCAGCGCGGCCGCAAGGCGTCAACGAATGCGCGCATCAGTTCTCGTGGACGAACTCGTGGATCGTGCGGGCGACACGGGCGCCGAGGGCGGCGCTTTCCTCGGGATCGTCGAAGCCGCGCGTCATCACGACGAGCACGGCGGGGAGTTCGATCTCGAGCCAGCCCGTGACTGGCATGGTGACCAACGCGGCGTCGTGGTGATGGCGAGCGATCTGGCCCGTCTTGTGGAAGATCGCCGTCCCAGGAGGGAGTCCCGCGGGGATCATCTCGTCGAACTCCTGGTCGCGCAGGAATTGGAACGGCCACGCGATCCCGGACTCCTCGCCGTTCTCTACCTCGAAGAGGAGCGCTTCGAGAACGAGCGAGAGATCGTGCGCCGTGGTGACGTTGACGAGCCCCGCGTCGAAGGCCTTCAGGTCCTGCACTCCGCGCACGATGCGCGTGTCCTGGGCGCCGATGGACTCGACGACTCTCTGCACATGGTCCGGCGTCAGGCGCTTCATCAGGATGTTCGTGGCGAGATTGCTGCTGCGCGTGATCATGCGCCGCGCGAGCTCGCGCACGGTCATCGATTCGCCCAGGTGCGCGTACAGGTCCTTCTCGCCGTCGTCGGCGGAATCGAGCGTGAATTCCGAGCCATCGACCACGCTCTCGAAACGGTTCGAGACCGGCAGGTTCGACTCGATCGGCAGCGCGCCGCACCGGTCCTCGCGCACGAGGGCAAGCAGCACGGCGAGCTTCATCGTGCTGGCCGCG
Organism: Planctomycetota bacterium; assembly: GCA_044228955.1. Taxonomy (GTDB): domain Bacteria; phylum Planctomycetota; class UBA1135; order UBA1135; genus JAEUIA01. Next base: position 1,977 of record JBGATY010000067.1, on the reverse strand, counting down.
TGCATGACGACGTCCGCGTTCACTGACACGCGCGTGCGGTCGAGGACGTAGCCGAACTCGACGGACAACTCGCGCGGGACCACCTCGTCGGCGATCGACTGCAAGCGTTCCTCGAGCCGACTCGCGTCAAGACGGCACATCGGTCCAGAACAACAGGCGCTCGCGCACCACGCCGCGAGCACGCAGAGCACGACCAGTACGAACTTGTTCCGCGGGCCCACGCGCCCCGCAGTCTAGTCACGCGCGATCTCGACGCTAGGCTGCTCATACAATGAAGTTCCCCGCCATGGCCATGTGCGCTTCAGGCGCGACGCTCGTCATGTCGCTCGCCTGCCGTTCGAACGCGGAGCCCGCGCCTGCAGCGGTTCCCGCGGCTGCGCGAGCAGACGAGTCCGCATCACCCGCTGCGGTCCAGTCCTCGATCCAGCCGTTCCTGGCGGCCGAACGCTGCGGCCAGTGCCACAGTCGATCCGACCAGGCGAACGCTCTCACGAGTTCGACCGGCGACGACGTGTCACCGCACGGCACGTGGCAGGCGACCGCGATGGCGAATGCGTTCCGCGATCCGTACTGGCGCGCGCAGATGGCGCACGAAGTCGAGCGCGCGCCGGATCGGAAGGTCGAGATCGAATCGTTGTGTCTGCGCTGCCACGCGCCGATCGCGAGCCATGTGGCGCGCCTGACCGAGGCGCGAGCGCCGTCGATCGAATCCGCTGTCTTGGATCCGCTCGCGAACGACGGAGTGTCGTGCACCGTGTGCCACCGAACGACGAGCGACGGCCTCGGCACCGAAGCGAGCTTCGACGGCCGCCTCGCCATCCACGGCGACGCGCGCATCTATGGACCCTTCGCCGATCCCGCACCGGGACCGATGAGGATGCACACCGGTTTCACGCCGACCCACGGTCCGCACGTGTCGAGCTCAGCGTTGTGCGGGGCCTGCCACACGCTCACGACGCAGCCGTCACCGAACGCGAAGCCGTTCGTCGAGCAGGCCGTCTACCTCGAGTGGCGGAACAGCGTCTTCAGCGACGAGTCCGGACGCACGGCCGATTCGCGCACGTGTCAGGAATGCCACATGCCCGACGCCGGCCCCATGCGCATCGCGCGCAATCCGATGGGATTCGATTTCAACATCCAGGTGCGCAACCCGGTGCGCGCGCACACGTTCGTCGGCGGCAACGCGTTCATGATCGACCTGCTGCGCACGAACGCGACCGAGCTCGGCGTCATCGCGACCGAGGGCGCATTGAAGCGCGTGGCGGCCGCGACGCGAGCTCAGCTCGCTCACGAAACGGCACGCCTTGCCATCTCGAACGTCGTGCGCAAGCCCGGACACGTGTCGTTCGACGTCAAGGTCGAGAACTTGGCCGGCCACAAGTTCCCGAGCGGCTATCCGGCGCGGCGGGCGTGGCTGGACGTGGAGGTGCGCGCGGGACGCGACGTGCTGTTCGAGTCGGGCGCGGTCGACGAGCGCGGCGCCCTTGCCGGCGTCGCGGACGAACTCGCGCTCCCCCACTACGACCGCATCGAGCGCGCCGGAGAGGTCCAGGTGTACGAGATGGTCGCGGCCGACGAATCAGGCCGCACGACGACGTCGCTCGCGAGCATGGCGCGGCGCGTGAAGGACAACCGCCTGCTCCCGCGCGGCTGGAAGAGCGACGGACCGCACGCCGACGACACGCATCCCGTCGCCACGGACGGCGACGAAGATTTCACGGACGGCTCGGACGTCGTCACCTACGACGTCCCGATCAAGGAGACCGACGGCGCGGTCCTGATCATCGCGCGCCTCCAATACCAGTCGATCCCGCCGGCGTGGGCGGCTTCGCTCGCGAAGTCGACGACGCCCGAAGCCGCGCGTTTCCTCGGCATGTACGCGCGCGCCAAGAACGAGGGCGAAACCGTCGCGGTGAAGACCGCCAACGTCCCGCGCTGACCGTACGGAGCCAGAGCCATTCTTCCCCGACTCGCCAA
>JBGATY010000066.1:0-17722 GCA_044228955.1 Planctomycetota bacterium | reverse complement strand
CCCAGGAAGGCCCGATACGTACTGGCGCGGGAATTGCCGCAGGTCGAGCGTTCGGAAGGGGATTCCCTGTCCGCTGACCAGCGCATCCCCGATCCATCGAGGTCCATGCGGATGAAGATCCACTTCTGCGATCTGTGCAACGAGTCCGTTCCCCAAGGCGACCTCGACCAGGGTCGGGCCTTCATCCGCAAGGACCGGGTGATCTGCGCCACCTGCGAGAACGTGATGTCGCACGGCAACGTCGCGGCCACGGCGACCGCCCCCTCTCCGGGGAAGCCGCCCGAGATCGCACCTGCCTTGCCCGTCCCCGCGCAGTCAGGCCACGATGCCCAGGGCCACGTCTCGCACCTGCAACCGATCGTCGTGCGCTCGGCCGGATCGGGCGGACTGTGGGTCGCGCTCCTCGGCCTCGTGTTCACGGCCGGCGTGATGTTCGTGCTCGACAATCGCATCCAGGACATACAGCGCGACGCGACCACGCTCGAGAAGCGCGTGACGGCGCGTGAGGGCGATCTCGGCATCCTGCAACGCGGCGCGTCCCTGGCGAGCGAGGCCCAGCGCGAGTACGAGAAGAAGGGTGATGCGCGCTTCGAGACGCAGAAGATCCGCAACGATCGCCTGGTCGACCAGGTCAGCGCGCTGAGCCGCGAGAACAGCGACATCAGCGCCCGCATCGCGACTTTGACGGTGCTCGTGAACAAGCACGAGGCGAAGGCCGGCGCCGGCGATCAGGAACTCGAGAAGCGCCTCGCCGAACTGTCGTCACGGCTCGCGAAGAACGACGACGATCTGCGCGCGCTCACCGCGCGTCTCTTGAGCCTCGAAACCGCGCCGCCCGCGCCGCCGCCGGCCGTGGCCGAACCCGTGAAGGCGCCCGACGCGAGCGTGCCGGCGTGGACCTCGTTGCTCGAAGGCTTGAAGAGCGACAACAACAGCGTGCGCTGGGAAGCGGTGACCGGACTCGGCGCGACGAAGGACCTCGCGACGGTTCCGCACCTCGTGCCGATGTTGAAGGATCTCGACGTTTTCGTGCGCATGGCGACCGCTCGCGTGCTCGGCGAGATGCAGGCGAAGGCGGCCATTCCGGACCTGATCGAAGCGCTGGAAGACGGCGAGACCGCCGTTCGTGAAGCGGCGTACATCGCCTTGCGCACGATCACCGGGAAGGACCTGAAATTCGACCCGCAAGCGGTCGACGCCGAACGCGCGAAGCGCGTCAAGGCCTGGCGCGAGTGGTGGAAGAAGGAAGGCGAGACGCCCGCGGGCACGTGAACCAAGCGCGCCGAAGACGCGCGTGCGATTGCAGCGAAAGGGCCGGGAAACTAGACTTCCTGGCCCTCTTCGCATCCGAACGACACGTTTGGTGCGAGGGGACCCCTCGAAACCTCTCCCCTGGATGCTCCGCGCTGCCGCGGGGCGCTGCGCCCATAGGCCACCGAACGATGTCCCACCCTGTAACACTCATCCGCGGAGACGGCACCGGGCCGGAACTGGCCGCTGTCACGAAGACCGTCCTCGACGCCACCGGAGTGAAGTTCGACTGGGTCGAAGTCGAAGCCGGGGTCGACATCATGCAGACGGCAGGGACGCCGCTCCCCGAGAACGTGCTCACGTCGATCCGCAAGACGAAGACCTGCATCAAGGCGCCGATCACGACGCCGGTCGGGACGGGCTTCCGCTCGGTGAACGTGGCGCTGCGCAAGGAATTCGATCTCTACGCCTGCATCCGTCCGTGCAAGAGCTACCCCGGCGTGCGCTCGCGCTACGAGGGGATCGACCTCGTCATCTTCCGCGAGAACACCGAGGACCTGTACGCGGGTATCGAGTTCAAGGAAGGGGACACGAAGACGAAGCAGCTGATGAGCGTGATCCAGGAGCTCTCGGGCGCGAAGATCCGCCCCGATTCGGGCATCTCGATCAAGCCGATCTCGATCTTCGGGACGGAACGCATCACGAAGGCCGCGTTCGAATATGCGCGGAAGCACGGCCGCAAGAAGGTCAGCTGCGTGCACAAGAGCAACATCATGAAGTTCACCGACGGACTGTTCCTCGCCACGGCGAAGAGAGTCGCGGAGAGCTACCCCGACATCGCGTTCGAGGACCGGATCGTCGACAACATGTGCATGCAACTCGTGCAGAAGCCCGAGGACTACGACGTGCTGCTGCTGCCGAACCTCTACGGCGACGTCGTGTCGGACCTGTGCGCGGGCCTGATCGGCGGACTCGGCATCGCGCCGGGCGAGAACAAGGGCGACGGCGGCATCGCGATCTTCGAGGCGACGCACGGTTCCGCGCCCAAGTACAAGGGCCAGAACAAGGTCAATCCGACGGCCATGCTGCTCTCGGGCGTGCTCATGCTCGAGCACCTTGGCGAGAAGAGTGCCGCGCAGCGACTCGAGAAGGCCATCGCGAAGGTGATCCGCGAAGGCAAGTCCGTGACCTACGACATGAAGCCCGATCGCAACGATCCGACCGCGGTCGGAACGCGCGAGATGGGGCAGGCGATCATCAAGGCCATGGGCTGAGTTCGCGGGATGGCCTCGTGCTGAAGACCGCGCTCATCGTGCTCGGGGTCCTCGTCGCGCTTGTCGGGATCCTGGCCCTGATCGGGAGCTTCCTCGCGCCCGATCACACGGCTTCGCGCACGCGGCGCTTCGCGAAGCCGCGCGAGGCCGTCTGGGAAGTGATCCGCGACTTCGCGCGCCATCCTGAATGGCGCGACGACGTGAAGCGGGTCGAACTGGTGACGGACGTCGGCGGCAAGAGCGGACTGCGCGAGCACGGAAGTCACGGCGCGGTGCTGTACGCCATCGACGTGGACGAAGCGCCCGCGAAGCTGGTCTTGCGCATCGCCGACGATTCGCTGCCGTTCGGCGGTTCGTGGACGTTCGAACTCTCCGCGGTCGAAGGCGGCTCCGAGGTGACGATCACCGAGCGCGGCTTCGTGAAGAACCCGATCTTCCGTCTCCTGTCGAAGACCGTGTTCTCTCCGACGGCGACCATGGAGAAGTACTTGGACGCTTTGGCGGCAAAGCTCGCGCAATGATGCGTCCGCCGCGCGCCGACAGCGCGCACAGGAGCTGGTCGATCCGTTCGATCGGCACGCCGCGCTGCTCCAGCGGATCGGGAGACGCGGGCGCACTCGGCGTCGCCGGCTCGCGATTCGCTGGCGCGCCTGTGAACCGCGGCAGGCCGTGAGCAGAGCGTGCCACGAGACGACCTGCGTGCGCAGGTCGGTTTCCTCGCTGACGAAGCCGTGATCCAAGGCGAGCGTGTCCGACGCGCGCACTTCGAGGTCGAAGCGCGAGAGGTCCGCGAGCTCGCGCGTCTCAGCCAGGCCCCGGATCCGGCTCGAATGTCCCGTGCCAAGGCGCCCACTCGGAGCGTCGTTCGGCGATGCGGCTCAGCGGATCCGGCTCCACATCGCACGCGAGCGTCAATCACCGGCAGGAGCAGGGATTTTAGACCGAGCGGTTCGCGACACGCATCTTGCGGGATTTCGGAGGTCGGGCATAGTCTGGATTCAATGCGCTCCGTAGCCGCCGCTTCCGGCTGGCACTCTTCCCATCGTTTCGGCGCGCCCCCCCCGGAATCGGATCCGTCCATGCGCACCTTGCTCCTCGCCTCGTCGTTCGTCCCCGCCCTCCTCTGTTTCGTCGGGCCCGTCGCGGAGGCTTCCGAACTGCCGCCGGCGACATTGAGCGCCGCCGATTGGAACGGCATCCGAGCGGCGCACGCGCTGTCGAACCGGGCCGTGCGAGCGGAAGGCGTCGGATATGCGGCGCGCAACGAAGCCCAGCAGTGGCGCACGCGTTTCGACGAACGTGGTTTCACCATCGATCCCTTCTCAGGGGCCTGGACCTTCGGCCTCGAACTCGAGCGCTTCGGGTTCTCCGACTCGCAGCGCGCCACGGCCGTGCGTACCGCGATGTGCGTGGATGCGGAGCGCATCGAGTACGACTGGGACGGAGCCTTGAGCGAGTGGTACGTGAACGACTCGAGCAGCCTCGAGCACGGCTACACGGTGCACCGTCGGCCGGACGGCGGCGCCGGCCCGCTTTCGTTCACGCTTGCGGTGCGTGGGGGACTCTCGCCGCGTCTCGCGGCTGACCGACACGGCGTGAGTTTCTTGGACGAATCCGGAGCCGTGTCTCTCACGTATTCCGGGCTGCACGCCTTCGACGCCGACGGTCACGAACTCGAGGCCCGCTTCGAGAGTTGCGCGGGCGGATTGCGCATGTGCATCGAAGAGCACGGCGCACGCTATCCGCTGACGATCGACCCCGTCGCGCAGCAGGGCTACCTGAAGGCGTCCAACACCGGCAACGACGACGGTTTCGGTTACGCCGTGTCCGTCTCCGGCGACACCGTGGTCGTGGGGGCCTGGGAAGAGGACAGCAACGCGACGGGCGTGAACGGGAACCAGGCCGACAACAGCGCGACGAACGCAGGCGCGGCCTACGTGTTCGTTCGCACCGGCTCGACGTGGACCCAGCAGGCCTATTTGAAGGCCTCGAACACCGAGCTCGGCGACGAGTTCGGCTTCCCGCTCGCGATCTCCGGCGACACGATCGTCTGCGCCGCGCGCTTCGAGAGCAGCAACGCGACCGGCGTGAACGGAAACCAGGCCGACAACAGCGCTTCGTCCGCCGGCGCGGCGTACGTGTTCGTGCGCAACGGGACGACGTGGACGCAGCAGGCCTACTTGAAGGCCTCGAATACCGAGGCGAGCGATTTCTTCGGCTCGTCGGTGGCGGTTTCCGGCGACACGATCGTGATCAGCGCGACGTCCGAACGCAGCAACGCGACGGGGATCGACGGCAACCAGTCGGACAACAGTCTTGTCGCCGCTGGCGCGGCGTACGTGTTCGTGCGCAACGGCACCACCTGGACGCAGCAGGCCTACCTCAAGGCTTCGAACACCGAGTCCATCGATCAATTCGGCTACTGGCTCTCGATCTCCGGCGACACGATCGCCGTCGCAGCCATTGGCGAAGACAGCAACGGAGTCCCTGCGGACAACAGCGTGCCCGACTCCGGTGCCGTCTACGTGTTCACGCGCAACGGGACGACTTGGGCGCAGCAGGCCTATCTGAAGGCATCGAACCCCGGCGTCGCAGACGCGTTCGGCTCGGGAGTTTCGGTGTCGGGAAACACGATCCTGGTCGGTGCTCACTACGAGGACAGCAACGCCACCGGCGTGAATGGCAATCAGGCCAATGAAGCAGGTGGGGATTCGGGGGCTGCCTACGTGTTCGTCCGGAGTGGCACCGTCTGGACGCAACAGGCCTACCTGAAGGCCTCGAACACCGGCCTCGCCGACGAGTTCGGCGCCTCGGTGGCGGTATCCGGCGATCTCGCGCTGGTCGGAGCGGTGGGCGAGCAGAGCAACGCCACCGGCATCAACGGCAACCAGGCCAACAACAGTCTCTTCGCCGCGGGCGCCGCCTATCTGTTCACTCGCAGCGGCACGACGTGGAGCCAGCATGCGTACCTCAAGGCCTCGAACACCGGAAACGACGATGCGTTCGGCTTCTGGGTCGCCCTCGACGGCAACACGCTGGTGATCAGCGCCTACCGCGAGGACAGCAACGCGACAGGCGTCGGCGGCGACGGGACGAACAACGCCGGGCCGAATTCCGGCGCTGCCTACACGTTCCTCGCCACGGGCCTCGGCGGTCCGACGAGCTTCTGCGTGGGCGACGGAACGGCCACGTTCTGCCCCTGCTCGCCCACGCCGGTGCCGCACGGCGCCGCCGGCAACGGCTGCCCGAACGACGTCAATCCCAACGGTGCCAACCTCGCGGTGACCGGGGTGGCGAGCCTGACGGCCGACACGCTCGTGCTCCAGGGCACGGGCATGAACAACGGAGCGTGCGTCTACATCCAGGGCGACCTGCAACAAAACGGCGGCCTCGGCACGGTGTTCGGCGATGGGCTCTCCTGCGTGGCGGGCACCGTGGTGCGCTTCCCGATCAAGATCAACTCCGGCGGCGCGTCCCAGTATCCCGCCCTCGGCGACACTGCGATCTCGGTCGCGGGATCGATCGGCGGACCGGGAGCACGCTACTACCAGGGCTGGTATCGCAGCGCGGCCCCGGGCTTCTGCCCGGCGGCCACGTTCAACCTGACGAATGGCTTGACCGTCCAGTGGGCCCCGTGACTGGTCCCTGAATCGAGGCGACTTGCCGCGGCCGTGGCCGGACGAGTAACGTCCTCGCCACGATGAGCACGATTCAAAAGCGGAAGATCACCGTCGTCGGCGCGGGGTACGTCGGCTCGACCTGCGCGCATCTCTGCGCCATCAAGAACCTTGCCTCCGAGATCGTCCTGATCGACGTGCTCGAGGGCCGTCCGCAGGGGATCGCGCTCGACATGAACCAGTCGGGAGCGGTCGAGGGCTTCGGAGCGACCGTCGTCGGCACGAACGATCCGAAGGACACCTACGGTTCGGACATGGTGATCGTCACGGCCGGTATCCCGCGCAAGCCGGGGATGAGCCGCAGCGATCTCTTGTCGACGAACGCGAAGATCATCCTCGCCGTCGCGGACTACGTGCGCGTTGGTTCGCCGGAGGCGCACGTGATCGTCGTGACCAATCCGCTCGACTCGATGGTGCACTTGTTCCGCGCGCGTTCGGGATTTCCGGGAGCGCGCGTGACCGGCATGGCCGGGGTGCTCGACAGCGCGCGCTTCAGCTGGTTCATCGCCGAAGCGACGAAGACGGGCGTGCAGGACGTGAAGGCGATGGTCCTCGGCGCGCACGGCGATTCGATGGTGCCGCTGCCGGCCTACTGCGTGGTCAACGGCGTCGGCATCAAGGACCTGCTCGACAAGCCCAAGATCGCGGAGATGGAGAAGCGCACGCGCAACGGCGGCGCCGAGATCGTGAACCTCTTGAAGACCGGCAGCGCCTGGTATGCACCCGCCAGTTCGAGCGTGGCGATGGCGAAGTCGATCCTCTTCGACGAGAAGCGTCTGCTGCCCTGCGCTTGCTTCCTGAACGGTCAGTACGGCTTCGAAGGCTTGTACATGGGAGTCCCCGCGATCCTCGGCAAGAACGGCGTCGAGAAAATCATCGAGGTCCCGCTCGATCTCGATTCCCGCGCCCAGATGCAGAAGACGGCGGGCGCGATCCTGCAGGACGTGCAGTTGATGCGCGACATGAAGCTCGTCTGACCTGCTGCGAGCACCGGTCACCCTGCGCTCAGCGCGCGCTCGCGAGGGTCAGCACGAACGCTCGAATCGTCGCTCTTCGCGGCGCTGTTGTCCCGCTCTTCGCGAACATCCGCTCTAGCACAGGGTCCCAGCCTTCCGCGGGGATCTCCACGGGATCGGGATGGGCATGACAGACGCCACACGCGTGCACGAAGTCCGCTCGGCCGGCTTCGACCAGGTGGGCGTCGAAACCGAGTGAGGCTCCACGCTCGAGCAGTTCGGGCGTGAGTGTCCGGATGGGACGCGCTGCGACGCACGCGGCGAGGAGGACGGTCGTTCCGGCCATCCCGAGGGCCGCATTCACAGCGAGAATCCCACGATCAGGCGCAGTTGGTACTCCGGTTCGTCGTCCGCTCCGCCCAGGCGCGCGAGGGCGGTGGTCGTGAGCCACCAGTTGGCGGCTCCGCCGAAGCGCACCGAGGCATTGGGACCGGCGAACAAATTCGACTTGCCCAGCGACTCCCAGTCGGGGAGTGGGATCTCGTGCAGGGCTTCGGCGCCGAAGAAGAAGCGCGGGCTCGATTCGTACGACACGCCGAACGAGTTCGTGATCTCGCCCGAGCGCTCGTCGAGGTCTTGGCCTTTCCACTCGGCTTCGAGGGTGAGGTTGTGCACCCACGTGATCCGATCGCGTCGGGCTTCGAGGATCAGCTTGTTCTCGAGTTCGAGGAACTCGTCACCGACCTTGATCTCGTGGTAGGACGCGAGGCCGAACGGCTCGCGTGCGGCATCGAGATGGTTCCATTTGAGCACCACCGCTGAATCGTCGTACTCCGTCTCGCTCGTGGAACGCAGGGGGTCGGACCAGGTCCACTCGGCCAGGTACACGTCCAATTGGAGGCGGTCGGTCAGGCCGAATTCGAGCTCGTGCTTGAACGACACGCTGCGCGCTCCGTCGTCCTCGCGTGTCCCGTGCTCCAGCGTGGCCCAGTTCTCGAACTCGACCTGACCGCGGGGAGTCGTGCTCGATTCGTAGGAATAGCCGAAGCGGCGCTCGCCCGCCGATGCGGACAGGGCGAACAAGAACAGGGCGACGCAGGTGGGCAGGCCGGTTCTCCGAAGGCGGCCATGCATGGCAGGCAGGTGGAGGGTCTTCACGTCGATGAGCATCTTGAGACTGATTCTCAATATCAAATACATCGACCGACGCAAGAGCGGATCTGTAGTCCCTGGCTATTCACGCCCGCTCGCAGGACCGCCAGCCGGTTCAGCGACGGTCGGTGGGGCGCGGGCGCTTGGAGAACGGCTTCCGGCCCGGCTTCGAGGGGTGCAGCGAGCTCGTGCTCGCGGGACCGCCTGCGCCGGGTTGGCTGATGCGCAGCATCTGCCCGGCGACACGAGTGGACTGGAGCCTCTCGAAGATCGGCGGCGGCATGCCGGCGGGGAGGTCGACCAGGCTGTGATCGTCGAGGATCTCGATGCGGCCGATGTCCTTGCCGACCAGGTTCGCCTCGTTGGCGATCGCGCCCACGATGTTGGCGGGCTTGACCCCGTGCTGGTGGCCGACCTCGATGCGGTAGGTCTGCATGCCCGGTTCGGGGGCTCCCCGCGGCCGGAACGCGGGGCCGCGAACCGTGCCGCGCTCGGGGCGATCGAGGGCCGGAGCGAAGCGCTTCTCGCGACCGCGCTCCTCGGCGCGCGACTTGGCTTCCGACTCCTCGCTCATCAGCGGTGTTTCGCCCTGCGCCATGTAGGCGAGCGCAGCCCCGATGTCGACCTGGTTCGATTGATTGGCGCGCTGGTAGCGCTCGATCATTTCCTTGAACGGACCCAGGCCGAGCGCGAGCTCGGGATCGCCGAGGATCTCGGTGATGCGCAGCTCGAGCTTCGACAGGCGCTGCAAGTTCACGGCCTCGACGCTCGGCAGGTCCATCGGCTCGATCACTTGCCGCGTCGCACGCTCGATGACGCGCAACATGTGCCTCTCGCGCGGCGTCACGAACAGGATCGCCTCGCCCTTGCGACCCGCGCGGCCCGTGCGGCCGATGCGGTGCACGTAGGACTCCGTGTCGGTGGGCACGTCGAAGTTCACGACGTGGCTGATGCGGTCGACGTCGAGTCCGCGCGCGGCCACGTCCGTCGCGACGATGATGTCGAGCTCGCCGCTCTTCAAGCGGCCGACCGTGCGTTCGCGCAAGCTCTGCTCGATGTCGCCCGAGAGGGGCGCCGCTCCGAAACCGCGGGCTTCCAAGCGACTGGCCAGCTCGGATGTCTCCTGCCGCGTGCGCACGAACACGAGCATCGCGTCGAACGGCTCCGCCTCGAGGATGCGCGTGAGCGCGTCGAGCTTGTTCACTCCTCCACCGGCCATCCAGAAGCGCTGGCGCGTGTTCGCGACCGTCGAGGTCTTGCTCTGGATCTTGATGTGCGCCGGATTCTTGAGGTACGTCTCGGCGATCCGCCCGATGCGCGGCGGCATCGTGGCGCTGAACAGCGCGACTTGGCGCGTCGGCGGCGTCTTCGCCAGCACTTTCTCGACGTCCTCGATGAAGCCCATGCGCAACATCTCGTCGGCTTCATCGAGCACCAGACAGGTGAGCCCGTCGAGCTTCAATGTCCCGCGATCCATGTGATCGATGACGCGGCCGGGTGTGCCGACCACGACGTGGCAGCCGCGGCGCAGCGCGTGCAACTGCGGACCGAAGTGCTGGCCGCCGTACACCGGCAGCACGTGAAAGCCCTTCAGATGCGCGGCGTACTTCTGGAACGCTTCGGCGACCTGGATCGCAAGTTCGCGCGTCGGCGCCAACACCAACGCTTGGGGCGAGGTCTTCGACAAGTCGAGTTGCGCCAGGATCGGCAGGGCGAACGCCGCTGTCTTGCCGGTGCCGGTCTGCGCCTGACCCAAGACGTCGCGACCGGCGAGCAGGGGGGGGATGGTCTGAGCCTGGATGGGCGAGGGCGTCTCGTATCCGACGTCGTTCAGGGCTTGGACGATCGGCGCGGGTAGCCCGAGTTCGGTGAACGTCGGGGCTTCGGCGGGAGTGGTGTGGGTCTTCGGCATGAGGGGTGAACTTGGCTTCGAACGCGTTGTCTCGAAGCGCACCATGATACTCGCTCGCGGGCCGGTGATGTCACAAACAAGGGACCACGGCTCGGAATGACCCCTTGCCGATCCTCCCTGTCCAGGTCACGGGCACATGCATGTCGAGCGCTCGCAGGACATGAACTCGCTTTCAAACTCGATTCGGCGGGAGAGATTCCCGCGAACGATGGCTGGCAAGCGCGCGCGCTGCCGATCCTCGAGCGCGTTCCCGACGGATCTCGACCCTCAGCGGCCGAGGCGACCGGCTTGCGCGTCGAGCACCGCTTGGGCGATCTCCGCGTACGTGTTCATCACGAACGGACCGTGCGCGACCATGGGCTCGTCGATCGGTTCACCCGCGAGCACGAGCAACTCCGCCGCTTCGGTCGCCCGCACCACGACGCCTTCGCCCTCGCGCGCCATCACGACCAGTTGGCGCGGACCGACTTGATACTTGCCGTCTACTTCGATGGCACCGGAGCGCGAACACACGGCCGCATGGAATCCCTCCGGAATCGGCAACGTGACGTGCGCGCCGGCGTTCAAGCTCACGTCCCACAAGATCACCGGAGTGAAGGTCCGCGCGGCTCCCTGCACGCCGTCGAAAGCTCCTGCGATCAGGCGCACCACGCCCGCGCCGCCCGGCAGATCCACGGTTGGGATCTGCGCGGCTTGGATGTCCTGGTAGCGCGGCGGACCCATCTTGTCCTTCTTGGGCAAGTTGACCCAGATCTGCGCCATCTCCATCGCGCCGCCTTTCTCGGTGAACGCCTGGCTGTGCTTCTCCTCGTGGAACACGCCGCGTGCGGCCGTCATCCACTGCACGTCGCCGGGGCCGATCTTGCCGCTGTTGCCGGCGGAGTCCTTGTGCTCGATCTCGCCTTGGTAGACGATCGTGACCGTCTCGAATCCCCGATGCGGATGGAAGTCGACACCGCGCGGCTCACGGGCGGGCTCGAACGTCGCCGGTCCTGCGTAGTCGAACAGCACGAACGGACTCAGGGCTCCTTCCGGGCTGCGCGGATTCAACACCGAGCGGACGGGGAAACCGTCGCCGACCCAGTGCATCGGGGGAGTGGGGAGGACGCCTTGGGCTCTCTTGGTGTTCATCGCGCGCGCTTCCTTCGAAACGAGCGCGAATCCTAGGGCACGCGGCGCGACTTTCGAGGCCACGGCCCGGGCGAGAGCGCGGACGGGCGTTCGTCTCCATCCGCGTCCACGTGGACGCGTCAGCTCGAGTGGACAGGCTCACGCATCTCACGGACTCCACACGACCGCGACGCCGTTCGTGTAGTTGAACGTACCGGCCGTGCAGTAGCTCAAGTTGCCGTCGCGGTAGCGCGCCGAGTAATAGCGCGTGCCCGGCGACGTGAGGAAGCCCTGCGTCGACAAGTTCGGCGCACCCGGCTCCGGATCGGTCGAAGCCCCGGTCTGATTGAAGAGCAGCCGCAGGCGGACGATCGAGCCCGTGGCGCAGATGAATCCGTCCCCGAAGGGGATCTGGTTCGGCTGCGTGCCCTGGTAGTAGACGACCGGTCCATCGTGCATCGACGAACCATCGAGGTGCAGCGTGTCCTGCGCGAGGCTCGCGCGGCCGCCCGCGCGCAGCGCGCCGCCGCTGCCGAGCGAGTGCACGCACCCGGCCTGGGCTGCGGTCGGACTGTTGTTCCCGCACGGGCAAGCCACGCCGGCCCCGTCGCCCACGCAATAGATGCGACCCGTCTCTCCGCACGCTTCGAAGCGTGCTGTCTCGGGTCCGATGGCGCCGTAGACCGGCGCGACGATGTCGGCGCCGACGGTCTCGGGCAAGTCCGCCACGAGGAGCGCGGGGCCATACGATGGCCCCAAGCTCGATCCTGGCGGGATCGCATCGCTCCAAACGCCTGCATCGATCCGCTTCAGGAAGGTCGCGGCGGAAGTGGGCGGTGGGGAGCTCACCGGGAACTCGCCCATGGCGAACACCGACGCACCGCGGCCCGTGCCGTCGTCGAAGCTCGCCAGGGCGGTGACGTCGCGCAGCGGCTGCGTGCCGATGCCCAGTCCAGTCCAAGACGTTCCGTCGAAGCGCGCCAGGCAGTTCGCAGCTTGACCGTCCATCGTCAGGAATGCACCGCCGGCGTAGAGGCGCGATCCATTCTCTTCGCGCACCGACAGCAGTTTGCTGACGTAGGCAAATATGCTCGAGGGAGTCAGACCCGCGATTCCGGATCCGAGCGCCGACCACGCGACTCCGTTCCAGCGCGCGAGCGAGACCGCAGGCACTCCGCCGATACTCGAGAACAGTCCGCCTGCGTAGAGTGCCGGACCAAGACCGTCGTCGTGCACGACCAAGGTCTGCACGAGCGACGTGGAGAAGGTCGGAAAGAGCGCACCGATCGAAACCCAGGTTCCTCCCACGAGGCGGAACACACCCTCATCTCCGCCCACGTAGAGCGCTTTGCCGCTGCCGTCGTCGAACACCGTGACCGTCAGTGGGAACGGGGGCGGCTGCGGATCGGGGACCATGGTGGTCCCGTTCCAGTGCCTCAGGCCGAAGGTTCCGAACGCGTACAACGTCGGACCGTTGCCTACGTCCAGAACTTCGATCCCACGGACTTCCCCAGACATGAACGTGCTGGGGTCGAGCAGCGTGACCCACGTGTTGCCGACGCGTCGACCCACCCACGGAACGACGTAGGGGCCGATCCCGCCCTCGTTGGCGGCTTGGTAGAGCTCCTGCGAGAGCGGATCGTACGCCAAACCCACCGCGGGATATGGATACACGAGCGGCACGGGCGGCAGGAGTTGCCAGGTGTTGCACGGCGCTTGAGGGCAGCCGATCGCGGGATGACCGGCGGCGAGGGCCACACACAGAGCGAGAATTCGAGCGGTGCGATGCATGCGACTACCTCCGGGGCTTTTGTGGCGCACGTCCATCTTCACTGCGATAGGCCGCGCGTTGCAAAGAAACGGGCAAACAGAGTCGAGGCTGAAAGCTAGGATGCCGGTCAAACTGCCCTACCCCCTCGGAACCCGTCCATGGCTCAGACCCACACCGAAACCGACTCCTTTGGACCTCTCGCCGTCGAGAACGACCGCCTGTGGGGCGCGCAGACGCAGCGCTCGAAGCAGAACTTCTTGATCGGCGGCCAGACTTTCACGCGACCCATGATCCGCGCGCTCGGCGTCGTGAAGAAGTGCGCGGCGCAGGCGAACGACGAGCTCGGCGAGCTCGACATGCTCGACGTGAAGCAGAAGAGAGCGCTCCTTCAGGCGGCGGACGAAGTGATCGCGGGCAAGCTCGACGACCACTTTCCGCTGGTCGTGTGGCAGACCGGCTCGGGCACGCAGTCGAACATGAACGCCAACGAGGTGATCAGCAACCGCGCGATCCAGCTCCTTGGCGGCGTGCTCGGTTCGAAGAAGCCGATCCATCCCAACGATCACGTCAATCGTGCTCAATCGTCGAACGATTCGTTTCCGACCGCGATGCACATCGCGGCGGCGGAGGAAACGGTCAAGCGGCTTTTGCCGGCCCTCGAGGCGCTCGAAGCGGCGCTGGCGGCGAAGGGCAAGAGCTGGAACAAAATCGTCAAGATCGGCCGGACTCACCTGCAAGACGCGACGCCGCTCACGGTCGGGCAGGAATTCTCGGGCTACGTGCAGCAGTTGAAGGACGCACGCCGTGCGCTCAACGCGACGCTGCCGGGAGTGTTCGAGCTCGCGCAAGGCGGCACGGCCGTCGGCACCGGTCTCAACACGCATCCGGATTTCGCGAAGCTCGTCGCGAAGAAGATCGCTGTTGAAACCGGACTCGCCTTCAAGACCGCGCCGAACAAGTTCTCCGCGCTCGCGGGACATGACGCGCTCGTGTTCTTGTCGGGCGCTCTCAAGGTCACCGCCGTCGCGCTGATGAAGATCGCGAACGACATCCGTTGGCTCGGATCAGGCCCGCGCTGCGGACTGGGTGAGCTGAAGCTGCCCGAGAACGAGCCCGGCAGCTCGATCATGCCGGGCAAGGTCAACCCGACGCAGTGCGAAGCGCTGACGATGGTGTGCGTGCAAGTGTTCGGCAACGACGCGGCCGTGACGATCGCAGGATCGCAGGGCAACTTCGAGCTGAACGTCTACAAGCCGGTGATCGTGCACAACGTGCTGCAGTCGATCGCGCTGCTCTCCGACGCGTGCGATTCGTTCAAGAAGAACTGCATCGACGGGTTGGAACTCGATGCGGTGCGGGTCGACACCCTGATGAAGCAATCGTTGATGCTCGTCACGGCACTCAATCGCCACATCGGCTACGACAACGCCGCCAAGGTCGCGAAGCACGCGCACAAGAAGGGGATCACGCTGCGCGAGAGCGTGGTCGAACTCGGTCTCCTGACCGGAGACGCATTCGACAAAGCCGTTCGCCCCGAGAAGATGGTCGGGCCGGTGAAGGGGCAAACGGGCGGCGGGGGAGGCTGAGTCCACGCCGGGCGACGTTCGTCGACGAGCCCGAGCAGCCCGTTCCAAGCACTCCTCGCACAGGACACTAGAGCTGCTGCGTCGAGACCGTCAGCTCGTGCCCCGTGCCGAGGTGGCCACGTCGGGCGTCACCCGTCGCTCTCCTTGGCGATGCGAACGTTGTCCTCGTCAGGCGTCGTGCCTTGTTGGAACGGGCGGGTACGACGCTGCGGCCGTCGCAGCGTCCATCCATCTCACGGCACCCAATTCACCGTGACGCCATTCGTCAGGTTGTCGAAGATGGCGAGGCCCGAGCAGGACGGTGGATTCACGCGGAACCAGGCTTGGTAGTGGTACGTGCCCGGGGTGACGGCGCCCAAGAAGCTGATCGGCGCATCACCCGGTTCGGGCAGGCCCGCTTGTCCGTTGCACGTGGCCTTCACGTTCATGCGCGTCAGCGCGCCGCTCACGCACAAGAGACCGGCACCGAATGGAATTCCGTTTCCGCCCGCCATCGGCGCCGTGCCTTGGAAGAACAAGACGAACGTGTTCGCCGGCAAGCGCAGTGCATGCAAGACGAAACTGTCGTTCGAGATGCTCGGTGTCGGCGCGGACGGTGGACCGGCGTAACCGACGAGGCGGCCACCCATGCCCGGAGCGTGCTGGCACCCTTCGTTGTCGCCGACAGCGCTGAAGTTCGCGCACGGGCAGGCCGCGGCACTACCGTCGCCGTAGCAGAACGTGGCTTGATCCGGTGCCAGGTTGATCTGACCGCGGATCTCGCCGCCGGGGTTGGAGACCGTGTGCACGTTGAAGTACGAGTTGCCGGGCAGCACCTGAAGCGTCTGCGCCGCCGTCATCGCCCACACGCCGCACTTGGGCGTGCCCAAAGGCTGAGGGTTCAAGATACCCGCGTTGAACCCGGGCGTGGCGAAGCCGTGGATGTGCGCCGCGGTCTCGGCGGCACTCAGGTTTTGATAGAAGGGTCAAGAGGAACGGACGCATCGATGCATGGGCCATGGGAAGCACCTCCAAGACAGGCACGCGCGATCCGCGACACTGTGCCGCGTCGCATGGGAAGCCGCCTGGATGGTAGATGAGAATGGACCGGGCGGGCAGTGGGGAAGTGCGAAGACAGTCGGGCCGCGGCGCTTGTGGAATTCCTGGACCGTGCCGGCGGTTCACACCGAGTCAGCCCGAGCCGCCTCGTGCTCACCGGAGTGGGGCGGCCACTCCGTGGAAGCTCGAGGTGACTCCAGAAGCGTGCGAGGACGATGCGCCTGTCGCACCGTCCTCGCCTCAGGTATCCCTCTACCGTCGGTCGCGCGAGAGCGCGCGACGCATCAGATCGTGATCATCGTTCCGTCGAATTTCCGGAACGTGAACCCGCCGAAGTCCTCCACGTACGTGTCCTTCTGATCGCGCAGGATGCTGATCGCGATGCGCTCGCCGAGGCGCATCGATTCGTATCCGTCCGAACGCCAGTGGACGCCCGCGACGTTGCGGCCGTAGCCAACGTTCATCGCGAGCTTGTTCAACTCGCCGCCGACCGTCATCTGCGTCGAACCCGGACCCGTGTAGGGCGAGAGCGTCAATCCGTCGTCGCTCGGGAACACGGGGTTTGTGATCGGAACATCCGTGTAGAAGAGTGCCTTCAGGATCGTGACGCACGCGCCAGCGACCGTGGCGTGACCGGCCGTGTAGGACGGGTGGGCGGGCGATCCCTCGGGGAAAGCCTGCGGCAGGTAGGAACGTCCA
This sequence comes from Planctomycetota bacterium, assembly GCA_044228955.1. Lineage (GTDB taxonomy): Bacteria > Planctomycetota > UBA1135 > UBA1135 > JAEUIA01. The sequence goes on along the minus strand of JBGATY010000066.1, from coordinate 1,296 downwards.
CCGTTCGCGCTCTGGATCGCGGTCAACGCGCTCGAGTTGAGCACGTCCGCGTGGATCGGGTACGGCCGTCCGTTGGCGAGCTTGTGGTGCACTCGGCCGGCGAACGCTTCGGGGCGCAGGCGGCGGTGTGTGAACCACTTCTGGTACCACGTGGCCTTGAGCGCGCGCGTGCTGACTTCGCACATGAGCGTCGCGCAGTGCGGGCCGCCGAAGGTCGCGAAGCCTTCTTGCATCAGCGAGATCAAATACGGATTGCCGGGATTCGGCGGGCATCCCAATCCGCCGCCCGTGAACGGATTCAACGGGTCGGGCGCGGCCTTCATGTGCAGCATGGCCTGGAAATAGGCCTGGTACAGCACGTCGATGTGAACCCACTGTCCGAGGTCGCGACCGTTGCGAATGTAGCGCAGGGTCGTGTCGAACGTGTTCTGGATCGTCGGCTTGACGCCGTTTTGGACGGCGAGCCAGGTCGCGTCCGTGGTCATGTAGTCGAGGCCCGCGACCGTGGTGCGAATCTTCGGCTCGATGTACTGCGCGCCGAAGGGTTGCGACTTCCAGAAGAACTGAGAGATGTACGGACCGATCGTGCAGCCCGGAGCCGGATCGCGGAAGAGCGTCTGCGGCGTCACGAGTCCGGCGGATTTCGGGCCACGGAAGTCGCTCAGGGCCGAGAGATCCGCGCAAGCCTGGGCGATCAGCGGATGTGTCGCGTACTGCGAGTAGGGGATGTCGCGCGTCAGCGCCATCCAGTAGTTCTCGACGATCTCGCCCGCAATCTCGGCGCTCGCGAAGGCGGGCGGCGCGGGCACGGTCGAGTTCATGCCGTCGCAACCTTCGAGGTCGTAGGCCACGCCACCGAGCGGGTTGACGAGCTTGATCCGCTGGAGCGAATTGGGTTGACCCGAAGGGATGAACTCGAAGCTGGACTGGTTCTTCTGTGCAACCGCGTTCAGGAACGCAAGGTAGGCGGCCGGGTCGACTTCCCCGAACGCGTTGTGGGGGAGACTCTTCGAGTAATTGCCGATGCGGTCGGCATAGACCTGCTCGTCACCGTTCGTCGGATGCGGCACGAGGCCGTCGAGCAAGTTGCGTCGCGCGGAGGCGACCCGCACGCGATACGCCGCTTGACTGCGCTCGAAGTCCGTCGCCGGGACGGGCGTTGCGGCGGCCGTGTTCTGGCCCGTCATCGCGGGCAGGAGGACTCCTGCCGCGCCGACCGCGGCGATGCCGCCCGCGCCGGCCAGGAAGGAGCGCCGCTCGATGCCGTCGGCAGCCTCGACGACGCGCTCACGCAAC
>JBGATY010000065.1:0-17994 GCA_044228955.1 Planctomycetota bacterium | reverse complement strand
GTTCACGTGGTGGACCCGGAAACCGCGCGAAGCGGTCGCGGCGAAGCTCGCGGACTATGCCAAGTATCTGCGCGAGACCCTTGGCGGGGACAAGCAGGAGACACGCGAAGCCGGCACGATCTTCGGGGATCCCATCGGACGCGAGGCTCTCGAAGCGGAGCTCGAGCTGGCGATGATCCCCTACGCACCCGCGGAGCTGATCCAGATCGCCGACCGCGAGATGGCCTGGTGCCAGGAACGGATGCTGGCCGCCTCGAAGGCCATGGGCTGCGGAGACGATTGGAAGCGGGCGCTCGAGCGCGTGAAGGAAGCACACGTCGCGCCGGGCGAGCAGCCGGCGCTGGTGCGGTCGCTCGCCGAGCAGGCGATCGCATTCCTGAAGGAGCACGACCTCGTGACCGTCCCGCCGCTCGTCGAAAACGCCTGGCGCATGACGATGCTCTCCCCCGACGAGCAGCGCGTCTCGCCGTTCTTCCTGGGCGGCGAGGAGGTGCAAGTCGCCTTCCCGACCGACTCGATGTCGCACGAGGAAAAGCGCATGTCGATGCGCGGCAACAACCGCCACTTCGCGCACGCCACCGTCTTCCACGAGCTCGTGCCCGGACACGGACTGCAGCAGTACTACGAATCGCGCTGGAACACGCACCGCGCGCTGTTCTCGACGCCGTTCTGGACCGAGGGTTGGGCTCTGTACTGGGAGATGCTCCTGTGGGACCTCGGTTTCCATCACTCGCCCGAGGACGAGATCGGGGCCCTCTTCTGGCGCATGCACCGCTGCGCGCGCATCCGCTTTTCCCTCGCCTTCCAACTCGGCGAGATGACGCCCGCCCAGTGCGTCGACTACCTCGTCGAAACGGTCGGGCACGAGCGCAAGAACGCCGAGGCGGAAGTGCGTCGGTCGGTCGAGGGCGGATACGGTCCGCTGTACCAGTGCGCCTACATGATCGGCGGATTGCAGATTCGGGCCCTGCACAGGGATTTCGTCGAGAAGGGCGGGATGTCGAACCGCGACTTCCACGACGCCATCCTCCAGGGCAACAACATCCCGATCGAAATGGTCCGCGCGCGGCTCCTCGGCGAGAAGCTCGCGCGCGACCATCGACCGCGGTGGCGGTTCTATCCGCTGTGAGCGACGCCCCTCACGGGGACCAGACGGTCCGGACGCCGTTGGTCAGATTGAAGGTGCTCGCGGAGCAGAAGGTCGCTGCGTCGCGATACCAGCCCTGATAATTGCGCGGCGCGCCTCCGAGCGGAACCAGTCCTTGCGCCGCGATCGAAGGATCGCCGGACACCGTTGCTCCGAACACGTCGTACCCATTCACCGAGAAGTGCACACCGAGGCGGATGATCGAGCCGCCCACGCACAGGAGCCCGTCACCAAAGAGCGTGCCCGAACCGCCGCCGGCTTGAGCATCGCCTTGGAAATACAGCACCGGAGCCGTGCCGGGCAATCCGCTCACGACGAGGGCGAAGGCATCGGAGGACACGCTGGCCAGGCCGCTGCCGTTCAACAGCGCGCCGCCGGTCAAGGCGCTGTTGTCACAGCCGTGCCCCTTGGATCCGCTGTTTCCGCACGGGCAACTCACGATCGTTCCGTAGCAGTACGTGAGCGCGTCGAGGGCGCCGTTCTCCTTCAGCACGATCTCGTCCGAAGTCTCGGTGAAGAGCACGATGTCGAGATCGCGATCGTTGTCGAAGTCGACCAGCGCCGCGCAAGCCGGATTCGCCGGCGATACGAAGGTCGTGACCAGCGTGAACGTCGTCCCGTCGTTGCGGAATACGCGCCAGTTCTGACCGCCGAAGCTCGACACCACCCAGTCGAGGTCGCCGTCACCGTCCAGGTCGCCGAGGTCGGTGGCGACCGCGTGACCGCTGGCCGCGTAAGTCACGGGAGCCTGCAGCGTGCCATTGCCGTTCCCGCGCAGGTACGACGAACTGCTCGAGAAGCTGTTCGCGGTGGAGACGTCCATCTTGCCGTCGGCATCGACGTCGCCGCACACGAGCATCCACACGCTGCCTCCCGCGTTCTGGGCCGGCTGGGCGGTGAACGTGCCGTTGCCGTTGCCCTTGTGCACCACGACGAGTTGGCTGAAGCGCATGCCCGCGACGAGGTCCATGATGCCGTCGTTGTCCATGTCGGCCGCGTTGAGCGCGTACTCGCCGCTGCCACCGCCCTCGAAGCTCGTCACGGGTCCGAAGGTCCCGTTGCCGAGGTTGCGCCGCAGGGTGATGTCGTCGGAGCCCACGTTCGAGGTGACGACGTCGATGTCCCCGTCGCCGTCGCAGTCGAGGACCGCCAGTCCGTGAGGGCCGTTGCCCATGGCGTAGTCGACCGCCGGCTGGAACGAGCCGTCGCCGTTGCCGAGCAGGATCGAAATGGAGCCGGCCGCGCCGTTGCACGTGACGATGTCCGTCTTGCCGTCGCCGTTGAAGTCGGCATTCTCGTTGGGCGAAGGCTCCGTACCGACCGGAGTGACCGAGAAGTTCGGCGTGACGAACAGTCCCGACGCATCCGCCCTGTTCTTGAACACGCGCACGTCGGATGTCACTTCGCTGATCACCGCCATGTCGATGTAGTCGTCCCCGTCGAGATCGCAGATCTGGCCGCCGTAGATGCGCGTGAAGTTGCCGGGATCCGTGAAGAAGGACGTCGTCGTGTTGAACGTCATGGGAGCGGTTCCCGCCTTGACGCGGAAGGTCGACACGTATCCGGCTGCGCGCAGGAACGAACCATCTTGCGCCTTGAGCTGATTGCCCATGCCGATCGAAATCGTCTCGCCGGCGTACAGCGACCGCGTCGGCGTGAACCGAATCCGCGCGTTGCCGTTCTCGAGCACCAACGTCCCGGTGAGCGGGCCGCTGGCCGACCCGTAGACCCCAAACCTGTTCAGCGTCGTCGGGTCGAGCGCGCGATCGAAGTCGACCACGATCGACGTGTTGGGCGCACGATTCGACGACGTGATAGGCGGATCGATCGAGACCACGCTGAGCTGTGCGAATGCGCCCGTGACCACGGCACCAGTGAACGCGCTGGTCAAGGTGAGCGAGCGGATGGTCAACCTGTGCATGGGATCTCCTCTGGACTTCGTTGTGAGGACTCGCGCCGGAGCGCACATCCCTCCGGCTCGAATGCAGAGCGCGGAGCTGCCGATGACACGCAGAGAGACCGACGCGGGGCTGCACGATGCTAACCGCACTCCATGCGCGTGACAGGGAGCGCGTCGACGAAAGCGGATCAGGTCACGAGCTTCGTCATCAACCTTGCGAAGCGCGCGGCGTCGGGGAGGGGTGAACCTTCCGCCAAGAGCGTCTGCCCGTGGAGCCATTCGACCCACTCGCCAAACCGTTCCGAGCGCGGTTCGTCCTGATACAACGCCATGAGCTTCTTCACGACGGCGTGGTCCGGATTGAGTTCGAGGATGCGCTTTTCGCGCGGCGGCTCCTGATTCGCGGCGCGCATGAGGCGTTCCATGTGCGGAGACAGTGCCTGCTCGTCGGTCAGGAGAACGGCGGGACTGTCCGACAGCCTTGTAGAGAAGCGCACGGTCTTCACGTCGCTCGCCAGCTTGGACTCGACCGCCGCGAGCAGGTCCCGATGGTCCCGATCGAGCGTCTCGCGCGCCTCCCTTTCCGACGGGGCCTCGAGCTCGAATGCACCGCGATCGATCGGCTTCAGCGGCACCGAGTCGAAGTCCCGCACGCGCTGCAGCAGCCACTCGTCGATGGGGTCGACGAGGAACAGCACTTCGAGCCCGCGCTTCTTGAACGCCTCGAGGTGCGGCGAGCTCTCGAGCACCGAGCGGCGATCCCCGGTCACGTACCAGATCGCCGTCTGGTCCTTCTGCTTGCGCGCCAGGTACTCGGCGAGCGTGGTCGGCTCGTCGCCGTGCGTCGTCTCGAAGAGACACATCTTGCGCACGCGGTCGTCCTCGTCCTCGCCGTACCAGATCCCCTCTTTCATCACGGGGCCGAAGTCCCGCCAGAATGCGCGGAACTCCTCGCGGCGCGTCTCGAGCATCGCAACCAGCGAATCGATCACGCGCTTGACGAGCCGTTTCTTGATCGCGCGAATGGTCGCGTTCTGCTGGACCGTCTCGCGCGACACGTTGAGCGGCAGGTCCGGGGAATCGACGAGACCGCGCACGAAACGCAGCCAGGGCGGCAGGAGTTCCGGGCACTCTTCCATGATCAGGACGCGTTTCACGTAGAGCGAAAGGCGCGACTTGCCGTGCGCTGCCTCGAACATGTCGGACGGTCGCGCGCCCGGCACGAACAGGAGCGCGGTGTACTCGCTGGTGCCCTCGGCCTTGAAGTGGATCACTTCACGGGGCGCGACGAAGTCGTGCGTCTGCCGCCGGTAGAACTCGTCGTACTCCGACCGTTGGATGTCGTCCTTGGGCCGCGTCCACAGGGGACGCATCGTATTGAGGGTCTCTGGCTCTGCGCCGGCTCCCCCGACGAAGCGGATGGGATACGCCACGAAGTCGGAGTAGCGCTTCACGATCTCCTTGATCCTGAATTCGTCGAGGAACTCGGCCGGGTCGTCGTCCTCGTCGGACGCGCGCGCCTTCAGGTGCAGGGTGATCCGCGTGCCACGCTCGGTGCGCTCGCACGGTTCGATCTGGAACTCGCCTTCGCCGCGCGATCGCCAGCGCCAGCCGCGGGTCTCGCCGGCACGCAACGTCTCGACGACGACTTCGTCGGCGACCATGAAGGACGCGTAGAAGCCCACGCCGAACTGGCCGATCAGTTCGGGAGCCGTCTCCCCCGCGCCCTTCAACCGGTTCAAGAAGGCCCGCGTACCCGAACGTGCGATCGTGCCCAGGTGCGACACGAGCTCGTCGTGGTTCATGCCGATGCCGTCGTCCTCGATGGACAGCGTCCGCGCCTCCGTGTCGACCGACAGGTCGATGGTGCCGCCCTCCGTGCCGCCGTACTCGGGGTGCGTCAGAGCCTCGAACCGCAGCTTGTCCGTGGCGTCGCTCGCGTTGCTGATCAGCTCGCGCAGGAAGATCTCGCGATTCTCGTACAGCGAGTGGATGACGAGGCCGAGCAGTTCCTTGACCTCGGCCTGGAAGGGATGGGTTTCGTGGGTGGTCGTCATGGTCGTTCTCCGGGGCGCGAATTGTCTGCGACTCCTCGCGGCATGCAAGTGCCCATCGGTGCGCGACTCACCTCCACGGCAAAGGCGCCCTCGAACCGCCAGAATCGCACGGCCGGAGTGCGATGCGGGCACACGATGGCGGTCAGCGCGCTGCTCCACGCTCCCGAGGCGTCGCGCGTGGAGGGTTCTCCCGCTCCGCTAGCGTGGCTGTGCCAGAAGCCCAGGATTCCAAGGCCCAGGGTGGTCGCTCTGCGATCGAGTACCACGATCGCCGCGGGATCGCACTCGAACGCGTCGGGAAGTGCGGCGCGATTTTCGATCTCGGCCACGTCCGTGATCACGCACGAATCGTCGCCGCGCGTCCCGATCAGCGCCCCGCAGGCCTCGCGCCCCTCGCGAGCCGTGCTCCAGCGCACGAGACGCTCGACAAGTCGCGGTGAGATCGAGACGCTCCTCACTCGCCGCCCTCGTCTTCCTTCGGCGCGAGCACGTCGTCGCTGTACATACCCGTCACCGAGCGATCGATCGAACCGTCCGGATGCCAGCCCTGCCACGGCCCCTGCTGCATCCCGCCGCGCATCTCGCCTTCGGAGCGCTTCTGCCCGTCCTCGTACCAGTGTGTCCACCAGCCCTCGATGACGTCGTCGACCAGCGTGCCCTCCGCGCGCCGACGACCGTTCTTGTGCCACAGCGTCCAACTCAGGTTGCGGCGACCCGCGAGGTAATCGCCCTCGGAGGCCTTCGCCCCGTTGTGATGCCAGAAGGTCCACACCCCTTCGCGCAATCCGCGCGCGTACTCGCCGCGCGACGCCTTGTTGCCGTTGGCATGCCACGTCGACCACGGTCCGTGCCGGACTCCGTCCACGTATTCGCCGCTCGTGGCCGGCCGACCATTCGCGTGGGTCTCGGTCCACAGCCCGTGTTTCTTCCCGTCGCGGAACGTGCCGCGTCCGACTCCGCCGCCCTGGCCATGGAGGATTTCGACGACTCCGAACGCGCGGCCGCGGTCGTACTCGACGCAGGCTCTCAAGCGCCCGTCGGCCAGGTAGTAGTTCCACGTCCCGACACGGAGGTCGTTCTCGTGGCGCCCTTCGGCCGCCTTTTGCTGGTTCTGCACGTGCCAGCGCGTCGACCAGCCGTGCCTCGAGCCGCGTTCGAATTCGATCTCGGCGTGCTTGCGGCCATGCTCGTTCCAGAACGTCCACGTACCCGAGCGCAGACCGTCCACGAGCGGGCCCTGCGCGCGCCTCGCGCCGTTTTGGTAGCGCGTGACTTCCATGTTCAGCTCGCGAGATCGGCGCGCAACGCCACGCGCTGCGAGGGCCCCAACTGCGTCTCCGACGCGACCGCCGGATGATCGCATCCGACCGCGACGGGGACCCGCCCCCGGACCGGGAACTTCAAGTATTGGACGGAGGACAAACGCCCCTCGGTACGCTGTTCCTCGTCGATCGTCGCCCGCACGATCTCGCCGTCCTCGAGCTTCACGTACACCATCTCCGGCAGCGCCAGCCAGGCGCGCAGCTTCGTGTCACGATCCGCCGCGTCCTCGATCCCGACGAGCAGCGTGCAGCCGAGCTCGCCCCGCCCCCCGATGAGCGCGTTGTACGTGTCGAGTTCGTGCTGAACGTCCGCCTCGCGCACGAGGCGCTCGACACGCATCATCTCCTGGACCTGGTAGCGGATGGTGGTCGCGTTCTCGAACAGGAAAGTCAGGTGCTCGCCGACCTGAACGCGCCGCTCGTCCTTCGCACGCAGCGCCTCGGCGCGCAGTACGTCGCGACGTTCGACGTACGTCATCCAGTCGAGCAGTTCTCCTCGCGCGACCTTCTTCACTGCGTGCCTCCCGATGCCGGCGGGAAGGGATCCCCGCGGTAGGCGCGCGCGAGTATCGACAGCGGGTGCATGGGCTTCACGCCGGCGAACTGGTGGAACTGGATGGCGGCGAGCGGACAATCGGTGGACCACGTCGAAGCGCCGGCGCCCTTCATGTCCGAGAACGCGTTCTGCCCGGCTTTCTGTGCAGGTTCGAAGCCCTCGACCGTCATCGCATACGTGCCGTCGTGCCCGCAACACTCGATCACGGGAACGACACGAGCTCCGAGGAGCTTCTTGAAGAGATCACGCGACTTGAAGCCCACTGCCTGCGCGCGCAAGTGGCACGGAGCGTGATACGCGATCGGGCCGTTCGGCCTCGACTTGACCTCGCTCGCGAAGCGCTCCTCCTCGCGGATGCTCCACAAGAACTCGCTCGGATCCATGACGCTCTGGCTCAGCTTCCTGGCCCGGTCGCGGTCGCCCCCCTCCAGGAGTTCGGGATACTCCCGCCGCATCATCATCGAGCACGTCGGGTTCACCGCCAAGACCTTCGCGCCCGCGTCGACGAACGGCATCAGCTTGTCCAGATTCGCCCGGGCGTGCTTGCGCAGACCCTCGAGATCGCCGTGTTCCCAAGCCGGCATCCCGCAGCACTCGAGCCCCTTCACACAGGCCGTCTTCACGCCGTTTCGGTCGAGGACCTCCAGCGCGTCACGACCGATCTGTGGTTCGTTGTTCTGCACGTAGCAGGTCGGGAAGAGCACGGCTTCCGCGCCCGCCGTGTCGGTCGTGCGATCGTTCGATTCCGCCCAGCGCTCGAACGTCGTCGGCGCGAACTCCGGCAACTCCTTGCGCCGATCGATGCCGATCACCTTTTCCATGAACCAGCGGTGCGCGGACACTCGATTCATGGCGTTCGCCAGACCGAGCGAGGCGCGCGCCAGCGCTCCGGCCCTGTCGGGGTCGCCGAGCAAGCGATCGCGCAGCGAGAAGCCTTTCTTCCTGCCACGCACGGCCTTGAAACGATGCACGAGCTTCGGGAAGTCGAGTTGGAACGCGTGCCCGTCGCGCGGCGTATAGGGACACTGCACTTCGCACAGCTTGCACTGGAAACAGGCGTCCATCACCCGCTCGGTCTCGGCGGAGTCGAGCTTGCGCGCATCGCCCGCGTGCACGTCGTCGACGAGCCTGAACAGTGTCGGGAACGAATCGCAGTACTTGAAGCACATGCGACAGCCGTGACAGATGTCGAAGGCGCGTGTCACTTCCTTGTGCAGCGCGCCCTCGTCCCAATAGCGCGCATCCGACGGATCGTAGGTGAGCCCATCGGTCGGCGCGTACGAGACGTGACGATCGGCTTCCGTCATCGAAGCTCCCTGTGCATGCGCGGCGTGGCGATCGCCGCACGGCGCCGCACTAGGTGATGCTCTTCAAGAGCGTCGCGAACTTCCCGGCGTGGCTCTTCTCGGCCTTCGCGAGCGTTTCGAACCAGTCCGCGATCTCGTTGAAGCCTTCCTTGCGCGCCGTCTTCGCCATGCCCGGGTACATGTCGGTGTACTCGTGCGTCTCGCCGGCGACGGCGGCTCGCAGGTTGTTCTCGGTCGAGCCGATCGGCAGATCCGTGGCCGGATCGCCGGCGCGCTTCAGGTAGTCGAGGTGGCCGTGCGCGTGGCCCGTCTCGCCTTCGGCCGTGTCGCGGAAATTGCCTGCGATCTCGGGGTAACCTTCGACGTCGGCGATCTTGGCGAAGTAGAGGTAGCGGCGATTCGCCTGGCTTTCGCCGGCAAAAGCAGCCTTCAGATTGTTGTGCGTTTGCGAACCCTTCAGATCGGCCATGGGAGAAGACTCCGGAGAATGCAGGGGAGAAGAAGTGATTACCCCGCACAGCATACGGTCGGAACGCAAGGCTTCCAGCGTCGCGGAATGTGCCGGGACCAGACCAACCGCGAACGGTGCGGGGACCGGGCGCGCCAGTCACTCCACCGCACGCCCTCGAAAGCTCTCCGTGTCAGCGTTCGATCTCGGACAGCGCCGCCGCCGCCGCGTTGCACACGTCGCCATTGTCGTCGACGATCAACTCCTGGAGCTTCGGCACCGCGTCGTGCGCGCGGGGGCCGAGCTTTCCGAGCGCCTGGCAGGCGGCATGTCGGACCTTCCAGTCCGAATCCGAGAGCTTCTCGATCCAGGCCTTCACTTCAGGGGAATCGGATCCGCCGGCGTCGCCGCGCTTCTTGAAGAGGTCTTTCAGTCCCATGTCTGCTGGTCGCTTGGTCCAGTGAGGAGAGCGAGCTTAGCACTATTCGGCGCGGTCGAGCACGCTCACCTTTGCCTCGTCGCCGTTGCACCGGATTTCCGGCACGTACATCGCGTACCCCCGTGTGGGCAGCGCGCTGAACCGGCCCGGGACCTCCGCGCGCAGCTCGTAGCGGACCTCCCACACCCCCTGAGCGAGGCGGTCGAGGAACAAGGCGACGTGGCGGTCCCGCAGTTCCTGGTGGATCGAGCTCTGCCGCCCGGTGAACCGCCCCCAGTCGGAATCGTCGGGCGCGTTCGCGAGGGCCTCCGCCGTGCCGAACTTCCGCGCCACCTCGCCGGATTTGATCTCGCGCGCGACGCTCCACTCGCCGCTCCTCGACGAGACGGCTTCGAAGCCGGCGGGCTTCATGTCCTCGAACATCAGGTACTCGAAGTCGTTCTTCGACTCCAGGGTCAGGACGACCTCGACGCGCTCGCCGGACACGACCGAACCGCCGCTCTCGAGCGGCAGGCGGTCGTACACCACGCCCGCGAGCAGAGTCGAGCGCGGCACGAGCTTCCAGTACTGGCGCTTCACGAAGAGATCGCTGCCGCGTGCCCGGATCGTGTCCTCGCGGCTGAAGAAGACGGCGCGGGCGGCGAGGTAGAGCGGACCGCCGCCCGACAGGCGCCGCAGGCGCACCTCGTTGGGCCCGTCCTTCACCTGGCCCGCGTCGATCACGTACCGCGCCGGCGCGCGGAGCATCTCGGCGGCGGCGATGCGCTTCGTCGCGACGCGTTCGCCGTTGACCAGCACCTCGTACTCGACGTCGCGCGCGACTTCCCCCGTGGCATTCAGGAACGTGTCGAGCGCCAGGATCGCGAACGCGCTGTCACGGGTGTTGTTCCACTGCGCGCCCCGGCGATTCTGCACGAGCCAGTTCGAGGCCTGTGACACGAGCGGGCTCGTCGGTTCGATCGTGGCGAGCGCGCGCAGCGCGAACGCAGTGGACTCGACCGCGCCGTCGGACCAGCGCCACCAGTTGCGGTCAGAGCCCCAGTGCACGGTGCCGAGTGCAGCGGCGTGTCCCGTTTGACCGGCAGCGCCGATCTTGGATTCGTCGGGGTGCTCGTCGACCTGCGCCCCGTTGGCCAGGTTGCGGGCGAGGATGCGCGCTTCGTCGTGCTTCCCGAGCGCGTGCGCAGCGAGGGCGAAGAGCGCCTTGCCGTACGCGCGCAGGGAGTCCTTCTGTTCCCACAGCTTCGCGAAGGCGCGTTCGATCCGCTCGTCGCCCAAGGCCTTCCCGCTCGCGGACGCGCCGTGCAGCATCCACGCGGCGAGGTCGGGATCGCGTTCGGCATCGACGACCGCGAGGGACAGGTACGCTGCTCCCCGGTCGATCGCGTCGAGCCGGATGTCGAGCCCCGCGTCGCGCGCGAGCGACAGTCCCCACACGACGTACGCGCTCATCCACGGGTCGCTCTCGCCGCCCTTCCACCAGCCCCATCCGCCGTCGCCGTGCTGGAAGTCGTACAAGCGCTCGAGCGAGGTCCGCGTGACCGCGTCGAGCTCGAGCAGGGCCTTTTTCTCACCCTTGTGCGTGACGCCCGCGGTCTCCGGTTCGATACCGCCGAATACGCGTTGCAGGGCGTCTTCCGCCGACAATCCGCGCGCCTTCAACGTGTGCGCGACGATCACGGCCGGCAGGAAACGCGACATGGTCTGCTCCGTGCAGCCGTACGGGTACTGCACCAGGTAGGGCAGCGCGTCCAGCATCGTGACGGCGATGCTCGGCGCGACGTCGATCGTGAAACGCGTCGTCTCCCGCGTGCGCGCGCCGGGGACGTCGAGCACGGCGACGAGCTCGTCGTCAGTGAGCTTGAGCGTGCGCGCAACCTGGACCTCCATCCCGTGGTCCTGCACGGGATACGTGCGCGTCATCGCGTCCGCATCGTCCGCGCCGAGCGCCTTCAGCGTCAGCTTCACCTCGCCGGCGCGCGCGGCCCGCGATCTCCAATCGAGGCGCACCTCGCCTCGAGGGGGAATCGAAACCTGCTTGGGCTGCAGATCGTCCGCATCGAGTCCGCCCACGACTTCGAGCGCGACCGTGGCGGTGATCGCGACGTCCGTGCGATTCCCGATGACGCCCGAGAGAATCGTCTCGTCGCCTACCGTGAAGAAGCGCGGTGCCTGCAGACGCGCGACGAGCGGTTTCTGCGCCCGAATCGTAACCGCCCCGGCTCCCACCCGCGTCGCGGTGTCGATCGCTCGCGCGGTGGCCTTCCAGCGCGTCAGTGAGTCTGGGTACTGGACTTCCACGTGCGCCCGGCCGTCCGCGCCGGTGACGAGGCTCGGATTCCAGAAGGCCGTTTCGCGGAAGTCGGACCGGACTTCGATCTCCCCGAGCTTTTCACCCGCGTCGTCGAGTTCCTTCGACTCCCGGTCCATCGCGAGCGCCTCCATCCCGCCGCCGAAGCCCAGGTTGCCGGCCACTTGCGGTGCCGGCGCGGCGTCGAGCTTCGACTTCGAGAGACCTGCGAGCCTCTGGTCTTTGCGCCCGGCCCCGAATCCCCCGCCGCGGAGGCTCCCCCGAGGCTTCCATGCTTCCGACTTCAGGTCGGACTCGTCCTCCTCTGCGGCGCGCGCCGAGAATTCGTCGACGACACGGCCTTTGTCGTCGAGCACGTACTTGCGGTAGGCCCGTTGGTCGAAGCTCGTGTGCATCTGCACGAGGTAGGGCTTCTTGTCACCGTAGAAGAACTGGCGCACATCGCCCGCGTAGTCGCCCTGGATCGAAGCCACGGCTTCGTCGACGAGCCCGAGCGCGAGTTCGACCTGCACCGGCTCGCCACGCGCGTTCTTCGCGACCACGTCGAGGGTCGCCTTCGTTCCCGGTCGCACGGGGTCGCGATCACTCGTGACGGTGACGTCGAGGAACTGAGCCGTCGGTGGCACGATCGCTTCCTTGCTGTCGACACGGATCTCACCAGCCTGTGTCGTCACCGCCGCGATCCACGCGTTCGGCACGAGCGCGTCCGTCACGTCGATCGAGACGAGCTTCGCGGTCCCCTCCACGTGCACGACGCGATAGGAGTGCAGTTTCTGTGCCTCGACGGTGACGAGCACCCAGCGATTCGAGGCCGACGTCGTGATCAACACGGGCGTGTGCTCTCCGACCGCGAACGTGTCCTTGTCGAGCACGATCTCGACCCCGGGTGACGAATACCCCAGATCGCCGACGTCTTCCGAGACGCACCAGGTCCAGGTCTCGCTCTCGATCGGCCGCTTGCGTCCGTCCTTGCTCGTCCAGCGCAGGCGGTAATAGCCGGTCTTCGCCGGCACGAAAATGTAGGTGCCCTTGCCGTCCGCTCCGAGCTTCAGCGTCCCCTTCTCGATCTCCTCGCCGACGTACCCGGAGCTCTTCCAGCGCCACGGCCGTTCGGTCGGTCCAACCCTCGGCGGGAACTCGGCTCCGCTCGAAACCAGGTTGGCCAACTCCGCACCGAAGACCTCACGTCCCTTGGGGTCGATCCACACGTCGACCCAGCGTTCGCGCGTCACGCGGATCGTGCCTTCCGCGGCGACAGGATTCCCGTTCGCGTCCTCGGCGCGGTACGCGACCTCGACCTTGTCGCCGGGCCGGTGCAGATTGCGTTTCGCAACGCCGCGCACGTCGTACTCGCGGTGTGTCACGCGCACGCGACCCGATCCGGCGATCTCGCGACGCGAGGCGTCCGTGACGCGTGCTTCGATGGTGTACTCGAAATCCTGGTTGGAATCCGTCGGCGTTTCGAACGTGATGCGCGCGCGGCCCTTGGCGTCCGTCTTGGCCGTTTCCTGCTTCACGATCTGCCCACCCCATCTCCGGTAGTCACCCAGGTCGTCGGCGTCGGCGTGGAACCACGGGAACGCGCGTTCCTCGGTCCAGCGCCGCACGAACGGCGTCTGCTTGACGACGAAGACGACCTGGGCGTCCGCGACGGCGCCACCCGAATAGAAGGCGGCTTCGACGTCGACCTCCACCGGATCCCCAAGGAGGTACAGCTTGGGCTTCCCGTCGTCGGAAGCCGGCTTCACCTTCACTTCGAATTCCGGCAGCTTGTACTCCTCGAGCCGGAAGAGCGTCGCGCTGGCGACCTGTTCGCCCTTGTGGGAGAAGGTGATGCGGTACTCGCCGAGCGGAGCCTTGCCGTCCGGCGCGAACACGCCGGAGGCCGAGCCGAACGCGGACAGCGTCAGCGTCCCTGTCTGGAAGCTCGAACCGCGGGGATCGTGGACCTCGTACTCGAGCGTGGCCCCGCTCGGATTCGTCCCCGCGCCGCCGTCGCCGCGGCGCGCGATGATCATCCAGTTCACCGCGTCGTCGGGCTTGTACGTCGAGCGATCGGTCAGTGCGTAGATGCGCCAGCCCAGCCCCCCCCCGGCATTGTCGTACGCGCCGCCGAGTGCAAACGCCTGGCGCTCGTCGCGCGTCACGGCGACGAAGAACTCGTGGCTCGTGCCGGCGGGAGCGTCGAACGCCGACGTGCCGTCCTCGGCGCTGGACTGCTCGAGAGTGGTCCAGCGCCAGCTGCCCTTCGAGTAGGTGTGGGCCCACAACTTCACCCTCGCGCCGGACACCGGTTCGGATGTGAGCGCGTCGCACGTCCAGGCGAGCACGCGGTCGCCGACCGCCTTCATGACGACGGCTGTGCGCGAGACGAGGACGAGATCGCGGGCCTTCGCGCCGCCGCACTGCGCCACGAGCAGGTACGCGCCCGGAGCGAGGCTGGACTCGAGACGCAAGTCGGCCTGGCCGGGCGTGTGCGTGCCGTCGTCCTTCGTGTCGTGCGTGAAGCGCACGCGGGGCTCGATGGTCGAGACGTCGATCGACTCGAGCCACTGGTTGGCCGAGCGATCCCGGTCCGCGAACTCGACTTGCCTCGAGAGGTCGACCGGATACAACGCGACGTCGATCTGCTTCGCGTTGCGCCAGGACAGCGCGTAGCCGATTTCGGACCCGGGCAGGTACGCGCCAGGGACGCCCAAGCCGACCTCCACGCGCAGGATGCGGCGGATGCCCTCGCGCGCCTCGTCCCACCAGGCGGTGTCACCTTTGGCGTATTCGGACTGGAGCTTCTGGTACAACTCGAGCGCAGAGCGGTAGTCGGGCTTCGAGGTCCACGATCCGTCCTCCGAAACGGCGGGCTCGCCCTCTTGCTCGATCCCCTGCGCGAGCCGGAACAGCGCGTCGTCGTAGAAGCGCGTCTCGCGTCCCAGAGCGACGACGGAGCGCAACGCCGTGAACATGCGGCTTTTCGCGTCGAATCCGCCGTGACTGCGCAGCACGGTCGAGAGCAGGAAGCCGCTCTGCGCCTTGTCGCTCGCGCTCGTCGCGATCCGCGCCGCATTCTGCGCGAGCTCGAGCGGTATCTGTCCGTGCCACCAGCCGCCCCCCGCCTTGCCGCCGTCGGGCCAGCCCATGCGGAACACGATGTCGAGGTAGCGCCGGCGTGCCGCCTCGACGTCGCGCGTCCCGGCCCAGTAGGACAGTGCGTTTTGGTAATGAGGCAGTCCCGATCCGAAGTCCCGGCTGCCGCGACGTTGCCAACTCCAGTCCCCGAGCGATTCCTCGGTCAGGGCCCAGGTGCGGTCGCGCTGCTCGGGCCGCTCCACGTGGCGCTGCAACTCCTCGAGTCCCTTCTTCCCGAGGTCGAGTTCGGTCGAGTCGGCGTTCTCCGCCCCGGCCGCGGAGCGCCAGCGGGTGTCGCTCAGCCGGAACTCGAGCCAGCGCCGATCCTCGAGGGCGAGCGTCGTGGCATCGATCGCAGCGTAGGCCTTGCGCGCCAATTCGAACGATCCTTGCGCGTACAGCTCCTCGGCGCGTGCCTTGGTGGTCATCCAATCGGGGCTCTGCGTCGCGGCGAGCGCGGCCAGGACTGCGGGCAAGACGAACAACGAGACGGCGAGCTTCATGAGTGCATACCTTCCGATCCGGGCGGGGTCGTATGCAAGAAAGCCGCGGGGCAAACGGAAATTGGGCCCGATCAGAGCAGAGCTTCGACTTTGCGGGCCAGTTCGCGGATCGAGTCGGGCGCGTGACCGGCGAAGTGGTTGTTCGCGTAGGCAAAGGTTTCCGTGGTCCTTTGAAGCGCCCGCGAAAGCCACTCCGCCCACCGGTCGATTCGCGGCGATTGATCGATCACGACGCGGTCGAAGCGCTCGGTCGCGCGCTCGACGGCGGCCCGATCGCCGATCAGCCGGGCGTAGGCGAAGTCGGCGGTGAAGGGGTCGAGTGCCTCGTCCAGGTCGAGCGGATGCGGCATGTACGGCAGGTCGACGGCGACCCAGGCGACGCGATGGGAGCGCAAGAGGTCGAAGAAGGAGTTCGAGAGCCAGTTCTTGTTGCGGATTTCGACGCCGTAGCGGAAATCGCCGGGCAAGCTCTCGAGGAATGGGCCGAGACGCTCGAGGAACGCTCCGAGGCCTGCGAAGGCCTCGCGATTGAAATACGGGAACTGCATCACGAGCGGACCGGCACGGTCCCCGAGCTCGCGCATGGCTTCCAGGAAACGATCCGTGTCCGCGGCCACGTGCTCGGGGACGAGCACGCGCGTCCCGTCCGGCCGCTCGCCCTTCCCGCAATGCACGATGCCGCGCGGGAATTTCGCGGACAGCGTGAATCCCTTCGGCGTCTTGTCGCGCCAGCCGCGCACGAGGCTTTTGCTCGGCACGCGGTAGTAGGTGTTGTCGGCCTCGACCGTCGTGAACTCGGTCGCGTAGAACGCGAGGTAGTCACCCGGTTTCGTGCCGCGCGGATAGAACACGCCGTTCCACGAAGCCTCGGACCAGGACGAAGTGCCGAAGCGGAAACGCTCCATCGCGCTCATGCATCCGCTCGAGCCCCGCGCGGTCAGCGTGGCGGGGATCCGGCGACCGTCGCGAGCTCTGGAGTCTGCGGCACCCACACGACGAAGTCCGACTTCGTGCGGTTTCCGAGCTGGTAGTACGGGATGAACACGATCTCCGCGCCGCGCGCGGCCGGGGTCCCGTCGGCACCGGTCTCGACGACCCGGCCCTCGCGGCTCCTGAAGGCACGAATGCTGGTGAAGACCGTGTCCGGCCGATCCGTGGCGGACAGCGAAGCGGTCTCGGGCAGGACCATCGAGTGCGCCGAGCCGCGATTGTCCACGCCCTCGAGGGCGTAGACGAGCGAACCGCGCACGACCGCGACACGGCCCTTGTCTCCGGCGACTTCAGGGGGCGGGACCTCGCGACGCACGGGACCGAGGAAGTTGATCTTGCACCCGTCCATCGGATCGTAGCGCCGCTCGTAGACTTCCCAGCCGGCTTCCGTTCCCGGGTAGTCGGTGGAGTGTTCCCGCTCCTTCAGGTCGTGCTGGTAGAAGACGGTCTTGCACCACGCCGGACGGCGGAACTTGATCGAGAACGTGACCTGCTTGTCCGACTGCACCTTGATGTCGACGAGACCCGCGTACGGCCATTTCGTCTGCATCTCGAGGCGCACCTTCACGTCGTTGATCATGAACTCGGCCTGGCAGGGCACGTACTGACAGATGTAGATCGTGTTCCCGGCCGTCGCGAAGACGAGACCGGGTGTCGACGCGACGAAGCGCGCGATGTCCGCCGCGCAGGCCCCGCATTCGGGAAGCCCCGTGCGTGCGAAATCGCCGTTCGAAGCGAGCCGGTTGGTGCACGCGTGAGCACCCCCGTTGGCCGAAGTGCCCGCGAGCACGGCATTGTGCAACGATCGATCCACCATGTCGGCGTACTTCGCGTCGCCCGTTGCGAGCAGCATCGATTGACTCCACTCGACGAGCCCGATCGCCGAGCGCGTGTCGAAGGTCGTGGTGCTGCCGACGTCGAACGGAGCTCCCACGCCGTCGCTGGATCCGGCGTTGCCGAGCGCGCCCACGATGTTCGTCTTCTTCGTCGCGGCATCGGTCCAGATCGAAGCGAGCGGAGCAGCCAGCGCGGCGTCGGACATCAGTCGTGCGACGTCGGCGGCTCCCGCGTAGAAAGCCGTGCCACGCAGCGGATCCCCGACGAACACGGTCTCCGCCTTCAACGGCTTCTGGTCCTGCGCTACGGCTCCGTAGCCCGTTCGGCCGGCGACGTTGCCGCGCGCCTCGACGAAGAACCGCGCGAGCGTCAGGTAGCGGGCCTCGCCCGTGGCCTCGAACAACTTCGCGAGCGCCGCCTCGATGCCCGGATGTCCGCTTGGATCCGTCTTCTTGCCCGGTCCGAACGCCCGGTCGACGTGGTCCGCGAACTTCCTCGCGACGTCGAGGAGCCGCGTCTTCTTCGCGGAGCTCTGGCAGGCGATGGCGGCTTCGATCAGGCGTCCACCCGTTTCGAGCTCGCGACCGTTGGCGAGATCGCTCCAGGGCGCTCCCTTGCCCCCGATCTGGAAGTAGGTGTTCAGGTAGCCGTCGTCCTTCTGCGCCGCGGCGATCGCGTCGACGATCCCGTCCAGCTTCGCCTCGAGCTCCTTGTCTCCCGCTTGCGCCAGCGAGTGCGCGGCGCCTTCCACCCAGGCGTACACCTGCGCGTCGGAATCGAGTCCGCCGCGGTGCTCGCCCTTCTCGCGTCCACTGGCCAGGGCGAAGTTCTGCACGAAGCCGTTCGACTCGCAGTGCGCGAGCAGGGCGGGCAGCGTCAGCGAGCGATTGACCTCGAAGCACTTGCCGATCAGGCCCGCGGCAAGCAGCACTCGACCGGCTGCGACGTCGGTCAGGCGCACGGGGCCCGTCGGAATCGGGGCGACCGGCGCCGTCGGCTGTTGCTCGTGACCCTGACCGGGCGGGTGGTTGTGACCTTCGTGACCCGGCTCCTG
>JBGATY010000064.1:0-18103 GCA_044228955.1 Planctomycetota bacterium | reverse complement strand
GGGGTCCTTGTGGAGCCGCGCGAGCGCATCGACGACCCGCTCGATCGGCCCCTCGCCCGCGAAGCAGAACTCGGGGTAGATCTCGCGCCCCGCGAGCAGGTTGACCGAACTGAACCACGGCACGGTCAGCAGGCGGTCCTTCAGGCGCGCTTCGTAGCCGTGCGCTAGCCGGTACACGACGACGGTCGGGAGCGAGTGGTGCAGGAGATCGAGCAGCACCGTACCCGACACCGACAGGGCTGTCCGCGCCCGCGCCAGGACCCCGTGCAGGTCGCCGGTCTCCGCGCGCGCCCAGTCCGCGGCCTTCTCGCGCTCCAGGATGGTCTTGATCGCTCGGCCGATCTCGACGCGTTCGTGAGCGACGACCACCGGCACGTCTCCGAGCCGCGCACGCAGCGAGGAAGCCACGCGCAGCATCCACGGCAGGTTGCGCTCGATCACGGCTGCTCGGCTGCCCGGCAGGATCACGAGTTCGCGCGCGTCCTCGGGCGGCGCGGTGGCGGGGATCGCGGCGAGTTCGTCGAGCAGAGGATGCCCGACGTTCGACACGAGGAGACCATGGCGCGCGTACCAGCGGCTCTCGAAAGGCAGGATCGCCAAGGCTCGATCGATGGAGCGGCGATAGCCGCGCACGCGCCACGGAGCCCAGCCCCAGTACTGCGGCGTCACGAAGTGCACCGTCGGTACTCCGTAGCGCGCCGCGATGCGCGCGAGTGGGACGTGCAGAGCCGGGGAGTCGACGGCGAAGAGCACGTCCGGTCGGTCCTGGCGCAGCCGCGCCGCGGCGTCGCGCAAGAGCCGCGCGTACCACGGAATCGAGCCCAGCACGCCGAGTCCCATCTGGGCGCGGTCGACGGGGCTGCCGATGATCTCGACGCCCGCGGCGGCGAGTCGCGAGCCGCCCAGCCCGACGAAGCGCGGCGCCGGCGCGCCGCTCGCGCGCACGATGCGCTCGAGTTCGCGCACGGCGTTGGTCGCGTGCAACTCGCCCGAGACCTCGGCGCAGGACACGAAGACGGACAACTGTCGGCCACGTACGAGACGAGGCGCGGGAGCAGCAGGGCTCCCTGGCCGAGGGCGCGTGCCATCTCGCAGCGCACGGCCCATGCGGGTGACATCCCCGGCCTCTTCCGCGCCAGAGCCAGGCGGCGGCGACGGGCGCGCTCAGGGGAGTTGGCGTCGGATCGAGGCATCGAGACTGAAGGGAGAGGATAGGGATGAAGCCGACGCGAAGCTAAGCTCTCGCGCGGATGATGCGGCTTGTCGGGTACTTTGCGCTGGTGTTCGCCGTGCTCTTCGTGCTGCGCGAGGTGCCGGTTCTCGGGGACCTGTTCCGCATCCCGTTCCTCGGGTTTATCGTCGCCTCGGCCCTGGTCAGCGCAGGGGTTTCCTGGTTCACCGTGCACGCGGTGGATGGCCGGAGAGCGCGCGCGATGGTGAGTCGGATGGGTGCCGTGGACACCCCGCACAACCAAGGCAAGCTCGGCTCGTTCGTGCTGGCTCAGGGTCGCCCGCGGAAAGCGATTCCGCACCTGGAGCGCGCCGTGGCGGGCGAGGCCGACAGCGCGGAATGGAATTACCGCCTCGGCTGCGCCTACCTCGCCGTCGGCCGGAAATCGGACGCGGCCGCCATGCTCCAGAACTCCACCCGCCTGGCCCCCGCGCACGCCTTTGGAGCGCCGTGGCTGCGCCTGTCGGAGGCACTCCTTGGAACGGGGGCCGCCGAGGGCGCGCTCGCCGCGATCGGACACTTCGAGCGCGAGCACGGCCCGAGTCCGGAGAGCGCATACCGCCGCGGGCTCGCGCTCGGCGCCCTGGGAAGGCGAGAACAAGCCAAGGCCGCGTTCGCCGAGGTCGGAGAACTCGGCGCTCGTGCCGCGCGCTTCCAGAAATCAGGTCAGCGCTCGTTCCTGCTCATGGCGTCGGTGCGCAAGTGGATGGCGTGAGGACGCAGGCCGGCCTCCGTACGCTCACGGCACGCGCCGCGCGAACGCCGTGAGCGAGCCCCATACCGTCGCCGCGATCACCAGCACCAGCGGGACCGCGAGGCGCCAGTCGAGCGTCTGGTAGTTGCCGATCCAGGCGAACACGTCGATGTCCGTCAACCGGAAGATCGAGGCGTGCGTGACGCTCGGGATCATGTAGAGCGAGAATTCGAAGATCGCGAACATCAACATCCCGAACGCAATCGCGATCGGGCGCGAACTCACACAGGAGAAGAGGAACGTGACGCCGTAGATCGCGAGCAGGAGCAGCGACTGCTGCAGTGACGAACGCATCAGCCAGGCGAACGACATCTCCTCGTGCACGCGCTCGAGCAGCAGCGGCACGGTTGCGCTGGTCGCGAACACGGGGATCGTCACCGCGAGCGCGCCGACGATCCACCGCTCGAGCAGGATGCGTCGGCGCGACAGCGGACGCGCGAGCCAGATCTCGAGCGTGCCGCGGTGGGCCTCGCCGGCCACTGCTCCCATCGCGAAGATGATCGCCGCGAGAGTTCCGACGGTGTTGCAGCCTTTGAAGAAGTGCTGGCCGTTGACGTAGGCGGGCGCGCCGGCTTCGCCGATCTTGTCGACCATGGCCTGGATTTCGTCGATCGGGATCATCGAGCGCAGCGCGTCGATGTTCTTCTCGAAGTCCGGCCAGAACAGCACGGCGGCGACGAGCAGGAGCTCGAGCACGACGAAGTACGCGAACGAAGCGAACAGGTGGAAGCGGTGCTCGCGCAGCATCAGCAGCCCTCCACCCCGTACAGCTCGCGATACAGTTCGGCGAGCGACAGTCGCCCGTACTCGAAGGCGCGCGGACGCGGCAGAGCGGAGCACGAGAGCGCGGCGGCGGTGAACGCGCGCGGATCGTCGGTGTCGAGCACGAGCGAGGCACGCAGCGAGCCGTCGATGGTCGGTTCGAGACGAGCGATGCGCGCTCCACCGATCCGCTCCAGCGTGTCCACGAGTCGCGTACGGTCGGCGTCCGCGGGAAAATCGAGGCGCAGCACGCGTCCGGCGCGGCGCGCGAGCGAAGCCGGAGTCTCGTCCGCGATCTTCCTGCCGTCGGCGAGGAATACGAGCCGATCGCACGCGCGATCGACCTCTCCTAGGTGATGGCTGGACAACACGATCGTGGTGCCGCGTTCCCGCGCGTCGGCGGCGAGCAGGTCGAGCACGGTTCCACGCTTCGAAGGGTCGAGACCCTCCGTCGGCTCGTCGAGGATGCGCACCCGCACGTCGGGCGCCAGTGCCGCGGCGAACACGAGCTGACGCTTCATGCCGTGGCTGAAGCTCCGCACCCTGGCCAAAAGCGGCAGGCCGAGCTGTTCGGCGATCGATCGAGCGCGCCCGATCGCCGCGCGCTCCCGGCCGCGCAGGAACCACTCGAGGTGCTGCCCGGCGCGCATTTCCTTGTACAGCGCCAGTTCACCCGGCGCGTAGGTCGCTCGCCGCCGGATCGCGGTTCCGTCGCCCTCGAGCGCGATCCCGTCGACCACGGCGGAGCCGGCGTCGGGGCGCACCAGTCCGACGAGGATGCGCAGGAGCGTGCTCTTCCCGCTCCCGTTCGGGCCGAGAAGGCCGATCACGCCCCGCGGACCGAGGTCCAGGTCGGTGGGGTGGAGCGCGACCTTCGCGCCGAACCGGCGGGTCACGCCGCGAGCGACGATCGAGCCGGGGAGGGACGCGGCGTTGTGTTCGTGTGCGAGAGACAGGGGCGAGGCCTCGCTTCGCGCGCGGCGGACACGGAGAATAGGGGAGCGATGGAGGGCTCACAAGCGACCGGCACCCTGAAGCGCGACGTGTTCGGCAGCGTCGAACTCGTCGACGGCGCCCTCGTGCGGCGCATCGCGAGCGGCTCGAGGACGCCGCTCTCGCGCATCGTCGCCCGCGTCCTCCTCGAGCGCGAGCGCAAAGCGCTCGAGCGGCTCGACGGGATGTCCGGAGTTCCGCGTCTCGTGCGCACCGAGGACAAGGCAGGGGAACGCGCTCTCGTGCGCACGTTCGTCGACGGCTTGCCGCTCTCGGAGGCGACCGCCCTCCCCGAGAACTTCTTCGACGAGCTCGACGCGCTCGTCCAGGCGCTGCACGCGCGGGGCGTGTGTCACAACGATCTGCACAAGGAACAGAACGTGATCGTCTCGACCGACGGCTACCCCTGGCTCGTCGACTTCCAGCTCGCGAGCGTGCACCGACCCGGTGCAGCGCGACTCGCCCGCCGCCAGCGCGAGGATCTGCGGCACGTCGAGAAGCATCGCCGACGCTACACACGTGACGGACGCGGTCCGGGCGGCGAGCGTACGTTCGGGATGGGCGCCGGCTCGCGGCGTTCCTGGCTGGCGCTCGCCTGGAGACGCTGCGGGAAGCCCGTGTACAACCTCGCGGCCGGGATCGTGTCACCGAATCGAGCCGCCGAGCCGCGCCGGGAGACGTGCGGCCCGTGGCCGGCGTGGACCGCGCCGATCGCGCCACGCGCCTTCGATCAGAGGATGTCCTCGCGGTAGACCCAGCGCCGCGCGTTGCGCGGTTCGCGGCGGTGCGATACGAGCCGCCACAAATCGGTGGGGCCGACGATCGTGAGGTAGGCGCTTTCTCCGCTTCCGGTCTGGAGCACGATGCGGCCCGAGACGAGGCCGACCAGCCTCCTGCGCAGTCCCTCCGCATCGGAGAGCACGTACACGCCCGCTCCGATCTGGTCGGCAGCGCTGCGCAGACGCTCGGGAATCGTCGTGACGATGCCGAGCACGCGCTGATCGTCGACGACGGTCACGCGTTCGCTCCACGGACCCGCGCTCGTGCGTCCGACCACGACGAGTTCGCGACCCGGCGCGGGATCGTCGAAGCTCATCTCCACTTGCGGCAGGCGGATCTCGGTCTCGGCGGTGTACAGACCGTTGCCGACGGGTTCGATGACGGTCTTCTCGATGTTCGGGCCGTCCCCGAACCAGGCGGTGATTTCAGCCGGTCCCGAGCGCGCGGTGCGACCGAGGAACACGATGCCGTAGTCGGTCGAGACGCCCAGTTCCCTCCCACCGCTCGTTTCGATCACGAGCGTGGGATCGGAGAGCGTGCGCACGCCCTGGCAGGCAGAACACAGCAGGGAGACGACGAGAAGGAGGGCGAGAGCGCTCGGACGTTGCATGGCGCAGGCGAGACTACCTCACTCGAAGGTCTCGAACCATTCGCGGAAACGATCGTTCTCGGGGTCGAGCTCCATGGCCAGGCCGGCGGCAGCCTTGGCCTCGTCGTTCTTGATCTTCTCGCCTTCGCCCAGCTTGATCCGGCCCTTGCCGGGCTTCAGGGAGCTGATCATGCCCCACTGGGCGACGATGTTCGAGAGCGCGTAGCGGTAGCTCGCGTCGAGAGGGTCCATCTCGATCGCCTTCTTCTGGTCCGCGATGGCGGCCTCGAACTCGCCCGTGAACCACTTGGCCCGGGCGCGATAATCCCAGGCACGCGAGTCCTTCACGCCGCCTTCGATCGCCGCGTCGAGATCGGGGATCGCGTCCGCGAACTCCCACATGCGCACGGCGTACAGTCCGCGCTTGAGCCGCGCTTCGGGGCCCTCGATCGGGATCGCGGTGACGAACGCCTTCCACTCGGCCTCGAGCGCCGCTGTGTCCTTCACGCCGATCTTCTTGAGCAGGTAGTCGCGGATGAACTTCGGCTCGACCATCTTCCCGTCGGGGCCGACCGGCTTGGACTCGACTCCCTTTTCGAGCGTGTACAGACCCTTGAAGAACTTGTTGAAACCCTTCTGATACTTCCCGTCCTGCGCATTCATCAGGAAGTAGACGAATGACCAGGCGTGCGCGTACTGGAAGCCGTCGAACTGATCGCGCGTGAGCATGAACAGTTCCTCGAGCTTGGTGAACGGCCGGTATTCCTCGCCTTTCTTCTTCTTGCCGTCGCCGGTGTTCGGTCCGGCTTCCTTCTCGCGGCGCAGAGCTTCCTGGACGGTGAGCACGCGGTCGGTCTGCACCTGGCCGGGCTCGATGACGATTTTCCCGTTCTTGCCCCGGTAGACCTTGCTCGAGCCGAAGTAATCGGCGACCGCCTCGTTGACCCAGATCTGGGCGCGGTACTGCGGATCGATCAGGTAGGTGAGCAAGTGCGTGCACTCGTGCAACGCGACCCACGTCGAGAGCGACGGCTCCTGGTAGTCGTGGTAGAAGTTGAGCGTCTTGTCGTAGGACCAGAAGTAGCCCATCGTCGAAGGCGAATTGCGCACGTCCTCCGCGGCCACGTTTTCGTGGAAGTCGTCGTCCGACTTGAAGATGTTCACCTTCATCTTCGTGCGCGACAGGCTCGGCGTGGGCTTGATGCCGATGCGCTGGTCCTGCAGGTCGTAGTACGCCTCGAGCAGTTCCGAATAGAAGTCGAGCAGTTCGGGACTGGTGTTGGTCTCGAAGACGAAGTGCTGCGTGGTCTTCGTCCAGCCGGTGCCCCACTTGGAGTGGGCCCTGATCGTCTCCGTGCGCTGCTTGCCCTTCTCGAAGGCCCGGCGCAACTCGTCCTTGTAGGCGGGGGCCGACAGCCACTTGCCCTGGTACTTGACGAATCCGTCGGCGAGCTTCTGCTTTTCGTCGTCGTTCTGGGGCACGTACTCCGACATGTCGCCTTCGATTTCGACTTCGCGCACGAGCGACTTGTCGGGGAGCAGGATCTCGCCGTTCTCGAAGGTGAGCTTGTAGCCCGTTCCTTCCGCGCGCGCCTTCTTGGGCGTGACGATGCGGCCGTCCTTCGTGACGACGCGGTCGGCGTGGGCGAGCGGGACGACGAGCGTCAGGCCCGCGGCGAACACGAGAAGACGCGGGAGAACGGCCATCGAGAGTTTCCTCATGGGGGTTCGAATCAGCGCGTGTAGTCGGCCCAGGCGGTCTCGAGCGCCTTCATGTCGACGCCCTTGAAAGCTTCGTCGACGGCTTGATCGAGCTTGCCCGAGGTCGCCAGAACGCGCAGGTAGGTCTCGAGGATGGAATCCCAGGCAGGGTCCCAGCCCTTCGCGTTGTTCTTCTTGCCGGTGCGCAGGAAGTAGATGAACGACCAGCCCATCGAGTAGTTCTCGCCGCCGCCCAGGCCCTTGTCGTTCTGGCCGTAGTACTCCGGCTGGCCCCAACGCACGAACGTCGGCAGGTCGCAGTAGTGGCCCTCGCGCACCATCTCCTTGATCGTTCCCACGCGCCAGTCGAACTTCTCGAGGACGAACTTGTTGTTCTTCCACTTGTAGCCGCTGTAGAAGTCGCCGGTGCCTTCGTTGTACCAGCTGTGCGGACTGAGGTTTCCGTAGAAGTAGAAGATGTACTGGTGGAACGCCTCGTGGTTGAGCACGGCCCACGTGTCGCCGCGACCGCCGCCGGCCTGATCGTCGTAGAGCACGAGTTCCTTCGCCATCGGACTCCAGTAGCCCGCCGATGAACCGGGGCCGCCGTAGCTGTGGTAGGCGCCCTTGTCGGTGAACACGCGCACCACGCTGCACTTGCTCATCTCGTGCGGGTCGCCGCCGTCGTTGAAGATCTCGTTCTCGATCTTCTTCTGCGCCTTGTCCTGTTCCGATTCGCCGCCGGTCTTGTTGCCCTCGCCGACCTTCTTCATTTCCTCGGCCTTGGCCGCCGGATAGTCCTGTTCGTAGATCGCGCGAATGGCCTCGAGGCGCTTCAGCAGTTCCTGGATGAAGGCCTTGTCCGTGTGCGGCGTGAGCACGAAGTAGTTGGGCGTCTCGTACAGCTTCCAGCCCGGCTGCGTGGCGATGGTCTTGTTCAGCTCCGCGCGCTTCTTGTCGCGCAGCGTGTCACCCTGCGCCACCCCGCCGGCGACCTCCTTGGTCTCTTCCACGCCGAAGCTGCGCGACATCGCGTCGAATGGGGCCTCCCACTTGTTCCACTTCTTCGGATCGCCGGGCGCGTTGAACACGATCGCGACGTCGACGTCGGGCTTGAGCTTGTAGAGGCAGACGTAGTAACGCGCCGAATTCTTCATGTCCGGCGGCGTCGTCGTGTACTGGTATTCGACGGCCTCGAGCTTGTCGCACTTGAAGGGCTTCTCCGAGTCGAGCTTGAGTTTGCCGCCGCCCGAGATGTTCTCCTTCAGCCAGCTCGGGACGTCCTTCGACGCCTTGGCCGCCAACCTCACGACGCCCTTCTTGTCGTCCTCCGGCGCGGGGGAGGGCCGGCGATCGAATTTCAGGAGCCAGCAGTTGAGGTACAGGCGGTTCGCCGCGTCGTAGGGGTCCGAGCCGATCAGCACGAAATCCGAGATGGCCGGCGTGTACTTCAGGATCAAGTTGGGATCGTCACCCGGAGCGGGCGGAATCGCCTTCCACCCGTCGGGCACCTTGACGTGGAATCCGAGGTCCGACTTGTCCTTGTAGAACGGTCCGACTTTCGGAACCTGCGCGAATCCGGCCGAGGAGACGAGCACGAGCGCGAAGGCGAGGGCGAGGAGACGGTGGATCTGGGCCATGAGGCACTCCGAACGACGGGACCGCGACGCGAGTTGGGACGAGGATCAGGAAATTCGATGTCCGAAACTCCGAGTCCAGGCAGGATTCGCACGATTATCTGAGCACGATCGGGCTCCAGGCTGCAAGCCAGGGCACACGACCTTGCACGGGCTTTTCTCATCCGTGCATTGCGCGCCGTGTTCAGAACCTGCACAAACGAGGCACCGGGAGCCTGCGTAGGCCACCGATCCGCCGCCCGCCTCTGACCGAGACTCACGGCTCGTCCCCCCGGTTCGAATTGGAGATCCGCAACCCATGCGCCCCATCCACGCCGTATTGCTGTTCGTCGGGCTCGCCGCGGTCCTCGTCGGTGCCCTGTTGCTCGTGCGGTCCGACACGCGTTCGGGGCGGATCGCGCCGCCGATCGCGGGTCCCGAAAGCGGCAGCGAGACACGCAAGACCGCGCCCGATCTCGTCGCCACGCCGGGCACGAACCCGTCCGATCCGGGCGCCGAACGCGCGCACGTGGCCTCCGGCGGCGACGCGACGATCGTGACCGGTCCGATCGGCCTGCGCGGGCGTGTCGTCGATCCCGAGGGACGCGGCGTCGCCGACGCCACGGTGTACGCGGCCTCGTCGGACATGCCGTTCGGTATCGCGCTCGACGACGTCGACGCGGAGAGCCCGCTCTTGAAGCGCAAGTCGACGACGACGGATCGCGATGGCCGCTTCACGCTGCAACCCGAGGCGCAGAGCGCCGTCCGGCTCGCGGTGCGCGCCGCCGGCTTCGCGCCGTACAACGCGCAGAAGCCGATCGCCGGCGCGAACGTCGACGTCGGTGATCTCAAGCTGGAGCGCGGCGTGGTGCTCATGGGGCAGGTGCTCGACGAAGCGGCGCGTCCGGTGCCGAACGCGGAACTGCACCTCGCGCGCTCCGCAGAGCCGGGCGGGGGCTTCTCCTTCCCCGGCAGCCACGGGCCGCTGCTCGGCAAGACCGATTCGGCCGGCCGTTTCAAAGTGGATCGACTGGCGGTCGGGCCGTGGTCCCTGCTCGTCACCTCCGACGAGCATCCCGACAAGACCGAGTCCGGCGAGACCGATCGCGCCGGCCAGGTCGTGTCGAACCTCCTGATCACGCTCGACGCGGGCGCCGACATCGCGGGCCGGGTGGTCGGCGGTCCAGCGAGCGGGTTCGCCGATCTGCGCGTCGCCGCGAGCGAACGCGGCGAGGGCGAGGATGCGTTCGGCGGGTTCGCGAAGCAGCGCAAGGCTCCGATCGCTGCGGACGGCACGTTCCGCATTCGCGGCTGCAAGCGGGACACGAACTACCGCCTGAACTTTGCGTATCGGAAGGCGAAATTCCTGGAGGGCCTCGTGAGCTGGTGGCCGGGCGAGAGCAACACGCTGGATATTGTGGATGGGAATGTGGGGACACTGTGGCGGCTCGGAGCGGCGAACTGAACGTCGTGCTCACGTACCGGCCCGAGACGGCGATCACCTGCCGCGTCGTGGACAAGTCGAGCGGGAAACCGGTCGAGACCCTCAACGTCTCGGCGGGCTACCGCTGGGCCATTCCGCTGATCGAGGAAGTTGGCGGCAAACCGCGCACCCGCTTCGAAAACGGCAGCGTACGCTTCGCTCCCGTGGCCGGCGGACCAGCGACCGAGACGGCGGTCCTGCGCATCGAAGCCGTCGGGTATGCGACCTTCGAGCGG
Source organism: Planctomycetota bacterium (assembly GCA_044228955.1). Lineage (GTDB taxonomy): Bacteria > Planctomycetota > UBA1135 > UBA1135 > JAEUIA01. The sequence goes on along the minus strand of JBGATY010000064.1, from coordinate 7,958 downwards.
GAAGACCTGCATCTCATCGCCGGCACGGACAACGACCTCGGCGTCATTCAGCTCGAGCGTTCCGCGCTCGTTCGCGTGACCGTCGTCGACGACGGCACGAGCGCGCCGATCGCGAACGCGTCGGTGTCCCTCAACGAACTCGCGCCCGGGCGCGGCGAACTCGGCCTGACGTTCTCGATCGACACGGGCGGCGACGACGAACCGGTTTTCGGCGGGGAAGGCGCCGGGCGGCGCGGCAAGACCGACAAGGAAGGCCGAGTGAGCCTGACGAGCCTGCCCGGCAAGCAAGCTACGCTCTCCGTCCGCCACCGCGAGCACGCGGCGTGGAAGAGCGCAACCCTCGATCTCCCCACGATCGGCGATCACGAGGTCACCGTGCGCCTGAAAGCGGGCGGCAGCGTGGTCGTCGAGGTGATCGACCGCGACAAGCGCCCTGTCGCGAGCCTGACGATCGACCATCGCGACCCTGAAATGCGCGGCCAGATGTTCCTGCCGGGCATGCAGAGCGACACGATCACCGACGCCGCGGGCCGCGTCGTGTTCGCGCACATCCCGGCCGGGCGCCACCTCTTCCGCGTGCGGCCGACCGGAGGCGGGGGCGCCATGATGGCCTCAGGCGCGATCATGACGGCGGCCGTCGGCGGCTCCGGCGGACCCACGGAGCTCGAGCAGGGCTGGAGCGAAATCGTCGCGGTCGAGGGCGAGACGGTCACGCTGGTACTCGATGCTCCGCAGATGGGCGAGCTGCATGGCCGGGTCCGCGAGGGCGGCAAACCGCTCGCCGGTGCCACCGTGCGTCTGCGCGAGAAGCGCGACGATGCGTTCGGTATGGATCTGCCCTTCCTCGATCGCCCGCTTTCGACCACCACGACCGCCTCGGGTGAATACACGCTCGCCGGGTCACCGGTCGGCGACTACCAGCTGGTCGTCACGCATCCCGCGCGGGCCATGAAATGGGAAGGGGACGTCACCGTGCGCACGGGCGAGCTGCGCTTCGACGTCGACCTGCCGCTCGCCACGATCGAAGGCCGCATCACCGACGAGGCGGGGAAGCCGATCGAAGGCGCGAAGGTCTCGGCCGAGCGCGCGAAAAAGGCGGATAGCGAACCTGGTCGCGGTGCGAACGTCGAGATGAACGTCGTCATGATCGGCAGTTTGGGAGACGAGGGCGAGATGATCTCGTTCGGGGGCGGCGCGGACGCGCCCGTCGTGAAGACCGACGCCGATGGTCGCTATCGCCTCCGGGGCGTGACGCCGAACGTCCCGCTCCAGGTGGTCGTCTCCGGTCGCAACCTGCAGCCGACGCGCTCGGACCGGATCGAACTCGCCACCGACCAGACGCTGTCGGGTTTCGACCTCGTGATGAAACAAGGCGGGTCGGTCGAAGTCACCGCGCGCCGTCCCGACGGACGAACGGTTTCGGGCGCGATGGTGCGTGCCGAGCCCGTCGCGGGCGAGGCCGCTCCGAAGACCCTGTTCACGGGGTTGGAAGGACGCGCGACGTTCGAAGGGCTCGAGCCTGGCCGCTGGAAGTTCACCTGCGAACGCACCGCGTTCGAGCCCGACGCCCGGGACGTCAAGATGCCCGCGCGGGAGGTCGACGTGCGGGCCGGACGGACGGAGAAGATCGCCTTCGACCTGCCCCAGTGAATCGTGACTCGCCGCAACTGCGATCGTAGGGTCTACTGGAAGGGGTGAGTCGCAGGCGCCCCTCAATGCGCTCCCTCCCATGCGTCCGATCCACCTCGTCGCGGTCCTCCTGATCGCCCTCGCCGCCGTCGTCTCGGTGTGGTTCGCCACCGACCGGGGCTTCGGAGTCGTCCGAGCCGCGGGTGCGAACGCGACCGATGCCGAGGCGCTGCTCGCGCATGCGAACCTCGGCGACGACGCGCGCCCGATCGAGGAGGAGGCCTCCACGCGCGTGGCGATCCAGTTCGGGCTTTCAGCCGAGGAGCGCACGCGGGCGGAGGCCGAGAAGAAGAAGAAGGAAGCGCGTCGAGTCGTCGGCCGCGTCGTCGATCGCGCCGGCCAGGGTGTCGGCGGCGCCACGGTTTGGGCCACGACTTCCTCGAACTGGATCCAATTCCCGCTCGACGTCGAGCCCGACGGCTTGCCGAGCCAGTGGATCAAGCTGCAGAAGGTCGAGGCGAACGCGGAGGGCGAGTTCGCGATCGAGGGTCTCGACCCCGGTCCGCTGCGCATCGCCGCGCGCTCCGGCGGATTCGCGCCGACCTACCTCGATCATCTGGAGTTGCCAGAGTACCAGAAGCACGCGGTCGGCGACGTCGTCCTCGAGAAGGGGGTGCGCGTCGAAGGTCGCGTGCTCGGACCGAACGGCGAGCCGTACGCCGGCGCCAACATCCTCATCGCGCTCGACTGCGTGAACCGCTCGAACCTCGTGACCGTTCCGGGTCGGGGCGTGCCCGCGACCGCGAGCGGCGGCGACGGATCGTTCGTCGTGGATCAGCTCGCAGCCGGGCCCTGGCACCTGCTCGTCGAAGCGCCCGAGTGCATCGTGGCCGAGTGCAGCGGGAACATCGAGTTCGCGGGCGGCAAGGAGGCCGGCGTCGTCGTTCGGCTGCAAACGGGCGCGAAGATCCAGGGCAAGATCGTGTGCAAGGACGCTGCCATTCCTCCCCTTTTGCGCGTCGCCGCGCGTCTCCAACCGGAGAACGAGGATCAAGGAGGGGAGAACGAACGTCCGTCCTTCGATGCGCCGCCGACGGAACGCCAGGAACAGTCGAAGGACGAGGTGCGCACGCGCTACGGACTGGTCGCCGAGGACGGTTCGTTCACGATCCTCGGCCTGAAGGGTGCGGCGAACTACCGTCTCGCGGTTTCCAATCAACTCGAGGACAAGAGCTGGCGTGGCTACCAGGCGGTCGAGGCCAAGACGGTGCGCGCGCCCAACGTCGGCGTCGAGCTGCTCTTCAAGCCCGAATCCGCGCTCGTCTTCCGCGTGATCGACGACGTCACGGGCGCGCCGATCAAGGACCTCGTCGCCTACTCGGGCATCGGTCGCGAGCGGCCCCTCCGCGACGACAAGGGCGAGGTGAAGCACGTGTTCGCCGACGGAGTCGTGCGCTACGGCGAGTTGCGGATCCCGCTCACGAACACCAAGCCCGTCCCGTTGCGCATCACCGCGAACGGGTACAAGGATCACGAGAACAAGAACACGCTGCTGCACACCGGGCAGGAACTCGACCTCGGCGACATCCGCATGAAGCCCGAGCACGTCGTCGTCGCGACGGTGCGGGACGCGAAGACGAACGAGCCCATCGAGGATGCGCGCGTCGTCCTGTCGGCGACGCACGACGAGGACGACCTGCGCAGCACCCAGAACGAGAAGATCGAAGCGACGTTGCTCGGCGACGTGAACTTGAAGGTCGCTCGCACTCTCGCCGACGGAAAGGCGCGGCTCTCCGCGATCCAGAATCGAGCGGTCCTCGTCGTCGCGACCGCGAAGGGCTATCGCCCGTGCCGGGCTCAACGTCTCGCGTTCACGCCCGACGCCGACATGGACGTCGAACTGAAGCTCGACCACGGCGGATCGGTGATCGTCAAGGTCACCGACGGCACCGGACACCCGGTCGAGGGCGTCGGCATCCAGCACCGGCTCCCCAAGCAAAACCTGGACGACGAGAACATCGACGGCTCCGTGAAGAGCGACCGGCAGGGCGTCGCGCGATTCGACGCGCTCGAGAACGGCGTGCACGGCTTCCGCGTGCGCGAAGACGACGGCGACGTCTACTTCTGGAGCGAGGACGGTTCGGAACAGCGCGAGACGCCGTGGCGCGAAGTGGCCGTCATCGACGGCCAGGAGACGAACCTCGAGTTCGTCGCGCCACCGCGGGGATCCATGTACGGCATCGTGCGCGAAGGCGGGCGGCCCGTTTCCGGAGCGCACATCAAGTTCGTACCGCGCGAGCCCGGCGTCGAGAAGCAGGGACAAGCCTACTGGGGCGGCGGCAGCGACGCGTTCGCCACGGTTTCCGCTTACGACGGCTCGTACAAGATCGAGCACCTGCGCTGCGGCGAGTACAGCGCGCTCGTCGTGCTCAACCATCGCACGATGCCCGCGGAGTTCCGGGTGCGCATCGTCGTGGAGCCCACGCAACGCGACTTCGATCTCGACATCTCGGGCGTGGAAGGCCGCGTCACGGACCCGGAGGGACGACCTCTCGCCGGTCTCGTCGTGCAGTGCTCGCGCTCCCAGCCGGGCCTCGAGATCGACGCCCCGTATCACATGGTCATCACCGAGGACGACCGCGGCAATCCGAACGTCGATTGGAAGCAGATCTCGGGTCACACGATCACGACGGATTCGAACGGCCAGTACCTCATTCCGGGTCTGGCGACGCAGGAACCGATCATCGTCAGCGTGAGCGGCGAATGGGTCGAGAACGGTTCCTCGGGCGAGTTCACCCTGAGTCCGGGCGAAGTGCGCCACGGCGTCGACTTCACGCTGCGCCGCGCCGGGCAGGTGCTCGTCCGGCTCGCCGGGGGGCGGAACAAACGCGACGAGTGGTTCGAATGTCGCCTTTCACCCATCGGCGAACCGGCCGGACGACACGAAGCGAGCACCTACGTCGGCGCCTGGAACGAGGATGGCCGACTCGAGTCGATCGTGCCGGGCCGGTACAAGCTCACGATCCGTCTCCACGGCGAGGAGAGCGTCCCGCCCGCCCTCGAGAGCGAGCTGGACGTCGTCGTGGGGCAAGTGACGCAGATTCCGTTCGATCCGCGGCGTTGAGCGCTCTGCCGGGTGCGCTATCCTGCGCGCTTCGACCCATGGGTTCCCGCGACTACGACGCCATCCTGATCGACCTCGACGGCACCCTTCTCGACGAGGCGAGCCGCATCCATCCGCGTACGATCCAAGCGCTGCGGGCGGCCGAGGCGACCGGAGTGCGCGTGATGATCGCGACCGGGCGCTCGACGATTTCGACTCGGCCGGTCGTGCTCGAGCTCGGCGTGAAGACGCCCGCGGTGGTGTTCAACGGCGCGGGACTGTGGGATCCGACGACCGACCGGATGCTCGAGGAGCGCGTGCTCGGCCCGAAGACGCTCGAGCGCGCGCTGGAATTCGGCCGCTCGCGCGACCTGCTCACCGTGTTGATGGCCTCGGACAGGAAGTACGCGAGCCCTCCCGCGACGCCGCTGCAGGAGGACGCGTTGCGTGGCTTGATGGGCCTCGAAATCCTCCCGCGCGAGCGCCTGCGCGGCGACCACATCGTGCGCGTCACGTTCTATTCGGAGACACACGACGATTCGCTCGCGCTGAGCCACGACGTGCGTTCCGCGGTCGATGCGCCCATCTACATCACGCACTTTCCGCTCAGTTGGCTACCGAGCCACCGCGGCAACAAGGCCTCGTGCCTCGACCTTCATCCGCCGTGTCTCGGCAAGGCGGAAGGCGTGCGCATCCTCAACGAGCGCTACGGCATTCCCGCAGAGCGCATCGTCGCGGTCGGCGACGCGACGAACGACATCCCGATGTTCGAAGCCGCCGGTCTCGCGGTGGCCATGGCCGGCAGCATGAAGGAGACGCTCGCCGCCGCGGATCGCGTGATCGGCCCGAACGATTCGACGGCGCTCGCGGAACTCGTCGAGGAACTGTTCGATCAGCCGGCGAATGCGCCGGTTCCCTCGGAGCAGGGGCACGTGAGCCGAGGCCACTGACGCGCCGTCGGCCTCCTCACCCGGGGCTCGCGCTCACTCCTCCTTCTTCGTTCTCTTCTTCGTCTCCGTCTTGGCAGCAGGCTTCGTTTCCGCCGGCTTGACCGCGGCCGCCTGCGGATCGTTCTTCGCGTCACCCGCGGGTTTCGCCGGGTCGGCGCCCGCCACGGGCGCCTTTTCCGCCTTCTCGCCGGCCTTGTAGGAATCGGAGCGGTAGTCGGTCTTGTAGAAGCCCTCGCCCTTGAAGAGGAACCCCGCGCCGGCCCCGATCAGGCGCTCGAGCTTCGCCTTTCCGCACTCCGGGCACTTCTTTTTCGGCGCCTCGGTCATCGAGTGGAAGATCTCGAGCGCGTGGCCGCAGGCTCCGCACACGTAGTCGTACGTCGGCATCAGGTGCCTTCGCCGGACGACTTCTCGACGGCTACTTTCACCTGCGCCGGACGCAGGACCGCGCCGTTTTGCGTGTACCCGCGGCGCAGCGTGGCGAGGATCGAGTTCGGCGCCGCGGCGTTCGTCTCTTCGCGTTCGACCGCCTGGTGCACGGCCGCGTCGAACGCGCCCGATTCGGCTACCGGCTTGACGCCCTCGCGCTCGAGAGCGCGCACGAGCTGGCCTTTCGTCATCTCGACGCCGGCGAGCAGATTCTTGCCTTCGCTCGTGGTGCACGGCGAGGCGAGCGCCATGTCGAGGTAATCGAGCACGAGCAACAGGTCCTGCAGGAGCGGCCCCTTCGAGCGCGTCGTCGCCGAGTCGATGTCGGACTGCAGCCGTCGACGCAGGTTCTGATAGTCGGCCTGGCTGCGCTGCAGGGCCGCGAGGTACTCGTCGCGCTGCGCCGCGGCCTCCGTGAGCTTCGCCTCGAGGTCGCCTCGTACCGTGGCCGCGATCGGCTCGAGCGGTTCGTTCGTTTCGGTGTCCGTCATGGATGGCCTCAGGAGAAGTAGCCCGCGATCTTCTCGAAGAAAGACTTGTTGCCCGAACTCTTGTTCTCGAGCTCCGCGAACTCACGCAAGAGCTCCTTTTGCCGCTCGTTGATCTTCGTCGGCACCTCGATGAACACGCGCACGAGCTGATCGCCGCGACCGCGGCCGTCGAGTTGCGGCAGGCCCTGGTTTTTCAAGCGGAACACCTTGCCGTTCGGCGTTCCCGCGGGAAGCGACATCTCCGCGCGTCCGCGCAGAGTCGGGATCTCGACTCGATCACCGAGCGCGAGCTGCGTGAACGAGAAGGGGAGCTCGCAGATCAGGTCCGAGCCGTTGCGCTGGAACGCCTTGTGCTCGAGCTCGCGCACGATGCAGTACAGATCGCCGCGCGGCGCGCCCGCGTCACCGGCGTCGCCCTCGTTCGGCACGCGCAGACGCACGCCCTCCTCGATCCCCGGGGGGATGTTGATCGCGATCTCGACCTTCTCGTCGGTCTTGCCCGCGCCCTTGCAGCTCGCGCACGGAGACTCGATCACCTGGCCGGCGCCGCGGCAGCGCGGGCACGGCGTCGCCATCGTGAAGAAACCCTGGTTGCGGTGGATCTGGCCGCGTCCACCGCACGTCGTGCACGCCGTCGGCGAAGTGCCCGCCTTCGCGCCGGTTCCTTTGCACGTCTGGCAGTGCTCGCGCCGCTTGAGGGAGATCGTGCGGGTCGTGCCCGTGTCGATTTCCGCGAGCGTCACGTCGAGCTTGATCTGCAGGTCGCGTCCGCTCTGCGGACCCGAACGACGCCGTCCGTTCCCGAACAAGTCCCCGAAGATCGTTCCGCCGAACGCCTCGAAGATGTCCTCCATGTTCGTGAACTGGGGACCGGAGTATTGGCCGCCCTGACCGAAGGCCTGGTGGCCGAACTGGTCGTACTTCGCGCGCTGCTCCTGGTCGGAGAGCACGCCGTAGGCCTCGGCGGCTTCCTTGAACTTCGCTTCGGCGTCCTTGTCGCCCGGATTGCGGTCCGGATGGTGCTGCATCGCGAGCTTGCGATACACCTTCTTGATGTCGTCCTCGGAGGACTTCCGATCGACACCGAGGACCTCGTAGTAGTTCGGCTTGTCCGACATGCGTTCCTGGTGCCCTGAATCCGTGGAATCGGAGAGACGGTAGGACGGTCAACGTCCCCAACCGGCAGCTTGGCGTGGGCGCCAAGGTAAGGTTGCCGCGGCCCGTGTCAACGGCCTAGCTCATCGGACTTTGCGGGAGCCGACCGCTCGGCGAGCGTACCCTCGGCGCGAACGCGCGCCTCGTGCTCTTGCCGGAACGCCTGGCGCAACATCTCGAGCTCGTCCCGGAGGCGCCCCA
>JBGATY010000063.1:9077-18150 GCA_044228955.1 Planctomycetota bacterium | reverse complement strand
TCCACACCGACGCCGTGTGCGCCTACGGCAAGCTCGAGATCGACGTCGAGAACGTGGGCTGCGACCTCTTGTCGATCGCGAGTCACAAGGTGTACGCGCCGAAGGGCCTGGGCGTGCTCTACGTGCGCCGCGGAGTCGCGATCCGGCCCTTCGTGTGGGGCTGCGGTCAGCAGGACGGCCTGCGCGGCGGCACGGAGAATCCCTTCACGGTCGTCGCCCTCGCGCGCGCGGCGGAGATCATCCGCACCGGACGCGAAGCGAGCGCACGCAGGTTGGCGGCGCTCCGCGACGAACTGTGGCGCGGGATCCAGGAACGCATCCCGCTCGCCACGAAAAACGGCAGCGGGGCCTCCTTGCCGAACACGCTGAACGTGCGCTTCCCGGGACGGCCGAGCTTCGTCCTGCAGCAGGAATTGTCGGCGCGCGGCATCTCCGTTTCCGCCGGCGCGGCCGCACTCGGCGCGACGCCTTCGCACGTGCTCATGGCCATGGGCCTCGGGCCGGAGGCCGCGCGGGAATCCGTGCGTTTCAGCCTGGGCTCGACGACGAGCGACGCCTCGATCGCCGCGTTGCTCGAAGCGCTCGCGTCGATTCACGCCGTCCCGATCACAAGACCCGCGAGCGAACCCTCGCGCTTGGAGTGTCGCGCATGAAGATTGCCCCGATCCTCGCTCTCGAACGACCGCTGATCGCCGAATTCGAGCGCGATCAAAAGGGGCCGAGGATCGCGCAGATCCTGGGCGACTACGCGCGCCACAATCGCTGCTGGAACGCGTTCGCCCTGTTCGCGCCGAATGCCTACACGCGCAACCTGGTCGTGCGGAACGAGTGGTTCGAAATGCTCGTCCTGTGCTGGGATGTCGGCCAGACCAGTCCGATCCACAACCACGCCGGACAGAACTGCTGGATGGGAGTCCTCGAGGGCGAGATCGAGGAGGTGCAGTTCGAGTGCCCCAAGTCCGGCGAGAGCCACGGACTCGTCCAGAAGGGCTCGCGCAGCTTCACGCCGGGCAAGGTCGCGTTCATCAACGACGACATCGCCCTGCATCTCGTGCGTCCGAAGCACGGCGCGCGCGGCGTGTCGCTGCACCTGTACTCGCGGCCGATCGAGACGTGCATGCTCTACGACGAGAGCACCGGCCGCATCGCCGAGCGCAAGATGGCCTACCATTCGGTCCGCGGCAGCCTCGTCGCGCAGTGAGGTGCTCGGGATTCGGGTCCGGGCGATGTTGTTCGCGGACCGCAGCCGAGGGGGGCTGAGAAAAAACAGCGCGCCTGTCCGGACAGACAGGCGCGTGTCGACTCTCTCGTGTCGGTTTCCCCAGTCCTCGTCGGCCTCCCTCTCTCGAAGGCCGCCGAGGGTCGGGCGAAGCGCGCTCGACACCTTGCGGCGCCGGGTGCGTTTCCCCATGGATAGATAACGCGGTTTCCGTGGCGAGGCGCCGAAAAATGCGCCGACTTCTTGCGTTCCAAACGGAACGCTCGGTCAAGAACCGATTGTCAAGACGCGCGCAGGCCGCTATCGTGCGCGGCCCCTCGCGGAGCGGGTCTCCCAATCGGAGTCCCGATGCCCTAGGGTGTCGGCCTCAATCTGCGGCGGTGTAGCTCAGTTGGTTAGAGCAGCGGCTTCATAAGCCGCGCGTCGGGGGTTCAAATCCCTCCACCGCTACCACCTCGCTCGTGCGATCGAGCGCTCCACCGGGTACGGCGTGTCTGCCGCAGCGAGCCGCGCGAGGTTTGGGGTCAGCGCGACTCGACCACGCCCGCGAGCGCTCGGACGAGCGTCCGGGAGTCGTTCACGCACGCCGCGACCACGAGCTCGCGGCCTCCGGCGGAGAGAAAGGTCTCGCGCATGCGGATGCCGATTTCTTCCAACGTCTCGAGGCAGTCTGCCGTGAAGCCGGGCATGGCGATGCCGAGGCGCGGGTACTTCGCGGCGAGCGCGGGCACGAGCTCGTCCGCATAGGGCCGGAGCCAGGGTTCGCGGCCGAAGCGTGACTGGAAGGCGATGGACCACTGCTCGCGCGCGAGGCCGAGCCGAGCCGCGAGGAGTTCGGCCGTTCGTTCGCACTCCACTCGATAGGGGTCGCCGTTTCTCACGTAGCGCTCGGGCAGGCCGTGGAAGCTCCACACCCAGTGGTCGATCGGCGTCCGACCTGCGCTCTCCCGACAGCGCTCGGCGAGTGCGTCGACGTACCCGGGAACGTCGTGCCAGGAGTCGACGAAGGTGGTCGCGAGAGGCACACGGTCGCGCGCCAGCACGCGTTCGACTTCGAACTTCACCGTGCCCACCGTGGTGCGGCTGTACTGCGGGAACGCCGTCAGCACGATCACGCGCTCGGTGCCGCGAGCGCGCAGCCGCTCGATTCCCGACGCGATCGAAGGTGCGCCGTAGCGCATCGCGAGTTCCACGGCGTATCCCTCGCCGAGTTCGCGCTGGAGCAGGTCCGCCTGGCGTCTGCTGATCGCCATCAACGGCGAGCCCTCGCTCGTCCAGATCGACGCGTAGGCATGCGCCGACTTCGGCCCGCGAAAGGGGAGGATCACGAGGTTCAGGAGCGGCCACCACACGAGCCTCGACACGTCGACGACCATGCGATCCGAGAGGAATTCACGCAGGAAGCGCCGCACGTCGGGCACGCTCGGCGAGGCGGGCGTGCCGAGGTTCACGTACAGGACACCGGTCGGAACGCGCCGCGATCCTGCGTCAGTCGATGCGCTGGTCGAGGTGGTACTCACCGGTTCTCTCGGTGTCGAGCGAGCGGTCCTCGCGCGAGAACTCCCAGTGGCCCTCGCGCCGGCCCTTCACGAACGGGCCGAACGAGGCCACATCGCCGTTGTCGTACCAGAAGGTCCACGGCCCCTCTCGAAGTCCCTTGACGTAGGGGCCGCGCGCGATGATCACTCCGGTCTCGTGCCAGAAGGTCCATGTGCCTTCGCGTGGCGAGGAATGCGTCACTGCGTCGAATTCGCGAGACCCGCGCGAGCGGCGCTGCCCGTTCGGATACCACTGCGTCCACTCGCCCGAGCGCTTCCCGTCCGTGTACGTGCCGCTCTCGCGTCGCTCGCCGTTTGGATACCACCACGTCCACGTCCCCAATTCGCGCTCGTCCGCGCCGGGGATGCGTCTTTCGCTCGAGAACGCGAGCCGGCCCTCCGCCCGGCGAGCGCCGTCCTGGTAGTACTCGACCTCGTCGCCGCAGGACGAGAGTCCGAGAGCGCACGAGCACGACAGGACGACGAGCGCGAACCGGCCGCGCGCGTCGCCCCTCGTCTCGCGGCGCGATTTCAATGGAGGAACAGGATCTCGCGGTACTTCGGGAGCGGCCACAGATCGTCGTCCACGATCTGCTCGAGCAGGTCGGCCTGCTCGCGCACGCGGTTCATCACCGGGATGAGTTGCTCCTTGAAGGCGCGCGCGATCGCGTTGTCGTTGCCCTTCGTCTCCTCGGCGGAGTGACGCGCCTTCGAGATCTCGGCGGTTGCGGCGCGCAACTTGTTGATCGCCTCCGTGATCTGCGTGAGCAGCTCCTTCTGCGACTTCAGATCGGCCTGCGGGTTCACCGTGGCGACGGCCTGGATCGAATCGGCGACGCGCTTCTGGCAGGCCATCGCGGCGGGCAGGATCATGGTCGCCGCGATGTCCTTCATCGAGAGCGCCTCGACCGAGACGCGGTGCGCGTACATCTGGTTCAAAACGGTGGCGCGCGACTCGCATTCGCGCGGGCTGAACACCTTGTAGCGGTCGAACAACGCCGTGTTGGTCGGCGAGGCGAACGTCGACAGCGCGGCCGGCGTGTCGCGCAGGTTCAAGAGGCCGCGGCGCTCGGCTTCCTGCACCCACTCGGCGGAGTAGTTGTCGCCGCTGAACAAGATGCGCTTGTGCTTCGTGAGCGTCTCGCGCACGAGGGCTTCGACCACGTCGCGGCGATCGCCGGCCCCGCCGCGCTTCTCGATCTCGGTCGCGTAGTAGTCGAGCGTCTCCGCGACGATCGTGTTGAGGACGATGTTCGGGTAGGCAATCGACTGGCTGGCCCCGACCGCGCGGAACTCGAACTTGTTGCCCGTGAACGCGAAGGGCGACGTGCGGTTCCTGTCGCTCGAATCGCGCGGCAGCGGCGGCAAGGTGGTCACGCCGAGACGCATCTCGCGCCCGCCGGCCGCTTTCGGCGCGCGATTCTCGATCAGCGCGTTCAAGACGTCCTCGAGCTGGCTGCCGACGAAGATCGACACGATCGCCGGCGGCGCTTCGTTCGCTCCGAGACGGTGGTCGTTGCCGGCCGTCGCGACCGAGGCGCGCACGAGGTCCTGGTGCAGGTCCACGGCGCGCACGATGGCCGACAGGAACACCATGAACTTCAGGTTGTCGTGCGGCGTGTGGCCGGGCTCGAGCAGATTGTTGCCCAGGTTGTCCGCGAGCGACCAGTTGTTGTGCTTGCCCGAACCGTTCACGCCGGCAAAGGGCTTCTCGGCGAGGAGGCACGCGAGTCCGTGGCGCGCGGCCACGTCCTTCAGGATCTCCATCGTGAGCATGTTGTGGTCGGTGGCGACCGTCACCTGCTCGAAGATCGGCGCGAGCTCGAACTGGCTCGGGGCGACTTCGTTGTGCCGCGTCTTGATCGGGATGCCGAGCTTCCAGAGCTCCTGCTCCAGGTCCATCATGAAGGCGAGGATGCGCTCGGGAATCGTCCCGAAGTAGTGGTCCTCGAGTTCCTGTCCCTTCGGCGGGCGCGCGCCGAACAACGTGCGGCCGCAGGCGACGAGATCAGGGCGCAACGCGTGGAAGCGGCGGTCGATCAGGAAGTACTCCTGCTCGGGGCCGGTCGTCGGATAGACCTTCGTCACGCCCTTCTCGCCGAGCAGATGCAGGAGGCGCACGGCCTGCTTCCCGATCGCCTCGCACGAGCGCAGGAGCGGCGTTTTCTTGTCGAGCGCTTCTCCCGTCCAGCTCGCGAACGCGGTCGGGATGACCAGCGTGGCGCCGTGCGAAGTCACGCGCAGGAACGCGGGCGACGTCGGATCCCAGGCGGTGTAGCCGCGTGCTTCGAAGGTGGCGCGGATGCCGCCCGAGGGGAACGAGCTCGCATCCGGTTCGCCCTTGATCAGCTCCTTGCCGGAGAATTCGAGGATCGCGCGGCCGTCCGGCGTCTGGTTGATGAACGAGTCGTGCTTCTGTGCCGTCAACCCGGTCATGGGCTGGAACCAGTGCGTGAAGTGGGTGGCGTCGTGCTCGATCGCCCAGTCCTTCATCGCGTTGGCGACGGAGTCGGCGATCTTCGGGTCGAGCTCTTCCCCGGCGTCGATCGTGCGCCGCAGCGCCGCGTAGACGGACTTCGGCAGGCGTTGGCGCTGGACCGCGTCGCTGAAGACGAGCGAGCCGAACAGGTTCGGCAGTTTTTTTTCGTGGCCCCCCGCCTTGGGAGTGCGCGGCGTGTCCGCGAGGATCTCCCGCACCGCCGCCTGTCTTCCGTTCGAATGCGTGCTCATCTCGAGTCCTTGGGCCCTGTCCGGGCGAAAACGTCCCTCCGCGGCGCCGCCGGGGCCGCCGCCCCGCTCCAGGGTGGGCGCTCGAGGCGTCTCGACACGCGTTGGAACGGGCCTTGGTTCAGCGCGAGAACCTAGCGGTGCGCCGGAGTCGAGTCAAAGCCCGAGATACGCCCCGGTTTTCCAGACGGTTTTTTCTTGCGAAAGCGGGCAGTGCTCACGAAAAGATCCACGCTTGATCTCCCTCACGCGGCTCGAGTTCTCGAGTGCGTCGCGGGGGCTGCCCCCTAACCCAAAGCGCGAGCTCTCCTCACGACTCCCGAGGACCACCATGCGGCTTCTCGACAGCTGCCTTCAGACGATTCCCGACAGTGAGACCGAAGATGCCTCTTCCGTCTCGACCCTTCCCGTGCCCTTCACCGTCATGGCCTCCGAGGACTACGACGGCGATTTCGATTTCGACCTGGACCTCGACGACGATGACGACGAGGACGAGGACGAAGATGAGGACGACGACGACGACCTCGACGACGACGAGGACGACGACGATGACGTCGAGCTGACCGACGACGACGAAGAATGAGCCGAGGCAGGAGTCCGGCGGGTGCGAGGCGTGACCAAACCGACACCCGCTGACCTGCGCGCTCTTTCGAGCCGTGATCCGGTGCTGGGGGCGGCCATGAAGCGGCTCGCTCCGTTTCCAGGATTCCCCTCTGGCGTACACCGCGCGCAACGCACTCACTGGGAGGCGTTGTCGCGCGCGATCATTTTTCAGCAGCTCGCCACGAAAGCCGCCGAGACGATCCACGAACGCGTGTGCCTGCTCGGTGGCGGCAAGCGGTTTCCGAAGTGCGCGGAGCTGCTCGCTTTGGAGGACGAGCGCTTGCGCGCCGCGGGCCTGTCCAGGAACAAGCTGCTCGCGTTGCGCGACCTGGCGCAGCGCATCGAGGACGGTCGGCTCGCCTTGCGCTCGCTCGCTCGCGTCAGCGACGCAGCGATCGTCGAGCGCCTGGTCGAGGTGCGCGGCATCGGCGAATGGAGCGCGCAGATGTTCCTCCTGTTCCGGCTCGGCCGCCTCGACGTCGGTCCGGCAGGGGACCTGGGCGTCCAGGAGGGTCTGCGCCTGCTCGATGGACGGGCGGAGCGCCCGACGCCGAAGGTCGCGCTCGAGCGCATGGAGCCTTGGCGACCGTTGCGCAGCGTCGGCGCGTGGACGATGTGGCGGCTGGTCGAGGCGGAACGCGCGCGCCAGGCCGGCGTGTGATCCGAACGGTGCCGGGCCGGGTCCTACGCCGGCGAGAACGGTGGCAGCGTGCCGGAGTCCGTGCCCGGTGAGAGCGGCGGAGTCGTGCCGGACTCCGCACCGATCTTGTGCTTGCGCAGGTAGTAGCCGAGGTTGCGCGCGTCGATGCCGAGCAGGTCGGACGCGTCGCGTTTCTTGCCCTTCGCGCGTTCGAGCGCGCCGAGCACGAGTTCCTTCTCCCTGGCGTCGAGGTTCGAGCGGATGTTGAACTCGTAGACGTTCGGGCTCGCGAGCGCCTGGCCGCCGGACTCGAGGATCGTGCGCAGGATCTCGGGAGTGGGGGCCTGTGTCCCCGAGACGATCGACGCGCGCTCGAGCACGTTCTCGAGCTCGCGCACGTTGCCCGGCCAGTCGTACGAAAGGAGCACCTCGAGCGCGCCCGCGGAGAGCACGACCTCGCTTCCGGCACGCGTCGCGTCGCGTCGCGCGAGCCAATACGCGGAGAGCGGGACGATGTCTTCCTTGCGCGCGGCGAGCGGCGGCAGCGCGATCGGGAACGAGGCGATGCGGTAGTAGAGATCGGCGCGGAACGTGCCCGCCTTCACGCGCGGGGCGAGATCGGTCGTCGAGAGCAGGATGAAGCGTGCATCGAGGACGCGGGTCTCGGCATCGCCCGCGCGGCGATACTCGCCCGTCTCGAGCAGGGCCAGCAGCTTCGACTGGGTGCCCGCGCTCGCCGCCTCGACGTGGTCGAAGACGAGGGTCCCGCCCTCCGCCTCGTCCAGCCGGCCGCGCGACCGACGCGCGCCGAAGAGTTCCAGATCGAAGGCCTCTGCGCTGGGAGCCGCGCACGAGACGCGAACGAAGGGCCGCCGCGCGCGCGTGCTCGCGGCGTGCACGGCGCGCGCGACGAGATCCTTGCCGCTGCCGGTCTCGCCGAACACGTACACCACCGCGTCGGTCGGGGCGACTTGCGCGATCAACGCGCGCACGCGCTCCAGCGCCGCGGAATGGCCGACGACGAGCGGCTGACCGGAATCGTGGGCCGCGTCGCGCAGGGCCTGCACCTCGGACAAGAGCGCCTTGTGCTCGGCGGCCCGGCGCACGAGGAGCACGAGAGCGTCGGGATCGATCGGCTTCTGCACGAAGTCGAAAGCGCCCTTCTTCATGGCCGAGACCGCTTCCTTCACCGTCCCGACGCCGGTCACGAGCACGATGGGCGTCGGCGGAATGCGCGCGCGCGCCTCGTCGACGAGTTCGACGCCGCTCTCCCCCGGCATGCGGACGTCCGAGACGATCGCGTCGAAGCCGCGCTTCGCCAGCAGAGTCCGGGCCTCGCGCGCCGATTTCGCGGTCGCGACCTGCATGCCTTCGGCGGTGAGGATCTCCGCGAGCGATTCGCGCACGAACGGTTCGTCGTCGACGACGAGGACTCGGATCTTCTTGTCCATCACTGAACTCCGCCTTAGGCGCCCCTGCGCGGGAACAACAACGTGAACCGCGCGCCGCCCTCGGGCCTGTTCTCGGCCCAGATGCGTCCGCCGTGCGCGGCCATGATGCCGTACGAAACGAACAATCCGAGCCCCGTCCCGTCGGTCTTCGTGAAGAACGGGTCGAAGATGCGCGCGAGGTCCTCGGGCGAGATGCCGCTGCCTTCGTCGTCGACGGTGAGGGCGACTTCGCGCTCGTCGCTCACCTTCGCGCGCAGCGTGATCCGGCCGCGACCGTTCATCGCGGCGCCGGCATTGAGGAGCAGGTTCACGATGACCTGTTCGAGGCGGCCGGCGTCACCGTTCAGCGCAATCGGCGCATCGAGTCCGACGGTCTCGATCGCGATCCCGCGCAACTTCGACGAGTAGCCCGCGAGCTTCACCGCCCGCTCGACGACCGCCGTGAAGTCGATCTCGCGGGTCGCGCTCGTCGTACCCTCGGATTCCGGGCGCGCGAAGTGCAGCAGATCGCGCACGATCTCGCCGATGCGTGTGAAGCCGTGGCGCACCAGCCCCAGGTAGCGCTCGCGCGCCTCCGGCGCCAGGTCCGGTTTCTCGAGCAGTCTCAGGTAGTTGCCGATGCCCTCCAGCGGATTGTTGATTTCGTGCGCGACACCCGCGGTGAGCAGGCCGATCGAGGACAGCCTCTCGTGGACGACGAGCGTGCGCTCCAGTTCCTTCTGCGCGGTGACGTCGCGCAACGCCACCTGCACGAGCCGCTCGCCCTCCACGTCGACCGCCGCCAGGCGGGCATCCGCGATGCGCGCGCCGGAATGCGCGGTCGAGAGCGACAGGTCCTCGAAGGAAACGCCCGCACCCGCGAGCTCTGCCGCGGAGGCGAGGGCGCGCTTCAAGC
>JBGATY010000063.1:0-9067 GCA_044228955.1 Planctomycetota bacterium | reverse complement strand
GGCCGTCGATCGAGAGGGGACGTCCTTCGGCGATGGCGAACACCTCGCGCGAACGGCGACTCGCCTCGCGCACGAGCCTCGTCCCGGGCTCGACGACGAGGATCAGGTCGGCCGCGCCTTCCATCAACGCGCGGTACTTGGTGGACTCCCGACGGATGGCGACGAGGTAATTCTCGGTCTCTTTCCAGCGCACGGGGTTGATCCGCAGCCGGTGGAAGAAGACCCCCGCGAAGCCGATCGCGACCGCGAGCGCCACGCTCGTTCCCGCGATCCAAGCCACGTCCGCGACCGAGAACGCGCCGTCGTGCGCGTGCGCTCGCCAGACCCCGAAGGCGATGCCGATCCCCGCCACGAGCACGAAGAAGGCCGTCAGTCGAAAGTGGCCGAAGGGGCGGGTGAGCGGTTTCGCGGGCATCGGAGCGTCCGCGCATCGTAGCGATCGCGCGGGGCCGGTTCCCCGCGGTACACTGCGAGCTCACACCAGCTGGGGGCGGCGCACGCGATCGACTCGGAGTCGAGCGCACAGGCGCCTGAGAGGCACCCTTCGAACCTGATCCGGGTCATGCCGGCGTAGGAAAGCTCCATGGATACCGTTTCGAATCCGACTCCCGAGGCTGCGCGCGCCATGGCGGCGCCGAAGCCCCTCGCCGACTCCTTCCCTTCGTCGCACAAGGTCTGGAACGAGGTGCGGCACGGCGACGTCACCCTCAAGGTGCCGGCGCGGCGCATTCACCTCGCGGGCGGGGAGAGCGCGCTCGACGTCTACGACACATCCGGCCCCGAGGGCATCGATCCGAGGACCGGCCTGCCCAAGTTGCGCGCGCCCTGGATCGAGCGGCGCCGCGCGCGCGGCGATCGGAACCTGAGCCAGATGCACTACGCGCGGCGCAACCTGATCACGGAGGAAATGGCCTTCGTGGCTGCGCGCGAAGGCGTCACTCCGGAGTTCGTGCGCTCCGAGATCGCACGCGGTCGAGCGATCATTCCGGCCAACAGGAACCACGAGGAGTGCGAACCGATGATCATCGGCCGCAACTTCCTGGTGAAGATCAACGCGAACATCGGCAACAGCGCGGTGAGTTCGTCGATCGAGGACGAAGTGCAGAAGCTCCAGTGGGCGACGCGCTGGGGCGCCGACACGGTCATGGACCTCTCGACCGGCGACAAGATCCACGAGACGCGCCAGTGGATCCTGCGCAACTCGCCCGTGCCGATCGGCACCGTGCCGATCTACCAGGCGCTGGAGAAGGTCAAGGGCCGCCCCGAGAAGCTCGACATCGACGTGTTCATGGAGACGCTCGTCGAGCAGGCCGAGCAGGGCGTCGACTACTTCACGATCCACGCCGGCGTGCTCCTGCGCTACGTGCCGCTCACGGCGAAGCGCGTGACCGGCATCGTGTCGCGCGGCGGCTCGATCATGGCCAAGTGGTGTCTCGCGCATCACAAGGAGAACTTCCTGTACACCGAGTTCGAGCGCATCTGCGAGCTGATGCAGCGCTACGACGTGTCGTTTTCGCTCGGGGACGGTCTGCGTCCCGGCTCGATCGCCGACGCGAACGACGCCGCGCAGTTCGGCGAACTCGAGACGCTCGGCGAGCTGACGCAGGTGGCGTGGAAGCACGACGTGCAGACCATGATCGAAGGGCCGGGCCACGTGCCGATGCACTTGATCAAGGAGAACATGGAGAAGCAGCTCGCTGTCTGCCACGAAGCGCCCTTCTACACGCTCGGTCCGCTCACGACGGACATCGCGCCCGGTTACGACCACATCACGAGCGCGATCGGCGCCGCGATGATCGGCTGGTACGGCACGGCGATGCTCTGCTACGTGACGCCGAAGGAACACCTCGGCTTGCCCAACGCGAAGGACGTCAAGGACGGCGTCATCGCGTACAAGATCGCGGCGCACGCCGCGGACCTCGCCAAGGGCCATGCCGGCGCGCGCCGGCGCGACGACGCCTTGAGCAAGGCGCGCTTCGAATTCCGGTGGCGCGACCAGTTCAACTTGTCGCTCGATCCGGAGACGGCGCTCGCCTACCACGACGAAATGCTCCCCGCCGAAGGCGCGAAGACGGCGCACTTCTGCTCGATGTGCGGCCCGCAGTTCTGCTCGATGAAGATCACCGACGACGTGCGTGCCTTCGCCGCGCAGCAGGGGCTCGACGAACGGCGGGCGCTCGAGGAAGGCTTGAAGAAGAAGACAGCCGAATTCGTCGCGGGCGGGGGCGAGATCTACCGCTGAGGGCGCGCTCGAGGACTGCGTCGAATCAAGTGGCCGGGGCGCACTAGGAACGCGGGGCCGCCGCTGCCGGTGGCTGGCTGAATCGCACCGGCGCCAGTGCCGCGGCGGATCCTACCTGCAGCGGCTGACCGAGTGCGGCGCTCGCCGCGAGCTCCCCGACCGCGGCGGCGCACGTGATCCCGTGGCCGCCGAGTCCCGCGGCCCACACGAGACCTGCGACGTCCGCATCGGGTCCGATCACGAAGCGCCGGTCGAAGGCGTGCGCGCGCAGCCCGGCCCAGAAACGCGCGGCGGGGGGGACCTGTTCTCCCACGAGAACGGCGCGTGCTTTCGCGCGCACGCTCTCCAGCGCTGCGTTCGAGACGGTCAAGCGATCGGGATCGACCACGTCCTCGTCGCAGGGGCACAGCATGAAACCGCCCGCTTCCGGCCGCGCGTAGAACTCGTCGTCGTCGCTCCACACGGCCGGCCAGCGCGGATCGATGGCGGAGTCACGGCGCGTGACGAGCAGGTGGCGGCGCGTCGGCGTCAGCTCCACCCGCGACCCCGCCGCTCGGCCGAGGCGCGCCGCCCAGGCGCCGGCGGCGAGCACGCAGCGATCGGCTTCGAGCACCGCGCCGCGAGCGAGTTCGACGCCGTATCCGCCCGCGCGCAGAGCCCGCACCCCCTCGCCGAGGACGAAGCGCACGCCCGCTGCGGCCGCACCCTGGGCGAACGCGGCGACGAGCGCGCGCACGTCGACGTAGCCTTCGTCCTGGAAAAACCAGCCGTGTCGCTGCGTGCCGGAGAGCGCTGGCATCAAGCGCCGCGCGCGCTCGCCGTCGACGCGCTCCGCGTCCGGCCACTCCTCGCCTCGCCTCGAAAGCAGCAGCAGGCCGTCGCCAGCGACGAGCCGGCTCGCGGTGAAACCTGCCGGCGGAGCGTTCAGGAAGCGCGCCCCGCGCAGCGCCAGTTCGCGGGTCGACGCGTCGCCGATGGCGGTGCGCACGAGGCCTGCGTTCTGGGCCGTGGCCTGCGTGCCGACCGCGCGCTCGCGCTCGACGACGACGACCTCGCCCGCGCCCAGGCGCGCGAGATGCCACGCCGTGGACAATCCGGCGATCCCGCCGCCGACGATGACGATGCGTTGCGCGTTCGACACGCGGGCGATCTTATCGGTCGTGTTGCATGAACGCGATCCAGCGCGAGCCGGGTCCGTCCATGCGACGCAGGTCAGCGAGCTTCCAGCCGGGCGCGCGCAAGGAGAGGCGCGGCGGCCACATCCGCGAGCGCACGAGCAACAGGCCGTCCTCGTCGCTCTCTCCGAGCCGACCCGTCACCGATTCGACGATCACGCCCGGCAGCGGCGGGAGGGCGAGGATCTCGGTGAGCGAGACCGCGGTTCCTGGCGCCTTCGCTCCCACACCGCCGGGATCCGTGCGCGCCTGGCGCGAGTCGGCGACGAGGAACTCGATCTGCACGCCCCAACCCGGTCGGGGCTTCAGGGCGGCGACGCATTCTCCGTCGGTCTCGACGAAGTCCGCGCCGCGGATGTCGATCGGTTCGGCTCCGGCGTGCCAAGCGGTGAAGCGCACGGACGACTTCGGGACGAGCACGAAGCTCGCCCCGCCGCCGAACTCGGCGGTCGTGACCATGCACCCCGCCGGCCCCGCTGTGACGACGAAATCCGTGCGCGGGATCCCGCTCGCGCCCTCGGTCCATTCGAAGCGGTGCAGACGCGGAATCTCATGCACCTCTAACGCGGGAGGCGTGAGCTCGCCGGGCAGGATCTGGGACCACGTACGCCCCAGGGAGAGCGGCGTCCGATCGATGCCGATCAACTCCACCTGGTAACGCGTGCGCACAAGCTCCCGCTCCGCCCGCGCGCTCGCGCCCGGCCATTCGTAGACCTCCGCTCGAGCCCAGTTTCCGGCCTCCTTGACCCGCGCACGCACGTATTGGTGCGTGTCGGCCGGACCGAGGTCCAAGGGCAGCGCGCGGCTCGTCTCCGCGAACGCGGGGATCAGCAGTGGCTGCAAGTCGAGCCGCTTCAGCGACACCGGCCGGCCGGAGTCGCCGCGCACGCTCCGACTCCACACGACCGGTTCGCATTCGTTCGCCCAGGCGATCACGCTGTACGACTCGCCCTCGCGCAGGGTCGCGCTGCAGGACGCCGCGGCTGCCTCCAGTTCGCACAGATCACGCGGTAAATCGGTCCGCGTCGTCGTCCTGTCTCGAGCCGGCCGGATCAGGACACGCGCGCTGATCGGACGATTGCGCGGCCACGGGTTCACTTCGCCGCGCAGCGTGAACGAGCGCAGGATCGACACGTCGCCCAGTTGCTGCTGGCCGTGCGAGCGGGCGAGCGGGGTGCACCCGAATTCGAGTCGGCTCGACGAGCGCACCTCGACGCGGTCGTAGGCATCCGGCGTCGATTCGAACTCGACGCGCGGCCAGCGGACGAACCATTGGCGGTCCTCCTGTCGCAAGGGCCTCGTCGACCACGCGATGTCGGGCGGCGCGGCGATCGCGAGCTCGTCGCCGTGCACGTCGATCTCGCCCGCGCTGAGCACCGTGCGCGCGGACTGCACGATGCGCAACTCGTATCCCGCGCCAGCGTCGGGTGTGCGCCCCCCGACCTCCGAGACGAACAGCGTGGGCCCGACATCCACGACGATCCTCACGGGCTCTGCGTTGACGACCGCGACCCAGTCGACTTCGAGCGCGCCGAGCTTCGCGCCCTGGTCCGAGACCTGGATCGCGAGCTTCCCGCTCTGGATCGGCACGCGGCTCACGAACGCTCCGTCGAAGTCCGTCTTCTCGGCCGAGGACGCCTTCGCCCTCTTCAACTCGACGTCCACCCAGGGGACGGGTTCTCCCGTGCGCGCGTCCACGACCCGTCCGCGAACGGGCACCCCGTCGGCGACCTCGACCGCGGCGGGCGGGGTCGCAGGGGGCACCTCCTCCGCCGAGGACAGGGACGGCGCGGCGCGGGGAGCGGACTCGGGCGCGCGCGTGCCGCCGTTCTGTGCGGCCATCGCCGTCGAGGATGGCTGCGCGGTTCCTTCGCGCGTCTTGCGCAGCGACCACGCGAGCAGGAACAGGAGCAGTGCGATGGCTGCGGCCATCAGGCCGAGTCGCAGGCGTCCACCCATCGAGCGCGTCGCCATTCGATTGGGAGTCTACAGCTCCCTCGAGCGTTCGTCCGGGGTGGCGGGCCGCGGAGCGCGCTTCAGGCGCGGCGCTGCGCGAGATACCCGAGCGCTTCCGAACTGCGGCGGCGTACCGTCGGCTCGGACATGCCGGTGCGGCGCGAGATCTCGACCCACGTCAGACCGTGGACGAAGCGGTGCCACAAGAGCACCTGCTCGGTCTTTGGCAGCAGACTCATGCTCTTCACGAGGAATGCGCTCATGTCCGCTTTTTCCGCGCACTCGCTGGGCTGGTCCGCGCTCGACGCGATCGACTCCAGCGCCGTCGCTCCCGCGTTCTCGCGCTTCGCGCTGCGGCATTGCCGTTGATGCTTGCGCACCTCGTCGCGCAGTCCGTTGACGAGGACTCCGACCAGGAAACGCCGCAGATCGGTCTCGTCGCCGACCACGAGGACGCCCGGGCATGTGCTGAGCGACAAGAACGCATCCTGCATCACGTCGTGAGCATCGAAACGTGCGCGCAGATGCGTCGGTATGCGCGGTCGCAGGAACGAACGCATCCACGGCTCGTGGAGTGCGTACAGGCGACTCCACGCGGCTTGATCTCCACTCGCGGCGGCGCGCATGAGAGCGGCGGCTTCCGAGTGAGAGACGATGGGAAGAGGGGACGTCATGAGTGGTTCCCGTTTGCGAGGCGAGCGACCGGGATCCGCTGCGAGCCATGAACCTACCGCTCCACCGGGATCCAGTCGAGCCGAGCACGGTCCGTCGCGTCGTCAGCGTGATCGCCGCGAACGCGATCCGACGCCGTGTCGAATGCGAGCCGCAGCACATGTCTCTCGCCGCGGATCTCGAGAGCCTTACCGGATAACCAGACGTTCTCGCCCGCGGACGCCGAGAAGCAGGAACGCGCTGTCGCTGTCTTCTGGTCAAGGACTGATCGTTTCAACCCGGAACTCTCGTGGGCTTGGACCGTCGCGGTCGAGGAATCGAAAACCGAACCGGCGCGCATGCGGAAGACGCGCACGCCTTCGATCACCTCGCGCGAACGCCGGGCGGCGGAGGCGTCGAACACGTACGCGGTTCCGGTCGCCGCGAACACGCTCGAGGTGTGAGCGCCTTCGTCCTGGACCCAGGCGCACTGGCCGGCGAGCCACACGCACCTGTCGAACCCATTGTCGAACGCCGCCTCGAGCATGCGCTCGGGATCGACACGACCGTCGGTCGGGAAGTCGATGCACGTGCCGCGCGTCACGCCCAGCCCGCCGAGCACGACGTCCGCCGTGGCATCATGGGGATCCCGACTCGGCCGCTTCAGCGTCTCGCGCGACAGGACACACGCTCCGGCGAGGTGCGCTCCGGCTGGACCGATGCCGACGAGGACAGCACCGCGCTCGTGCGCTCGAACGAGGGCGCGCCCGAGTTCGGACTGCTTCCCGTAGGGTCGCAGGGCGCTCCACCACTCGAGCCAGGTTCCGCCCTCGAGCACGATGCAGCGCGCAGTGCCTACCGCCTCGACCACCACGGACGCATCGCCCGGACGCGCGCTGTTCGTGTCGAGGGTGACGACCGGCGCGGCGGTCGCGAGCACGGCGAACGGATCGATCGGGGGCCCAGCGGACGCGCCGATCCGGACCGTGACGCGCGCACTGGCCTCGGGGCACAGGTTGCGCGCCGTGTCCGCGTCGAATTCGAATGGCTCGGAGACGACCGCCACGCGGCCCGGTAGCGAAGCCGGGACGCCGGCCTGGAGCGCGAGAGCGAGCGTCAGGAGCATCGACGGGACCTAGCCGGTTCGACGGTCCCGGTCACGGCGCGGATAGATCGATCACGCGCGAGAGCGCGCTGATCACGAGACTGTGGCGGATGTCACCACGTGCGATGCGCAGCCGCACCTCGAGGAGCGGAACCGTCTCGATCTCGATGTCCTCGCCCGGATCGAGGCCCTGATCGTGCGTGAGCTCGCAATCCTCGGCCAGCCAATGATGGCACAGGTTGTCGTGGAAGGCCGGGTTCGGTTCGACGGCGCCCAGGTAGCGCCAGCGCGGGCTGGTGAACCCCGTTTCCTCGCGCAATTCACGCCGCGCCGCCGCGCCGTGCTCCTCGCCCTTGTCGACCATGCCGCCCGGGATCTCGGGCGTGACGGTGCCGCTGCCGAAGCGGAACTGGTGCACCAGGACGAGTCGCCGATCAGGGGTGAGCGCGACGACGTTCACCCAATCCGGCGTCTCGAGCACGAGCCGATCGAACTCCTCCCCCGTGCGCGGATTCGCGAGGCGGTCCCAGCGCGGCCGGAAGAGGACCATGTGCGCGCCGTGTCGACTCCCGATCCTCGGCCAGGGTCGCGGTCGCGGCGGGGGCGTGGTTGCGTCGTCGGGCGTGGACATGATGGAGCGGTGCAGTCTACCCTCCGCGGATGAAGAGCGAGGCCTGGCGCGGACACATGGCCCTCGTCGCCGTGCAGTTCTGTTTCGGACTCTTCCCGGTCTTCGGCAAGCTGGCCTTCCAGCCAGGCGGGTTTGCTCCGCTCGCCGTCGCCGGTTGGCGCATGCTCTTTGGGGCGGGCGTGCTGCTCGCGATCGCGTTCACCCTGCACGGCCGGCGCGCACTGCCCGCCGTGGGCGATCTGCCGCTGCTCCTCGTGGCGTCGCTGCTCGGCGTGACGCTGAACATGGTGCTGTACCTGGAAGGGCTGGCGCGCTCGACGCCGACGAACGCCGCGCTGATGATGGGCCTGATTCCGGTGTTCACGTTCGCGATCGCGGCCAGCGTGAAGCAGGAGTCGGTCTCGGCCGTGCGCATGGTCGGGGTAGCGATCGCGCTCCTGGGCGCCTCGTCGCGGTTCTGGGCCGAGCGCCCGGACCTGGTGCGCGAGCACGCGCTCGGGAACCTGTTGATGGCGGCCAACGCGGCCTGCTACTCGGGGTACTTCGTGGTTTCGCGGCCGCTCTTGAAGCGCTATCCGCCGCTGGTCGTCATCGCGTGGGTGTTCGCGCTCTCAGTGCCGTTCGTGCCGTTTTTCGCGCACGGCGAGACGTTCGTGCCGCAAACGGCGACAGCCATGCACTGGCGCGCGCTGGCGTTCATCCTCGTGTTCCCGACGGTGGTCGCGTACGTGTTCAACATCTACGCTCTGTCGCAGTTGTCGGCGTCGACGACCGCCATCTACATCTACGTGCAGCCGCTGATCACGGCGAGCGCGAGCGCCTTGATCCTGCACGAGGAACTCACGCCGGGCATGGTGGTCTCGGCGGCGCTGGTGTTCGTGGGCATTTGGCTCGTCGTGCGTCCGAAGCGTGTGTTCAAACCGGCCTAGAACGATGGAAAATCCCAGTGTCCCCGCCTCAGGATCGATCCGCTTCCGGGTCACGCTGCACACGCGCTGGTCCGACGAGGACAATCAGGCCGTGTTGAACAACGCCGTGTACCTGACGCTGTTCGAGGAAGCGCGGCATCGGTACTTCGGCGACCTCGGCCTGCTCGACGCCAGCGCGATCGCCGGCGTGCGCGAGGACGCCTGGCCCGACGTGCGCAACCCCGACGAGATGCACGAGGCCCTGATGCAACTCGGCGCGATCAGCGCCGTCGAAGCCACCGCATCGCAGTGGACGCCGTTGCTGGAGGCGTTGGCGGCCGGTCGCCGCGCGACCTGCTTGCAGGTCGGCGATGGGCTATGGACCGCCGCCGAGCGCCT
>JBGATY010000062.1:18131-18392 GCA_044228955.1 Planctomycetota bacterium | reverse complement strand
CGCGCCGTCGCGACCGTCGAGGCTCAGGGCACGCAGCGCGTGTTCGGCGCGTGGCAGCGCTGTCGGATCGACCCTGCCGATGTACGCGAGGACCTCGACGCAGGCGCGTTTGGGATCGCCGGCCGCGAGCCCGACGATCTTCGGCTGCGCCTCGCGCTTCGAGAGTTCCGCGAGCCACGCGAGAGTCTCGGAACGAGTCCAGGCGAAGGCTTCGGCGTCCTCGAGGCGCGCTTGGATGTCCCCGGTGCGCGATCGCAATGC
>JBGATY010000062.1:0-18121 GCA_044228955.1 Planctomycetota bacterium | reverse complement strand
AGCTTGGCCATGCGCCGCGAGAACGCGCCACGCAGCTCGGTGCCGGCGACGAGCGAGCCGACGTCGAGGGCGATGACGTCGGCGGACTTCGCGTTGGACACGATCGCGCCCTCGAACCGGGCCAGTTCGCTCGTGCCGGGAAAGGCCCGTCCGACGACGACGATGCGCGCGCCGCGCTCCCCGCCTTCCACCGCGACGACCGCGCTCGCGCCCGGTGCGTGTTTCCGTGCGTCCGCCAGCCAGTCGAGAACGGGCTGCGGCGTCCGTGCGTCCTCGAATGCGGCGAGCGCGGCGGAGAGGACGAGAGCTTCTTGGAAACGCATGGACGCCGGTCTCAGCGCGGAATCTCGCCGCGCAGGTGGAGGATCTCGAACATGAGGCGTGCACCGTGGGCGATCAGGAGGTCCGCGGAATCCGCGTCGTTCTCGATCACGAGTTGGATCCAGATCGATTTCGGTCGAGCATGAGCCCGCAGCGCTTCGAGCAAGGTGCGCACGATCGTGACGTCCTTCACCCGGAACGGGAAGGCTCCGGGGAAGGCCGGATCGAAACGCGCGAACGCGATCGGCGAGCCGTTCTCGTCCAGCAACTGATCGAGTTCGTTGCCTTGGAACGATCGCAGTCGGGCAACCATGCCGCTCGGAAGACCGAAGGCGTCCTCGATCGCGCGGTCGTGGTGCGGCTCGACGGTCGTGGCGCACGCCACCCGTTTCGCGACCGGCAGCAAAGCCAACTTCGTCCAGTCGAAACGCAGGACGAACGTCGAGTAGTCCGCGCGCATCCCGATTGATTCGTACAACCGCAGCGCGGCGTCGTTTCCGACGCGGACGTTGAGCTCCCACTCGGTCGCCCCCTTGTCGATCAGGCTCGCCGCGATCGCTTTCATGACCTCTCGCCCGACGCCGCGACCGCGTCGGTCCTGATCGACGACGACGTGCCGCACGTACCCGCGATCGCCGTAATGCTCGACGAAGGCGTAGGCGACCTTCGTGCCGGCATCCTCTAGGAAGAAGGTGTGCGGCATCATCTCGGCACGCCACCGCTCCGCGTCCGGAATCGGATCGTCGTGCCCCAGTTCGGTGAAGAAGCGCGCGAACTGGGCGTGATCCTCGGGCCGAGCGGGTCGTATCGAGAGGGGTTCGCGCATCGCCGTACAAGATAGCGTCGACCGGGGGCTTCCGAGCCACGCTCGATCCAGTACGATTCCGCGCCCGACTTTCCAAAAGCCCCCCGCACGAGAACCGCATGGCTTCCGCACTCGAAACGGCCCCCCCGCCCGAAGAACGAACGATCCTCGGGCATCCGCGAGGGCTCTACGTCTTGTTCTTCGCCGAGCTGTGGGAGCGCTTCTGCTACTACGGGATGCGCGCCCTCCTGGTCTTCTATGTCGCGGATCAATTTCACAAGACGCAGGCGGAAGCGTCGTTGAGTTTCGGAGCGTTCACGGCCCTCGTCTATGCGCTCGGGACTTTCGGCGGCTACGTGGCAGACAGGCTATTGGGTTATCGGCGCTCGATCATCCTCGGCGGCGTGATCATGGCGGTCGGCTTGTTCCTGATGATGGTGACGGAGGAGAAGGTCTTCCTGTACGGACTCGCGACCATCATCGTCGGCAATGGTCTGTTCAAGCCGAACATCTCGACACTCGTCGGCAAGCTCTATTTGCCCAATGATCCACGGCGCGATGGAGGCTTCACGATCTTCTACATGGGCATCAACCTCGGAGCGCTCATCGCGCCGATTGCGTGTCAGCAAGTTTCCGTGGCAATGGGCACCGAGGGTCATCCCGACTATCGCTACGGATTCCTCGCGGCCGGAATCGGTGTGCTGCTCGGCGTCGTGTGCCTGGGCTTGGGCTCGAATCTGCTCAAAGGCCAGGGACTGCCGCCGGCAGAACGCCGTGGATTCGGTACGCTTGGCACGGTCGCACTGGGTTGCGGGATCGTCGTCCCCTGCATCTATCTGCTGCTCGACAAGAAGGATTGGACGGGGAACATCCTGATCGGCTTGGGCTCGGCCATTGCGCTCTACCTGCTCTACATCGCGTTCCAAAGCGAGAAGGTCATGCGCGAGCGGATGATGGTCCTGGTGCTGCTGCTTCTGTGCAACATTACCTTCTGGATGTGCTTCGAGCAGGCGGGCAATTCCCTCAGCTTCTTCGCCCGCGATCACATCAAGCCGCTCACGATCGGAACTTGGAACATGCCTTTCGAGTGGTTCCAGTCCGTGAACTCGGCCTTCATCGTTCTGCTGGGGCCGATCTTCGCGGCGTTGTGGGTCATGCTCGCGAGAAGGAACTTGAACCCGTCGATTCCCGCCAAGTTCGGATTGGGACTGATCCAAGTCGCATTGGGCTTCGCGTTGTTGATGTACGGCATCACGCATTTCAACGACGCCGGGAAGGTCCCGTGGTTCATCCTCACCGGGCTGTACTTGATCCACACCTGCGGCGAGTTGTGCATCTCGCCCGTCGGTCTGTCGATGGTGACCAAGTTGGCGCCGGAGAAGATCACCGGCATGGTGATGGGCGCGTGGTTCATGACCATCGCGATCGGCAATTTCCTGGCGGGGAAGGTATCGGAGGGAGCCGGCGCAATGATCGACGGAGCCATCGAGCGAAAGGTGCCCCTGGTAGAGCGCATCGAGATGTACTCGACCGCCTACTCGCCGATCCTGTACACGGCGCTCGGGATCGGCATCGTTCTCTTCCTGTTGTCGCCCTGGATCAACAAGTGGATGCACGGAGTCAAGTGACATGAACACGACGACCTACGCGGAGCACGTCGCCACGCGGCAGCGCACCACGGAACGCGCTCTCGCCGCGGCGGGCTTCGATTCGGTCGTCATCCAAAGCGGTTCGCCGTTCACGTATTTCGTGGACGACATGGACGCGCCGTTCCATCCGACGCCGCACTTCGCGCACTGGACGCCGCTCGAAGGGCCGCTCCACCTGCTGCACGTGCGGCCCGGAAAGAAGCCGCGGCTCGTGCGCGTCGCGCCGGAGGACTACTGGTACGAGCAGTCGCCGCTAGGGTCGCCGTTTTGGGCGGGTGAATTCGACCTCGTCAGCGTCAAGAGCGCGGAGAACGCCTGGAAGGAACTGCCGCTCGCCGGCCGTGTGGCGTACGTCGGCGATCTGCCCGAGCGCGCTGCCCAGGCCGGCGTCGCGAAGGACGCGCTGAATCCCGATGCACTCGTGAAGCGGCTCGACTGGGAACGCAGCCGCAAGAGCGCGTACGAGGTGGCGTGCCTCGAAGAAGCCGAGATGCTCGGCGCTCGCGGACACATCGCCGCGCGCGGCGCCTTCCTCGAAGGTAGCAGCGAGCTCGAGATCCACCACGCCTACGTCGAAGCCGTCGGCTGCACGGACGACGACCTCCCCTATCCGACGATCATCGCGCTCGACGAGAAGGGTGCGATCCTGCACTACCACAAGAAGCGTGCGGCGAAGAACGGGCGCGTGCTGCTGGCCGACTGCGGTGCGCAAGTGAACCGCTACGCATCCGACATCACCCGCACGTGGACCACGTCGAAGGCCGATCCCGACTTCGTCGCGCTCGTCGGCGCGCTCGAGAAGATCCAACTCGAGCTGTGCGCACGGGTCAGACCGGGTCTCGCCTACCTCGACCTGCATCACGCCGCGCACGTCGCGATCGCCGATCTGCTCTTCACGAGCGGCCTGATCCGCGCGCGCGGCGAGGACGCCGTCAAGCTCGGTCTCACGCATCCGTTCTTCCCCCACGGTCTCGGCCATTTCCTCGGCCTGCAGGTGCACGACGTGTCCGGACGCCAGACCGCACCCGACGGCGGCACGACGCCGCCGCCCAGGCACTATCCCTTCCTGCGGACGACGCGCGTCATCGAGGAGGGACAGGTGTTCACGGTCGAGCCCGGCCTCTACTTCATCGAGATGCTATTGCGCCCGCACCGAACTGGCCCGCTGAAGGACATGTTCGTCTGGCCGAAGATCGACCGGCTCGCGGGGCATGGCGGCATCCGCATCGAGGACAACGTGCTCGTGACGCGCGACGGTCACCGCAATCTGACCCGCGCCGCGCTGCACGATTAGCGCGCTTCGTGCAGGCGCTCCTCTCGCTGCCGCAAATCGGCGTTTCTTGCTATAAATCCCGGCCCGCAATCGGGCGCGAAGCGCTCGGCCCCCCCGGCGTCGCTCGTTCGACCGTTTCACGAACACAGGAGACCCTATGAACATTCGCTCTGGATTCATCGCCCTCGCACTCGTCACCGGCGGCGCATTGGCCGCTTATGCCTTCACCGCTCAGTCGCCGGAAGACATGAAGAAGTGGGCGGACTTCGCCACGCCCGGCGAAGCTCACAAGGTGCTCAATGACAAAGTCGGCAAGTGGAACATGAAGGTCAAGATGATCATGGCCCCCGGTGCGCCCGCGCAGGAATCGCCGGCGACCAACGAGGTCAAGTGGATCATGGACGGCCGCTACCTCGAGGATCACACGGAAGGCACGTTCAACGGCATGCCGTTCCACGGACTGGGTCACGTGGGCTACGACAACATGAAGAAGAAGTACGTCGGCACGTGGATGGACAACATGGGCACGGGCATCAGCATGTCCGAGGGCACGTACGACGCCGCGACGAAGACGTTCAACTACGCCTCCGAGATGCCCGACCCGATGCAGGGCAAGTACCTGAAGGGCCGCACGACCGAGAAGATGATCGACAAGGATCACTGGATCATGTCGACGTATTCCCCGACCGCGGACGGCAAGGAATTCCTGTGCATGGAGATCGACTACACGCGAGCCAAGTGAGCCGCTGATCGCCGGCTGCTCCAACTCCTCCCGTGCTGGACGACTCGTCCGGCGCGGGAGGAATCGTTTTCAGGCTCCGGGCTCAAGGAATCACGATCGCGCCGCCGATGCCCCTTCGATCCGCGTGCCGGGCCGCACGCGATCGAGGAGGCAGGAGTGGGACACTGGGAGAGGCATGGCGCCGGCTATTGGATCGCCGGCGCAGCGCTGTTCGCCGCGAGCTGCGCGGGCGGATCGAACACGCTCGTCAGCGGCACGATCGAAACGTCGCGCGTTGTCGAGCAGCCCAAGATCGATTTCAACGCGCATCCATTGCACGCGGAGCGCTTCGGGCTCGTCGGGAGTTCGAAAGCCCCGGCGCCGGCGCACGATGGCTCGAAGTTGCCCTTCGAATGGAAAACGCCGCCAGGCTGGATCGAGCTGCCGGCGTCGTCGATGCGGGTCGCGAACTTCAGACCAGCCGGTGACGAACGCGCCGAGTGCTACCTGACCATGCTCGGCGGCGAGGCCGGAGGCCTGACCGCGAACATCAATCGCTGGCGATCGCAGCTGTCGCTCTCCGGCTTGTCGGCAGCGGATGTCGAACGACTGCCACAAGCCCCCTTCTTCGGACGGCAGGCGACGGTCGTCGAGGCGACGGGCACGTGGAAGGGCATGAGTGGTTCGGACACGAAAGCGGATTGGGCGCTGCTCGGTGTCGCGCTCGTCGATCCGAACGGATCGGTCTTCCTGAAGATGACCGGACCAAAGGAGACGGTCGCGGCGCAGCGCGAGGCCTTCCTCGAGCTCGCCGCTTCGTTCAGCACGGACGAGCACGCCGCGCACTCGTCGAGCTCGGCCGGCGGGTGGGCCGGCGAGGGCGAGTCGGTCGAGTGCTACGTCACGGTGCTGGGCGGCCAGGCGGGCGGCGAACTAGCGAATGTGAATCGCTGGCGCACGCAACTCGGACTCGACTCCGTCGATCAGGGCGCCGTCGATGCGTTTTCTCCGTTCACGATGCTCGGGCGCCCAGCCCATGTGATCGAAATCGAAGGTCCTGCGTCAGCGACGTACGGGCTCACCTGCATGGGCGACGACAAGTCGGTCTTCCTGAAGATGACGGGCCCGATCGAGCTCGTGCGGAGGCAGCGATCGGCCATGCTCGCCTTCGCTGCATCGCTCGCGGAGGCCAAGTAGCGTGCTCAGGAGTCTGTCGCGAAGGCTACTGAGTGTCTCGTCCTCGCTGGGGACGAGCTGCGTCCTGCTCATCCTGCTCGGTCTGCTCACCTGGCTCGGAACCATCGAGCAGACGCGCACGGGGCTCTTCGAAGTACAACGCAAGTACTTCGAGTCGTTCTTCCTCGTGCACCACTTCGGATCGATTCCGATTCCATTGCCCGGCGCGAACCTCGTGATGAGCCTGCTAGCCGTGAACTTGTTCATGGGCGGATTCGTGCGCATTCGAAAGAGCTGGACGACGGCGGGCGTCATCGTCGCGCACACGGGAATCGCGCTCTTGCTGGCCTCGGCGCTCGTGAAGCATCACTGGTCGCAGGACGGGCACGTGACGCTGTACGAAGGACAGCGAGCGGACCACTTCGAGAGCTACTTTCGCTGGGAGCTCGCCCTGATCCGGCAAGAGGACGGCGGACGGGCGCGCCAGTGGCTCATTCCGCACGAACGCCTCGAACAGGCGCAAGGCGCACGCGTGCGGATGTCCCTCGCCGATGTGCCTTTCGCTCTCGACATCGAAAGCGTCGCTCGCAATTGTCGCCCCGAGTGGGCCAAGGACGGCGGCGCTCCCGGCACGATCGTCGTCGACGGGGTGCGACTGGTGCCTCGTGAGGTCGATCCTCGAGCCGAAGCGAACATCGCCGGAGCCTGCGTTTCTGTCGTGGACGATCGCGACGGAATCCGCCGCCGCGCGCTCTTGTGGGGCGCTGAAGCCGAGCCGTTCACGTTCTTCGCGGCGGGCAAGTCGTGGGCGCTCTCCTTGCGGAAGGAGCGCTACGAGATGCCATTCGCGATCCAGCTCGAACGCTTCTCCAAGGAGGACCACCCCGGCATCGACATGCCCAAGTCCTTCGCCAGCGACGTCAAGGTCGCGAACGGGACGGCGGAGCGGGACGTCAGGATCTCGATGAACGAGCCGCTGCGCGACGGCGGTCTGGTCCTCTACCAGGCCTCGTGGGGTCCGTCGAACGCTCGACCTGGCGAGCGGCTGTTCTCGACGTTGGCCGTGGTGCGCAATCCGGCCGATCATTGGCCGCTCGCGGCGTGCCTGGTCATCGCGGCGGGACTGCTGTTCCACTTCGGACGGATGCTCGTGGGCTACGTCCGTGTGGAGATGCGCAGCGCATGAGTACGCACCTCCGCCGATCGATTCTCGTCCTCGCGCTCCTCGCTCTCGTGCTGCCGCTGTGGGCCGGACAGCAAGTCTCCGGTTCACGCACGCGCGCCTGGTCGGAGCGGACGCTCGATGCGTTCGGCGACATCCCGATCCAGGACGGCGGACGCATCAAGCCGCTGTCCACGTTCGCGAGCTTCACCTTGCTGCGCCTGAATGGCGCGCGCGGCGCAACATCGGCATCGGGTGAAGAACTCGACCCCGTGTCATGGCTACTCGACGTCGTGTTCTTTCCTGAAGAAGCAGCGAACGCGAAGTCGTTCCTCGTTTCGGATTCGGATGCGATCACGGCGATCGGCGTGTCGACGGAGGGGAAGAGAAAGCGAGATCATTGGACGTACGCGGACCTGCAGCCGGGCTTGCCGCGTCTCTTCTCGCTCGCGCACGACTACGAGGCGATCCCGGCGCCGGCGCGGACGTCGATACAGCAGCAGGTGGTCGACCTCGCCGGCAACGTCTTCTCGTTCCTGCGCCTGGCGCGCAGCCTCGACTGGACGCGCGGCGGCAACCCGCGGGACGGGGCGGCCCTAGCGATCGTCGCGCCCGCGAATTTGGCGAACGCGACCGAACCGTGGTTCGCACCCGGGGACCTCGTCGCGAGCGTCGGCCCGAGTCGCTCCTTGGATCCGGCGGACGCAGCCGTCGTCGCGGAGCTCGAGACACTGATCCATTTGCGAAACGAGCCGGGTGCGTTCGAGACGACCCTGAGTTCGTTGCGCGATCGTCTCGTGGCGCGGGCAGAGGCGCGCGGGGAGTACGAGCACGTTGCACTCGAACGCGCCTACTACGCCTTCGATCCCATGCGCTGGAGCCTCCTCGCTTTCGTGACGGCTTTCGTGGTGGTGTGCTTCACTTGGCTCCGTCCGAAGAGCGCACTGGCCTGGAAGGGCGCGATCGCGGTCACGACGGTTGCCGCGCTCCTGCTCGTCACGGCGATCGTGTTCCGCTGCGTCATCCGCGAGCGTCCTCCGGTTTCGACGCTCTACGAGACCGTCCTGTTCGTGACTGCTTCGTGCGTGATCTTGGCCGTGCTCATCGAGCTCGTCCAACGTGCTCGCTTCGCGATCGGGACCGCGGCGACGCTCGGCCTCGTCGGACTGTTCGTCGCGAACGGGTACGAGACGCTCGACAAACAGGACACGATGCCGAGCCTCGTCGCCGTGCTCGACACCAACTTCTGGCTCGCGACGCACGTCACGGCCATCACGATCGGCTACTCGGCTGGCATGCTGGCCGCGGCGCTGGCGAGCTTCTATCTGCTGGGCAGGTTGTTCGGCTGGAAGCGCAATGATCCCGAGCGGCGTCGCAAACTCGCGCGGACGGTCTACGGCGTCCTCTGCTTTGCCATGATCTTTTCGACCGTGGGCACGATCCTCGGCGGCATCTGGGCCAACGAGAGCTGGGGCCGCTTCTGGGGCTGGGATCCGAAGGAGAACGGCGCACTGCTCATCGTCATCAGCCAGATCGTGATCCTACACGCGCGTCGAGGCGGGTACCTGCGTGATCACGGCACGTGCATGGCCGCAGCGTTCGGCGGCACGATCGTGGCGTTCTCGTGGTGGGGCGTGAATCTGCTCGGCGTCGGGCTGCACAGTTACGGCTTCACGAGCGGCATCCACACGGCCCTGTGGACGTATTACGGAGTGCAGTGGAGCGTCGTCGGACTCGGAGGCTTCGGGTGGCTGCGCGAACGCGCAGCCCGGAAAAGCGTTCCTGTCGCTACGGTCTCGGTTGAACCGTCGGCGAAGCAACGGAATCGCGCCGCGGCCTGACCTCTCCTCTCCTCAAGCCCCGTCTTCGGAATGGTCGAACACGAGGTGTACAGAAGGAGGAGCGCACGGCGCGCGCCTCCGGGTGAGAGAACAGCGGAGGTGTCAGAGTGATTCGCAGAAATTTCGTGGCCACGGTCGCGATCGTCCTTCCCACGGTGCTCGGAATCGGCGGATGCGCCAGCACGACCAAGCAAGCCCAGAGCGTCCAGGACGTCGACGACCTGCTCACCCGTATCGAGCGCGTGCAGGTCGACGCGACCGTCGCGAAGGACAAGGCGCGCGGCGCATTGGCGCAGCTCACCACGCTCGTCTCGCCCAACTTCGCGGGCGACGCGACCAAGATGTTCGCGGGCCTGAAGGACGCGATCGAAACCTCGGATCGCCAGACGCTCGATTTCCGGCGCTCGATCGGCCCGATGAGCGCTTCGGCAGAGTCCGTCTTCTCGCGCTGGACTTCGGATCTCGAGGGGTTCGGCAACACACGCATGCGTCAGCGCAGCCAGGGTCGGCTCGACGAGACGCGTGCTCGCTATCAGACCGTACTGACGTCGGCGCAGGCCGTACTCGTCACGCTCGAGGCCTTCAACGCCGACATGAACGATCAGGCACTGTTCCTCGCGAGCGACCTGAATGCCGCCGCCGTGCAGGCGATCCACCCGGAAGTGCGCGAACTGCACGAACGCGCGAAGGAACTCGACGGCCGGGTCGACGCGTGCTCGAACGCCGCCAGAGCGTACGTCGAATCAGCCGCGCTGTACGGCCAGGTCGAAGGAGTGCAGGAGACACAGCCGACTCCGACCAACGCGAACAACGCGACCAGCGAACCTCAAACGAGCGAGCGTCCCACGAAGACGAAGTTCGTCAAGCAGCGCTCGTCGACGCTGAAGCCGCGCGCGACGCCGACTGCGGAGACTCCGGCCCCCGTCGAGACGCCGCCGGTGGAAGCGCCAGTGACGACTCCGGAGAACACGCCGAATCCGCAGTGATCGACTCGACTCGCGCGACGGCGTGATCTGCACGCGCCGTCGCGAGTGTCATCACGGCATCGCTCGTCATCGCGAGCGGCACTCTCCACGCGACGAATCGTGGAAGGACTCGGGCTTGGAGGCATGATTTGAGTTGGACGCTGCTCGTCGGGCTGGTGCTCGCGCTCGGAATCGCGTTCCTGGCGTCGCTGGCTCGTCGCGTCGAACTGGCGCGCATGCAGCGGCGCGTCGGCGAGCGCGAACGCGCCGTTCGCGTCGGCAGCGCGAATGCGCAACTCCAGCACCCGATCGTCGATTTGACCCGGTGTCTCGGTTGTGGGGCGTGCGTGCGGGCGTGCCCCGAGCAAGGAGTCCTAGAACTGGTCCACGGCCAGGCGATGGTCGTCAATGGAGCGCGCTGCACGGGCGTGTCCGCGTGCGAAAGCGTATGTCCCGTCGACGCGATCACGGTGACGCTTGCGGACACGGCCGAACGTCGCGACATCCCGGCCATCTCGGAGGAGCTGGAGGCTGTCGGCACGCCAGGGCTCTTCCTGGCAGGCGAGGTGACGGCCCACGCGCTCATCAAGACCGCGATCGACCAGGGCACGGCCGTCGCGGACGAAGTCGCGCGGCGCATCGCTCTTGAGACGGAAGGTGGCGACGATGCGCTCGATCTGTGCGTCGTCGGCGCCGGTCCGGCTGGACTCGCCTGTTCGCTCGAGGCCAAGAAGCATGGCTTGTCGTTCGTCACGCTCGACCAGGAGGCAGGTCCGGGCGGGACGGTCGCCAAGTACCCGCGGCGCAAGCTGGTGCTCACGCAGCCGGTTGAGCTCCCGCTCTACGGCAGACTCGATCGCCTGACGTACACGAAGGAGGAGCTCGTGGACCTCTGGCACAAGGTCGCGCGCGACGAGAGCCTGCCCATCCGCGGCGGGGAAGTGTTCCAGACGGTCGAACGCGAGGCGACCGGGATGTTCGTCGTGAGGACGGCCAGCCACGCCTATCGAGCGCGCAACGTGTGTCTCGCGGTCGGCCGCCGCGGCACGCCGCGCAAGCTCGAGGTCCCCGGCGAACACCTGCCCAAGGTCGCCTACAGTCTGCTCGACGCGCGCAGCTACCAGCAACGCCGCATTCTCGTCGTCGGTGGCGGTGACACGGCGATCGAAGCGGCGGTCGCGCTCGCTGAACAACCGGGCAACCAGGTCACCATCAGCTACCGCAACGAGGCCTTCTTCCGCTTGCGGCAGAAGTCGGAAGATCGCCTGGACGAACTCACCGCGAACGGGCGCATTCGCGTGCTGTTCTGCAGCCAAGTCGTCGCGATCCGCCCCGATGTGGTCGAATTGGAGCTCGCGGACGGGCCTTCGCGCGGCGTCTTCGCGGCGCCGAACGACGAGGTCTTCGTGATGGCTGGTGGGGTGCCCCCGTTCGAGGCGCTCGAGCGTTCCGGCGTGTCGTTCGATCCGGCGCTGCGCCGGCCCGTCTCACCGGTGACCGAGCAAGGCTCCGGACTGCTGCGCGCGCTCGGCGCGGGCTTCCTGTTGTCCGTGGCGGCGCTCGGGTTCGCGCTCTGGAAGTCGGACTACTACTCACTCTCGATCCAGCAACGTCCCGTTCACGACGAGTACGCCACGCTGCGCCCGAGTTCGGGCGTCGGCCTGTGGTTCGGCGTGACGGCGACGGCGTTGATCGTCCTCAACCTGCTCTACCTGCTGCGCCGCGCGAACGTGCGTCGCTTCCAATTCGGTTCCTTGAAGACCTGGATGACGAGCCACGTGGCCACGGGCATCCTCGCGCTACTGCTCGCGACGCTGCACGGCGGCATGGCTCCGCGTGACACCGTCGGCGGACACGCGTTGTGGGCGCTGCTCGTCCTGCTCGTGAGCGGAGCCATCGGTCGCTACTTCTACGCCTACGTTCCGCGCGCGGCGAACGGCCGCGAACTCGAGCTCGAGGAGGTCAAGCTGCGCCTGTCGCGGCTTTCCGACAGCTGGGACGAGAGCCAGCGGGCCTTCGTCGATCGAGCGCGTTTCGAAATCGGCGCCATCGTTGAAGCGCGCCAGTGGAAGAGCACGCTCGTCGGCCGCGCGCTCGCGCTCCTCGGCGGCCAACGCGACCTCGGACGACTGCTCGCGTCGCTGGCTGAAGAGGGTCATCGACAACACGTCCCCGAGGAACACCTGCGCGAGACGCTCACCCTTGCACGGCACGCTTACCGCACGGCGCTGATGGCCGCTCATTACGAGGACCTGCGCGCGCTCCTCAATAGTTGGCGCTACGTCCACCGCTGGGTCGCCGCTCTCATGGTCGTGCTGCTCGTCGCGCACGTCTACTACGCGCTCGTCTACGGCACACCCGACTTCGGCGGAGTTCCGCGATGAACTGGCGCAGTCCGAAACTGTGGATCGGTTTGTTCTCGATCGCCGCGGTGAGCGTGGTCGCCGTGGTCGACACGCGCCGTACTTCGCCGGGCCCCGTCTCGGCGGTACACGCGCAGCTGACCGACATGGATGGCGGTGCGAGTTGCTCGCAGTGCCACGGGGGCTGGTTCTCGAACATGACCACGGCCTGTCTCGAGTGCCACGCGACAGTCAAGGATCAGATGGAGGCGCGCAGTGGCATCCACGGCATCCCGGAGGCCGACGCGGCCAGGGACTGCGGGGAGTGTCATGGTGACCACCATGGCGCGAACTTCGCCCTCGTCAACGATCGCGCGTTCCGCCTGATCGGGGCGAAGAGCACGGCCGAATTCGATCACGCCTCGGTGAAGTTCGACATGAACGGCCGGCACCTCGAGATCGGATGCATCGAGTGTCACGAGCACGCGGACGCCGAGGTCCTCGCGGAGGGCACGAAGCGGTACCAGGGCCTCGCGCAGGATTGCGGGTCGTGTCACGAAGACCCCCACGAAGGACGCATGCAGGTCGCATGTGCATCGTGCCACGGCCAGACGAAGTGGGACGAGCTCTTCAGCAACGGCCACGAGAAGTTCCTCCCCTTGATCGGAGGACACGGCGACGTCGGCTGTCGCGAGTGCCACGCCGAGAAGGATCCGCACTCGCTCGAATCAATGGGCAATCGTGGGCCGCGTCCGGCAGCGCGCGATTGCATTGCGTGTCACCTCTCGCCCCACTCGACACCGTTCGCGAACGGGGTCGCCGAGCTCGCCAAGGCCTCGCTCGGCTCGAGCTGCGTCGTGTGTCACGCGGCCAACCACACGCTGTTTCGCGAGCCGAGCTTGAAGATCAGCGCGGAGCAGCACGCCTTGTCCGGCTATCCGCTCGAAGCTCCGCACGACAAGCCCTTGTGCGCGGATTGCCACGATCCCAATCGCCAGGACTTCCGCGAACGTTTTCCGGGCCGATCGAAGGATGGATGCAGCGTCTGCCATGCCGATCCACACGGGGGCCAATTCGCGACCGGTCCGTTCGCGGATCAGGAATGCACGGTCTGCCACGATCGCGGACACTGGACGCCGAACGCGTTCACGCTCGAGCAGCACTCGTCGTCGTCGTTGACGCTCGACGGAGCTCACGCCAAGACCGAGTGCAACGCCTGCCATGAGAAGGCGACCCCCGAGTCGCCGCGCACGTTCCAGGGCACCGACTCGACCTGCGAGGCGTGCCACCTGGACGCGCACGGCGGGTTCTTCGCCACGGCCTTGGCCGAATTCGAGAGGCCAAAGCACGGAGACTGCGAAGCGTGCCACACGACGACGACTTTCTCCGAGTCGATGGAGGGCGGATTCGACCACGAGCTCTTCACCGACTTCGCTATCCGTGGAGCACACGCCCAGAGCGAGTGCGCGAGTTGCCACCCGAGCGCCAAGGCGCCTGATGCTTCGGGCCGGACGTTCGGCCGCGTCGAGGAGCACTATGGTCCCTTCGTCGGCTGTGTGACCTGCCATGCGGATCCGCACCAGGGGATGTTCGACGGACCGCGGATGCCTTCCGTCGTCGAGGGCCGTTCGGATTGCGCGCGCTGCCACGACGAGTCGAGCTTCCGCGCGTTCCCGAATGGGTTCGATCACGGTCTCTGGACTGGATTCCAGCTCGTCGGCGCCCACTCTCTCGCCTGTTCGGCGTGCCACGAACCGCTGGCAGTACCCGACGCGAGCGGACGCACTTGGCGGGCCGCGCTCGGTGAGCGCTGTTCGGATTGCCACGTCGACCCGCACGCCGGACAGTTCGATGCGCGCGGAGAGAACCGCTGTTCGCAATGCCACACGGACGCGACCGAGTCCTTCCTC
This sequence comes from Planctomycetota bacterium, assembly GCA_044228955.1. Taxonomy (GTDB): domain Bacteria; phylum Planctomycetota; class UBA1135; order UBA1135; genus JAEUIA01. The sequence continues at coordinate 3,956 of JBGATY010000062.1, read as the reverse complement.
GCGTTCAATCACGACCGCGATTCGCGGTTCCCCTTGCGCGAGCAGCACGCCGACGTCGCGTGCGCCGCCTGCCACAAGACCTGGACCTCGCCGGAGGGCGACGAGGTCGTGCGCTACCGTCCGCTCGGAATCGAATGCGTCGACTGCCACGGCGTGCACGAGGAGGTGCTGATGCACCGCAAGCGAAGGAGGAACTGATGCTCTGGCTGTCGAGATGGATGCTGCCGGCCGTGGTCGCGATGCCCGCCGCCGCGCAGATCGAGGAGATGATGAACGTGGCGATGCGCGTCACGACCATTGAACCACGAGCCGCGATCGTCGATCACGGCTCCGCGGACGGACTGGCCGTGAACGACCGTGTCGCCTTCCGCACGCGGGAAGGCCTGCGTTTCGAAGGCACGATCGTGCGCATCACGGAGCGCACGGCGGTCGTCGAGCTCGATGATCCGGCGTTCGTTCCGGCTCCGGGGACGCGTGGTGAAGCCCGGGTGCCGAAGGCCCGCGCCGTGGCCCAACCGCCGCAGCCGACGCCTCCTCCTCCTGCTGTTCCCAGCGCGCCTCGTGATCCGGCCGCACCGGAGCACCCTCCTTGGGAGCGCAATGACGAGGAGTGGACCACGGACCAGCCGCTCCTGTCGCGCGTGCAACCGTTCAGACCGAACGAACGTCAATCGCGTACGACGGGCCGCATCTACTCGATCCTCGACTACATCCACGATTCCGAGGGCAATCGCACCGAGACCTTCGCCAGACTCGGAACCGACCTCACCTATGAGAACTTCCTGGGCAAGGGCGGGACGCTCCACTTCGATGGCGAACTCAACGCCCGCAAGACGGATGTTCCCGACGTGGACGACGAGAGTGGCACGAACTTCAGGCTCGACCGCTTCAGCTACGCGTTCGGAGGCAATCGCTTCGCGCCGGATCGCTACGAGTTCGGCCGCTTCTTGCAGCACGAAATGCCTGAGTTCGGGGTGCTCGACGGACTCGAGTGGGGCCGTCGCTTCACGAACGGCAACACGTTTGGAGCGAGCATCGGGTTCATGCCCGAGCCGGACCAGGATCAGTCGACCGGCGACGATCTGCAGTTCGGTGCGAATTACCGCTTCGTCGTGGACGAAAGCGAGCTCCTGACGATTCAGGCCGGGTATCAGAGAACCTTCCACGAGCTCGCGGCGGATCGCGACCTGTTCGTGGCCAAGGTCCTGTACTTCCCACCCGACGATTGGACGTTGAGCGCGACAGCCTGGATCGATTGGTACGGAGCCGGCGACACGGCGAAGAGCAGCGGACCGGAGGTGACTCAGGCGTACGTCACGGCCGGCAGGCGCTTCGAGAGTGGCAGCAGCCTGCGCGTGACTTATACGCACCGCCAGTTCCCTGCTCTCGAACGCAACGAGTTCCAGCCCGTCACCGCCGCGCAGTTGGCGGACGATCGCTCGGATCGGGCGACGCTGAGCGGGAGGCAGGCGCTCGGGCACGAATTCGCGCTGACGGGACTCGTGGGCGCCTGGAGCGACGAGGACGAGAGCGGCGGCGACGCCGAAGGCGGCTTCGAGATCCACGACGTGGTGTTCGACGACTCGCGAGTGGACGCTGCCGCCTTCGGGGTCCAGGGCCGCTACAACACGACGGTCGGCTGGCGCGCAGCCATCGGCACGCAGTCCTCGCAAGGCTTCTGGCGACTCGGCTACGAGTTCACGTTGAACAACATCGACGGCTTCGCGGCCGACAACAACGACATCCCTCAGCACCGGATCAGCGCGTCTCTCGACAAGTTCACAGAGTCGGGTTGGAGCATCTCGGCCCACGCCGATGCGCTCCTGTTCGATTCCGAAACGGCGATGCTGTTGGGCCTGTTCCTGCAAAGGAGCTTCTGATGCGATCCATTCGAATCTTGCGCGCCGCTTCGATCGTCTCGGCGCTCGCGCTCCTGGCGGTGGCTTGTGTCGTGCAAGGCCACGACAGCGCGGCGCAGAAGCTGTGGTGGTCGGGTTTCGGTCCCGTCCTGCCGCACGACACCTTTCCCGGCGACTGCGGTCTCTGCCACATCGGCGACGATTGGCAGCAGGTGTCGGACGAATTCGAGTACGACCACGCGGGCGAGACGGGCTTCGAACTCCAGGGCGCGCATGCACGCGCGACATGCCTGCGGTGCCACAACGACCGCGGTCCGGTTGCGATCTTCGAGGCCCGGGGCTGCGCGGGTTGCCACGAGGACGTGCACGTGGGCCAATTGGGAGCCGATTGTCTTTCCTGCCACACGCAACAGTCGTGGCAACCGTACGGCCAGTACGCGAAGCACAACGAGACGCGCTTCCCGCTGATCGGCGTGCACGCCTCGACGTCGTGCCATCGCTGTCACCCGGGCGCCGAGGTTGGACGGTTCGTCCCGACCGACACGGAGTGCGTGACCTGCCACGCGAGCGACCTGGCGCGCGCGACCAATCCGCCGCACGTCGCACTGGGGTTCGTCGACCGCTGCGATCGCTGCCACCTGCCACGCACGTGGGAACAGGCCGAGATCGGCAATTGAACCAGGCCCCTGGAATCCGTTTCGCTCAAGAGCACACGACGGGCTGCTCGATGGATGCACGGGGCGGAGGTGGTCGAGGAATTGGACACCTCCGAAGAAGGGGCTGAGACGAGGGACGGCGGACATTTCCGCCTGGGTGGCGGACGCCGCGCATCTGCGTGCGGCACGGCACCCAAAGGAAGGCTAGGGATGCTTCACGGCAGGCCCGTTTGGATCGTGTTGGTTGCCGCGTTCGTGTTCGCGGGGTGCAGTGGGGAAACTGGAACGCTCCAGTCAGCTGGGGTCGAGTCCTGCATGCAGTGCCACAACGGCACGCTGGAGAACGATTACTCGGGCCCGGGCATCGAGAACCCGCATCCGTTCACCGGCGCGGACAAGATCCGCTGCACGACGTGCCACGGCGGCAATCCCGACGGCACGGATGCACTCACGAGTCACGTTCCCCCGCCTCCCGAGGTCGGCGACGACGCCTTCCAGACCACGAACGCGAAGGCGTACTTCAATCGCTTGACGCTGGCGGGCATGGACAAGTTCCCCGACTACGTCGTGGACGGCCGGCACTACACGGCTATCGACTACCTGCAGTTCATCAACCCCGGCGACCTGCGCGTCACGAAGAACGCGCGTGGCTGCGGCGAGTGTCACGTCAATCACTCCGAAGCCGTGAACGACAGCCTGCTCGCGACCGAAGCCGGCGTGTGGTCGGGGGCTGCGTTTGCGATGGGCGCCAACAGCCTCGTCTCCGAGAACCAGAACCTGCACAACGGCACGGCCTCGTACATGGGCTTCCGCGCGGCGGACGATCCGGCGTTCAGCATCGCCTCGACCGTCGTCGGCGCCATCGGACGCATCATCGAGGCGCCGGTGTACAGCGTTTTCGGCCAGACCGGCGGAAACAACATCTTCAACAACAACAACTACCTGGCTGCCGGCTTGAACGACGACCGCGACGCGCAGAATCGCGTGATCAGCGGCTCGCCGCTAGCCAACCTGTTCGTCGAGCAGGTGTCGTTCACGTGCGGCGATTGCCACCTCGGCAGCGCCGGTGCCAACAATCGCGCCGGCGACTTCCGCTCCTCCGGCTGCTCGTCGTGCCACATGCCCTATTCGCTCACCGGACGTGCAGGCAGCAGCGACCCGAACATCAACAAGGTCGAGCCGGCCAACCCGGACGCCATTGACGAGCCCGAGCACCCGCACCTGAAGTCACACCGCATCGCGAACGTCGCCAAGACCGGCACCGACGGGTTGCCCGTGCCGGGAATGGACGACCACACGTGCGCCGGCTGTCACCAGGGTTCGAACCGCACCGTGTTGCAGTACTGGGGCATCCGACTCGATCAGAACGCGGACGTGCGCAACGGCCGCCAATACCCGGCGAATCCGGTCTCGAATCAGGGCACGTTCGGCGACACGCGAC
>JBGATY010000061.1:0-18664 GCA_044228955.1 Planctomycetota bacterium | reverse complement strand
GTGTCGAGCATCTCCTCGCCGTCGCGCGGGCTGTCCTCGAGCTCGCGCGCCTCGCGCCTCGAGTCGATACCCGCCGAACGCGGCGCGCGCGCGACGTTGCGAGGCCTGTCCACGTGCCCGGAGCGCGCGCTCTTCACCCGCATGGACGCCGGCGAAAGCGCGACGAACAGCGAACGCGTGTCGATGCGTCCAGCGAGTGCGATGGCGAGGCGTGGATGGTCGACGAGGAAGATCAGACCTTCCTGGTGCAGCGCCGCCTGCTGCACGAGGTCGAAGTGCTCGGGTCCCTCGAGAACGGCGTCCACGACGCCCGGATCCGCGCCGAGCTGCCGCGCGCTGACGAGCTTGCACAGGCTCTTCCACCCGCGCGCGCTCTCGACGAGAGCCACCAATCTCCCGGGCTTGCCGCTCGGATCCGAGATCTCCGCGCCGACGATCGGCCGCACGCCCGTGCCGCCGTTCTCCGGGCGCCGCGCCGCTTGCAGGAATTCGACGACGCCGGAGAGCGTGTCGACGTCGCACAACGCGAGCGCCGACAATCCCAGCGCCCGCGCCCGCTCGAGCAGCACGCGCGGCGCGTCGACGCCGGTGAGCATCGAATGATGCCCGTGGACACGCAGGGGGACGTACATCGCATTCGCGCTCAGGCCGTTGCGCGGAACGCGGGTCGGTCGGAAGGGGGCATGTCCAGACCCTAACGGATACCGAACGAAACGCCAGTGGGGAGCGTGGCCACTGCTCGTAAGGCGTTGCTCGCGTGGGGGATCCGGTGCCGCGGATTCAGCCCACGGCGACTCCGTCCGCGAGCCCGCACAGAGCCAGCGCTTGCAACGCGTTGCCGAGCGTGTCCGCCGGCGCGCCGGACGTGTCGATCGTGTCGTGCAGTTCCTCCGTGCGCGGCCCGTACGGTTCCCAGGTCGCGCGCACGTGCTCGTAGATCGTCCAATCCGCGTCGGACGGGTCCCTGGCGCGCCGCGCGAGCCTCGTCCGCACGAGATCGGCGGGCGACACGCATTCGAGGATGCGTACTGGGACACCCCAGTCGCGAGCGGCGTCGACGAAGGCGAGCCGGCGCCGTTCTTCCTTGAAGCTCGCGTCGACGAGCACGCGCCCGCCGCCGAACAGGAGTTCACGCGCGCGTACCAGGCACTCGTCGTAGGTGCGGTCGTTCCAGGCCGGCGTGTAGATGCCGGTGCGCACGGCGCTCGAGCCCGAAGCCAGCGGATCGAGGCCGGCGAGTTCCTTGCGGATCGCGTCGGCGCGCAGCCAGTGGAAGTGCGCGGTCGTCGCGAGCGCTTCGGAAAGCACCGACTTGCCAGTGCCCGGAAGCCCGCCGACGAGCACGAGGCACGGACGTTCCGCCGCAGGCGCGAGATCGACGACGGCGAGCTGGATGTGCGCGCGGGCGAGCTGCAGGGCACGCCTGCGCTGCTCGACCGGAATGCCGGGTGAAGCGGCCTGAATCGCGCGGACCTTGGCCCGCACCACCGAACGGTACGCGAGGTACAGCGGGACCAGTGCGCGTCCGTCGCCGTCGCCGCTCTCGTCGAAGTACGCGTCGAGCAGGGTCCCGGCCGCGGTCCAGTCGCCGTGCGCCTGCAGATCCATGGCCAGGAAGGCCACGTCCGCGACCGGATCCGCGCAACGGAAGCGCTCGGAGAATTCGATGCAGTCGACGATGCAGGGTTCACCCTCCGGTCGGAGGTAGACGTGCTCGAGCCGCAAGTCCCCGTGCGTCTCGCAGGGGACGTTCAGAGCCGCCCGGCGCTCGATGAGCTCGTACCGCGCCGTGAGTTCGGCTTCCGTGACCAGCTCGAGCCGCATGAACTCGGCGCGCGGCGCCACGACGTCCGCGTGCACGGCGAGTCCCGCGAAGTTCTCACGGCAGTTCTCACGCACGCGATCGAACGTGGCCCAGCGCGAGACGTCCGGGCCCCGTCGAGCGTCGCGGTGGAAGTTCGCGATCATGCGGCCGACGCGCTCCACGGTCCCGCGTCCGAGCGGACCGGCGAGAATGCGGTGGGAGAGCGTGGCTGTGTCGGGCAGACGCCGCATGTGCACGGCGTACTCCACGACTTCCCCCGCGCCGCCGAGCGCGACGCGTTGCCCGTCCAGCGTGATCGGGATCACGCCCAGGTACACGCCGGGCGCCAGCCGCCGATTCAGCTCGACTTCGGCCGCGCACATCTGCCGCCGGCGCTCGAGCGTCGAGTAGTCGAGGAAGCCGAAATCGACCGGTTTCTTCAGCTTGTAGACGTGCTCTCCGGCGAGCACGACCGCTGAGGCGTGCGTGTGCACGACCGTGATGCCGGGAGCCGCGTGCGGGTACACGCTCGGGTCACGCAAAGCCTCGAGGAGCGTCGTGAGTTCCATGGTGCAGTCTCTTCGCTTCGTGCCCGCCCTGATGTCGAGGAACACGGACGCGATCAACCCACTGTCGCGTCACCCTTCTCGTCGTTCAATCGGACCCGGGCTTGGCCTTGCCGCGCACCGGAGGAGTGCCCGCCACGCAGCGCACCACGTCGAAGCTGGAGACGACTCCGACCAGCCTGTCGTGCTCGATGACGAAGACGCGGTGGATGTGGTGTTTCACCATCTTGTTGCACGCGTCCACGATGCGATCCTCCGGCCGGACGGTGACGACACGCGCCGTCATCCAGTCGCCGACGCGATCGGAGCCGGCCAGATCCGTGCTGTAGTCGGTCTTCGCGAAGAACACCTCGTTGGGATCGAGCTCCTCGTCCTGCTCCTCGCCGGAGACTTCGCTCATCTCGAACGTGCCACGCTCGGATCGAATGCGGTCGCCGCTCAGGTGCTCGGTGCGCGCGACGTCGGACAGAGTCAGCACGCCGATCACCTTGCCGGACTCGTCCGTGACCGGAGCACCACCGATCTTGTGGTCCTCGAACGTCGCGAGCGCGACCTCGATCGAGTCCTCGGCGGACAGCGTGACGACTTGCGTGCGCATCACGTCCCTGACGTGCAAGTGAAGGGAATCGGGCCTGGATTGGATCTTCATGACTCGATTGGATGCGACACCGGCGTCGGGAGCGATGCGCACTTGGAGCCACATGGGGCAGCCGAAGTGCGTACGAATCGTTCTAGGCCCTTTGGGGGCCCGCGGGCGGCAGCGCGGGGCGCCGCGGCCGCATCACGACGAGTGCCACGCCACACAGAATCGTCGCGCTGCCGATCACGGTCCACGGCGTGAGCGGCTCGCTCCCGATCAGCGTGCCCAGCGTCAGCGCGATCGCCGGCGTCACGTACGCGATCATCGACAGGCGGTACGCGGCCACGTGACGCAAGAGCCAGAAGTAGAGCGTGAACGTGAGCACGGTGCCGATCGCGGCCAGGTACCCGATGCTGAAGAGAGCGCGCGGCGTCCACGAACGGGGCGCATCGCGCTCGAGGATCAAGGCCGCCGCGCACAGGAGGGCCGCGCCGAGCCACATCGCGTTGCGGTTGACGAGGATCGAGCTCGCCTTGGCGCCGCGCTTCTTCAGGATCGTCGTGCCCACGCAGGACACGAGGGGGCTCACGAGCAGGATCAGTCCCGTGGGAATGGCCTCGCTCGAGAGGGCGCGCAAATCGGTCGCGAAGAGCAGCGCGACGCCGACGAAGCCCAGCACGAATCCGACGGTCTGGCGCCCGCGGATGCGCTCGCCGTCCAGGAACAGCGAGCCCGACACGGCCATCAGGATCGGGAACACCGACCACAGCACGCTCGTCAGCCCGCTCGGCAGTCGCGTCTCGCTCCAGTACACGATCGCATACGACGCTCCGAAGTTGAGGAGACCCACGCAGAACCAGGCGCCGAACGCGGGCTTCGCGCCGCCCTCGCGTCGCGCCAACGCCGGCGCGATCGCGCTCATGATCGCGGCCGAAACGAGGAAGCGCAGGCCCGCGGTCGTGAACGGCGGCAGGTCGCGCAGGCCGGCCGTGATCACGATCCACGTGCTGCCCCACACGAGGCACAACAACGCGACCAGCGCGAACACGGCTCGCGACGAGGGAGCGCCGGCCGCCGGGCGAAGGTCGGTGGACGTGCTCACTCGGTGGCCGGGAAGCCCTCGAGACGGGGCGGCAGCGTGGGGGGCGGACGTGCCGGCGTGAGTTCGCGCGGGGGGAACTCGCGCTCGGCGTCGGCGACGATGTCGACCTCGACTGCTCGATCCTCCGCCTCCGCTGCCACCTCGATCACCACGATCGGCTTCGAGAGCGGCAGGAGCACTTCGAACTCGCATCCCCGGTCCGCGCAGTTGTGGACGCTGATCGTGCCGTTGTGCAACTCGGCGATGCTCTTCGCGATCGCGAGACCGAGTCCGCTGCCGCGCCCGCCGACTTCGGCGTCGGCCACGGTGTAGAAGCGCTCGAAGACACGGTCGATGTGCTCGCGCGCGATGCCCGGTCCGCGGTCGCGCACGAGGATCGAGGCGCGGTCCCGAGTGCAGGTCACGCGCAGGTCGACGGGCTCGCCGCTGGGCGAGAAGCGCAGCGCGTTGCGCAGCAGGTTCTCGAACATCGTGCGCAGCAGTTCCGGGTCGCCTTCGATCTCGGGCTCCTGTTCGCCGTCGTCGGAAAGGTGCAGCAACGTGACGAGCGGCACCTCGTGGTGGCGCGAGAGCGGCGCGCAGTGCTCAGCGGCTTCGAGCACGACGTCGTTGACCGTGAGGCGCTCGCGTCGCACGAGTTCCTTGCCGTGGCCGACGCGAGCGAGGACGAGGAAGCTCTCGACGAGCCGGCCGAGCACGCGCATCTCGTCCTCGACGACCGCCAGGAATCGTCGGTACTCCGTCGTGCTGCGGTCCTCCTGCTTCAGGACCTGCGCCTGGGAAAGGAGGACGGCGATCGGGGTCTTCAGCTCGTGGCTGACGTTGGCGATGAACGAACCCTGCTCGCGGTAGGCCTTCTCGAGGCGTCCGAACGCGTCGTTCAATTCGAACCGACGGGCAGGATGTAGAGCGCGAAATTGCGCAGGGCGACGAAGTCCTCGTCGGTGGCCACGGCGGGCGTGGCGATCTCGGCGTAGAGCCTCTTCCCGTCCGCCGCCGTGAACTCGCGGGTCGCGACGTGCAGGACCACCTCGCCGCCGTCCGCGACCGACGTGCGCCGCTTCTCGATGCGCACTTCCGCTGGATCTTCGGTGCGGGCGAAGGGCACATCGCGCAAGGAGTCGTCGTCGCCTGAACTCGAATAGAGCGTGCCGTCCTCCGTCCACAGCCGGATGCTGAAGCGCCGGCTCAACGGTGAGCTCGACATCCTGCGGGCGATCGCGTCGAGTTCGACCTGGCTGCGCAGGAGCGTCTCGGGGTCCTTCAGGCGCTCGACCGCCGCCGCCGACTTCGAGCGCAAGTCGCCCTGGACGTCGAGGCTCGAGCGGCTCTTGGCGAAGATCCAGATGCCGAGGTAGAGCGTCAACAGGGTGACGAGGAACACCAGCACTGACCAAAGGGTCAGCTTCAACCGCAGGGGGAGGAACGAGCGGGCCACGCGCGTCTCCCTTCCGCCTACGCCGTTTCCGTGAGACCGAAGCGGTATCCGCTCGCAACGACGGTGTGGATCAGGGCGCGTGAGTGATCGCGGTCGATCTTCTTGCGCAAGGCACTGATGTACACGTCGATCACGTTCGACGAAGGCTCGTAATTCATGTCCCAGACCTTCTCGACGATGGTCATCCGCGGCAGCACGCGGTTGGGATTGCGCATCAGGAACTCGAGCAGCGAGAATTCCTTCGGCGACAACTTGATCTTCACGCCGCCGCGCATCGCCGAACGCTTCGAGAGGTCGAGCTCGAGATCCTCGTAGCGCAGCGTGCGCGACTCCGTCGCTTGTCCGCGGCGCAGGAGGGCGCGCACGCGCGCGACCAGTTCCTCGAACTCGAACGGCTTGGCGATGTAGTCGTCGGCTCCGGCGTCGAGTCCCGTGACCTTGTCGCTCGTGCCCGACAACGCCGTCAGCATCACGAGCGGCGTGCGGATGCCGCGTCGGCGCAGGTTGCGGCACACTTCGATGCCGTCGCGATCCGGCAGCATCAGATCGAGCACGATCGCGTCGTAGGCTTCCTCCGCGGCCCGCTCCTCGCCCTCGAAGCCGGTGTGGACCGCGTCGACGATCCAGCCCTGCTCGGATAGGCCCTTCTGGATGGCCGCGGCCATCTTGGGATTGTCTTCGACGACGAGAATGCGCATCGGGTGTGGATGAAGACTTCTTCGAAGCCTCCGTTCAAGGCTACGCCGGGCACGGGTCCCTGCCCAGGCCAACACCGAATGAAGGGCTTTTCACCTCGATTTCAGGCCCTTGTCACGCTGTAGGAGCATCATCCGCGCACGAACCTCGGATGCGGCGAGCGGGCGAAGGCAAGTGCCCACGCGACGGATCCGAAGTTCCCGCTCCGCCCCAGACGAGTTGGTGTCCTCGGGACTCACGCGCACAGGGACACACGGAGCACAAGCGGGTTTCAACCCGGAGGGGCGCGCTGCCGCGGGCAGGCTGCAGCGCGTCCTCTTCCGGCACCCGGACCAAAGGGAACCCCACGCGGGCAATGAAAAGGCAGAGGATCGGGACCGAGATCGCGGCAGAGCGGCTCGGTCCCATTTCCTTTGCAGGCACCCGCTCTGATGGCGCCCGCAGAGCTACGTCACGCAACCGCGAAGTCGATGTAGCCGCGGTCCACGTCGGTGTCGACGAGGACGAGGCGCACGTGGTCGCCGACGTCGAGCGATTCGTAGCCGCGCACGACCTTGCCTTCGACGGCGGGACGGAAGATGCGCGCCCACGTGCCCTTCTCGGAGGCACCCGTGACGATCGCGTCGAACATCTCGCCGCGCCGTCCTTCGAGCAGCATCGCGGCCGCGGATTTCGCCACCTGGCGCTCGACCTTCGAGGCGTTGTCTTCCTGCATCGTGCAGTGCGCCGCGAGCGATTCCAGCTCGCCGCGGCTGTACGGGACAGCCTCCTTCGCGATCGCGGCTTGAAGGAGCCGTTGCGTGATGAGGTCGGGGAACCGGCGATTCGGCGCCGTCGAATGCGTGTAGTCGCGCACGGCGAGTCCGAAGTGCCCGGCGGTGTCGTGTCCCGGCAATTCGAGCGCATAGCGACCGCGGCCCAGCAGCTTGACGACGGACAGCGACACGTCCGGAAAGCGATCGGGATGATCGCGGCGTAGCTTGACCAGGAACTGTTCGAGCGCGCGGCCGTCGGGCAGCGGCGGCAGCTTGCCGCCTTCGGTTGCACAGACTTCGACGATGCGATCCCAGCGTTCGGGCGTGTCGAGCACGCGGCGCACCGAGGGAAAGCGTTTCGATTCGAGGAAGCGCGCGGTCACGCCGTTCGCGGCGACCATGAAGTCCTCGATCATGTCCTTCGCGCGGTTCTTCTCGTCGCGCCGCAGGTCGGTCAGGACTTCGCCGTCGAACACGGGCCGCGCCTCGATCGTCTCCAGGCTCAACGCGCCGGCCTGGTGACGCCTGCCCTTCATGCGCCGCGCGATCTCGTCCTGCAGGCGCACGTTCTCCTCGAGTCCCTTGATCGCGCTCAAGGCGTCGGGAGCGCGCGCCTTGCCGTCGAGCCAGGCGGCCAGCGAGTCGTAGGCGAGCTGGGCGTGATTCACGACGAGCGCGCGGTAGACGTCCGATTCCTCGACATCGCCCTCGTCGTCGACCGACATCTCGATCACGACGGCCGCGCGTTCCTGCCCTGGATTGAGCGAGGTGACGTCGTTCGAGAGCTTCGTCGGCAGCATCGGGAACATGCCCGCGGCGGTGTAGACCGACGTCGTGTTGTTGCGCGCGTGCTGGTCGACGCTGGAGTCCTTTTCGACGCGCGAGGCCACGTCGGCCACCGCGACGAGGATCTTCGTGCGGTCCTTCCCGGGGACCGCGACCGACAGCTGGTCGAGGTCGCGCGAGTCGTCGTTGTCGATCGAGCACCACGACAGGCCACGCAAGTCGCGCCACGAGGGATCCGCGCGCAGCGGAGTGTTCGCGATGCGGTTCGTCTCCGTCAACACGGCGGGGGAGAACTCCGGCCACAGGTTGCGCTGCGCCATCGCGCGCCGAGCGATCTCGAGGAGGTCTTTTTGACGCGGTGATCGTGAGTAGTTCATCGCCGGGATGATAGCCGCTTCACTGGTTGAGCGACGGTGTTCGCAGGCGGAAACCGTCGCGTTCGAGCTCGTGATTCGCCTTCAGCGGGAAGCTGGAGCCGCGCATGATCAGCCCGAAACCGTGCTTCGCGCGCACCGCGTCGAGGGCGTCGTCGAGACGCCTGTGCCGGTCGCCGCGGCCCTCGCGCGGATCCGCGTCCGAGGTCGCGCCGGTGCTCGCCGAACCCTCGTCGAACAGCGTGTGCTGCACGCACCTCCCGGGCGACAGGTCTACGAGCGTGATGCCGACGCGTTTCACCAGCGCGCGCCGGCGCGGCAACTCGCGCCACGTTTGGAGCACGCGCCGCAGGATCACGTCCGTGGAATCGCTCGGTTCGACGAGCCTCGCGCGTTTCTCGAGCTCGGGGTTCTCCTCGCGCGGCCGATCGGTCGGCTTCGGCCGCGTGTCGACGTACTGCACGCGCACGGCGACGGAGCGCACGAGTGCCTTGTGCTTGCGCAAGAGGTGCGTGGCGCGTTCGACGAGGTAGGCGAACATCGCCTCGACGATCTCGCGTCGGCCTTCCTCGGGCTCGAACGTGCTGTCGCGGCGGATCGTCTGCGGCAGGCGCTCGATCCACGCGCCGTGCTCGTCCTGCGTGAACGTCGCTTCGATCGGTGTCGGGTCGAGGCCAAGCGCGCGTTCGTGGAGGACGAGGCCCATCGAACCGAAGCTCGCGAACAGGATCTCGCGCGGCACGAGCGTGATCTCCCCGACGCGCGTGATGCCGAAGCGCTCGAGCATGCGGCCGATGACGTGGCCCGCTCCGGGCAGGTGCTCGACGGGCAGACGGGCGAGGAACGCGCGCTCGTGACCGGGCAGGATTTCGGCGACGCCGCCCGGTTTCGCGAGCTTGCCGGCGATCCGCGCCATGTTGCGATTCGCGCCGATGCCGATCGTCACCGGGAGCGCGAGTTCCGTTCGAATCGCTGCGCGCAGGCGCTCCGCGACGTCGAACGCCGGACCTTGCGCGCGCGTCGTGCCGGCGAGATCCACGAAGAAATCGTCGATGGACGCGACCTCGACGATCGGCGTCGCGCGCATGAGGATGTGCGCGACGCCTTCGCGCAGCCGTTTCGCCGCCTGCGCATCGCCGCGGCGGAAGATCGCGTGCGGACAACGGCGGTGCGCCTCGGGGAGCAGCATCCCCGGCTTCACGCCGAACGCACGCGCCGGGTACGAGCACGACATGACCAGGTTGCGATCCGTCGGCATCCCGCCGATCACGACCGGCAACCCGCGCAGCTCGGGGTGCACCGCCTGCTCGACGGACGCGAGAAACGCGTCGACGTCGACGTGCAGGATGCGTCGCTGCCGCGGCGCAGTCGCCGGAGCCGGCAATCGAGATTCCGGGGCCTCGCCCTCACCGCCCGACCCGCCCTCGTCCGAGCCCTCGCTCGCGGCGCAGTCGCCGCGGCCAGGCAAGTCCGAGCGCTCGCTCGCGGCGCAGTCGCCGCGGCCAGACGAACAGAGGTCGCTCGAGCCGCCCCCCGCCGATCCGCCCCGGGTGTGGGTGTGGCGCCGGTCCGAGGTGGGGAGTGCGTTCTCGGCGGGAGACGGCATCGAGCTCCTCCGCTGGAAACAGACCCTAACGGAACCCGAACGGCCAGTCAAGGGCGATTTCGTCAGGGATAGCTTGGTTCGACGCGTAGCGGCTGGTGCGCCTGGAACTGCTTGATCAAACGGTCGAGGTCGACCGCCTCCGCGTCCGGCGTGGAGCGGCGGATCCCGGCGAGCACCGCGACCGCCTCGTCGAAGCGGCCGACTTCGGCGAGCGCGGCGGTGTGGGCTTGCACGACGAGCGGATCGCGGTCGCCGAACCTGGCTGCGGCGGAGCGGGCGAGTTCGAGCGCGCGCGCGCCGTCGCGGACGCTGGTCTCCGGATGCGTCGACAGGAACCAGGCGAATTCGGTCGCGGGCCGGACCGCGCTCGAACCGAGAGTCAGCGCGCGCTCGTACTCGGTTGCGGCCGCACGCGGAAAGCCCGCTGCGGCGAGGGCGCGCGCCTGCAGCAAGTGCGGTTGGAAGTCGTTCGGCGCGAGCTCGCACAGGCTGCGCAGGGAAGTGAGCGCTTCGTTGCGCCGTTGCCCGCGCCACAGTGCATTCGCGCGCGCGAGCCACGCGGCGCGGTGGTCCGGGGCGGCACGGATGGCGGAGTCGTAGGCATCGAGCGCTTCGCCGAGACGTCCCATGCGCGACAAGAGATCGCCGAGCGCGCACCAAGCGTCGGCATAGTTCGGCGAGCGCGCGATCGCCGCGCGAAAATGCGCCTCCGCTTCGGCGGGAGTCGAGCTCGGATCCCGGCCTTCGGTTTGCAGGAGGCCCAAGTGCAGGTGCGCGATCGGGGAGTCGGGATATTCGCGCAGTTGGTGCAGCCAGAGGGCCTTGCTGTCGCTCCAGATCGACTGCATCTGAAGCGTGCGCCACGACAGTCCGCCACACACGAGCGCCAGGACGCCAAGGCGCAGCGCATTCGACCACGAGCGCGCGGCCGCGAGCCCGACGCACGCGACGAGCGCCAGCGTGATCCACGCCCCCGGCTGATAGGCGTAGCGGTCCGCGGCGAGTTGACTGCCGACCTGGACGAGGCCGCCGATGGGCAGGAGCGAGACGACGTACGCGACCCCGAGCGTCCACACGTGGCCGATGCGCCCACGCAGCCGCCACGTGATCACGAAGAACGCGCCGAGGCCGAGGAGAGCGAGCACCGCCGGCAGGTTCAACGTCGATCGATCGACCGGCGGGTCGTACATCGGGGCGATGCCGAACGGCCAGACCGTCTTCGCGACGTAGAAGCCGATGTTGCTCGAGAAGATGCGCAGGCGCTCCAGCAGTCCGAGCGCCTCGGACGAGACCATCGCGTCCGCCGAGCGCTGACCCGCGAACGCCAGTACGGCGAACACGCCGGCGAACACGATGACGAGCGCGTGACGGCGCGCGCTCCGGAGCGCGGCCTTGAAGAGCGCTCGCGCGTCGTTCTCCCTCGATGCGAACACGTCCACGAGGATCAAGAGCGGCGCGAGCACGACCGCCGTGCCCTTCGCGAGCATCGCGCACAGCGCGAGCAGCGCGATCGTCCACCAGCGTCCACCGCGCGCTCCGACGAGCAGCGTGGCGAACAGGAATGCGCCGGAGAGCACTTCACGCCGCTCGGTCACCCACGAAACGGCCTCGACGCGCAGCGGATGCAACGCCCAAGCCAGTCCGACGGCGAGTCCGAAGAAGCCCGCATTGCGCGCGGAGGCGGCCGGGGCGTGCATCCAAAAGAGCCGGACCGCGAGCAGGCCAGCGAGCGCGGCGGCGCAGCCGTGGATAAAGACGTTGGTTAGGTGGTAGCCGCGCGCGTCGAGCCCCCACAGTTCCCAGTCGATCCCGAGCGTGATCCAACTGAGCGGCTGATACGGACCGAGGTGGAACGTCGTGAACATCCACTTCAACTGCTCGAGACCGAGCCCGCGATAGTGCGGGTTCTCGACGAAATTCGCGCCGTCGTCCCAGACGACGAAGGGATGCGCGATCGACGGAATGAACGTGACGAACGTGACGATCGCGACAATGACGGCGATCCAGGTGCTCGACCACGATTGGGGTTCTGGCGAGTGGAGTTCTTCGGATCGCCGCGCGAGTCGAGCCATGTCCGTCGCACTCCGCTAGAACTGGAAGTAGATGAACGGCGTGTACCCGCTCGAGAGCCACGGCAGCGTCAGGGCCCACGCGACGCCGTACGCGATCGCGAAGCCCCAGTCGGGGAGGCGCGCGATCGCAGCGCGCATCACGCGCCGGTTCGACAACACGTGGATCGCGAGAGCGCACAGGACGAAGGCGAACCACCACGTGCTCAAGGTGCGGTCGCTGCCCGACCGAATGCCGAGCTGGATTTCGAACATCGCGAGCGTCTTCGCCGCGCCCTCGCCGCGGAAGATGAGCCAGCCCCACACGACGAAAAGGGTCGTGGACATCCATCCGACCAGGGTCTTCACGCTCGTAACCGAGGCCGTCGCGCCCGCGCGATCGCTCCACGCGCGGTGCACGGTCAGCAGCGTGCCGTGGAAGGCACCCCAGGCGAGGAAGTTCCAGTTGGCGCCGTGCCACAGTCCGCACAACAGGAACACGATGTAGAGGTTCAGGTACGTGCGCCAGCGGCCGCGGCGATTGCCGCCGAGTGGAATGTAGAGGTAGTCGCGGAACCAACTCGAGAGCGAGATGTGCCAGCGCCGCCACCACTCGGCGATGTTCGACGACAGGTAGGGGAAGTCGAAGTTGAGCGTGAGCTTGTAGCCGAGCAGTCCCGCGAGCGCGATGGCCATGTCGGAGTAGCCCGAGAAGTCGCAGTAGATCTGCACGTGATAGAGGATCAGCGCAATCCAGTTCGACGCCGCGTCGAAGGCCGCCGGGTCCTTGAAGACGAGGTCGATCGTGGGCGCGATGTTGTCGGCAAGACACGCCTTCTTGACGAACCCGACGAGGAACAGCACCAGGCAGGCGCGCACCTCGACGTTCTTCCAGAACTTCTTCTCGTCGAGCTGCGGGATGAAGTCCACGGCGCGCACGATCGGCCCGGCGACGAGCTGCGGGAAGAACGAGACGAACAACGCGAAGTCGGTGTAGCTCTTCACGGCGGCGAGCCCGCGACGGTAGACGTCGATCGTGTAGCTCATCGATTGGAAGGTGTAGAAGCTGATCCCGACCGGCAGAACGACCTGCAGCGTGCGCGCGTTGGGCTCGAAGCCGAGCACCTTCAAGAACTCGACCGCCGAGTCGACGAAGAAGCCGTAGTACTTGAAGAACCCGAGGATGCCCAGGTTCGCCACGACGGAGATCACGAGCCAGCTGCGGCGCGCGCGCTCGGTCCGCGTCCCTCCCAGCGCGCGCCCGATGCCGTAGTCGAGCGTGATCGACAGACCCATGAGGCCGAGGAAGCGCCAGTCCCAGGCCCCGTAGAACACGCACGAGCAGAGGAGCAGCCACAGCTTGCGCGGCGCGTTCGCGTCGATGGACCAATAGACGACGAACGCGATCGCGAAAAACAGCAGGAACCGAGCTTCGTTGAAGAGCATCGCTCAGTGCGCCGCTCGCACGATCGGCGCCAGATCCGTACCGACGCGGCGCGACAGGTCCTCGGCTCCGGCGCGATTGAGATGGTGGTCGTCGAAGCGCCAGTCGACCTGGAAGTAGCGCGGGAAGCGCAGGGGGTCGTTGTAATCGAGCAACTTCTCGAAATCGCCACGGCGCGCGAGTTCGAGCGCTTCGGGGTGTCCCTCGCTGGCAGGGGGGATCATGCGCACGAGCACGGTCCCGGCGCGACGGGCCAGTTCGTTCTGCTCCGCGATAGCGACCTCGCTGTAACGCGACATCTCCGGCTTCTTCGCGTTCTGCCCCGGGATCGTCCCCATGATGTTGTCGAACTCGGTCTTGTGAGCGACGAGCTTGTCGTGCCACTGCGCGGCGAACTCGGCGGTGACGAGCTCGTCGAGGGCCTGGAAACCAGCGGCCGTGTCCAGCTGGTCCGGGGTCAAGGCGCGTTGGTGTGGATCCTTGCTCATGCCGAGCAGACCCAGCCCGATCCGCGGGCCCTGCGCGATGTTCGTGAGTTTCATGCCGCACAGGCGCAAGTGCGTCCAGGCCTCGTCGAGGCGCGTCGTCACCGGGTTGTCGGCCGAGAACACGGAACCGAGCGCCAGTGCCGTTCCCGCCGGCGTGTGCCAGTAGATGCTCCGGCTCGACCACGTGTTGCCGAGGAAATAGCTGGACGGGTCCCAGGGCTGGTCCTCGATCACCATGACCTTCAGGCGCTGCGGCTCGAGCGCGAGGATCTCCTTGAACAGGAAGTCGCACTCGAACGACGTCATGCCGCCGACGCCGAGGTTGAAGGAGCGCGCTTCGACACCCTCGCTCTTCAGCTGCGCATCGACGATGCGCGGATCGATGGCGCGGAACACGCGGCTCGAACCGAAGAACGCGACGTCGAACTCGTCCTTGTGAGCCGAGAAGTACTCGTACTTGGCGCGCAGGCCGTACTCTTCGGGCCACGGCACGAATCGACTCACGGCCAGGCACGTGATCGCGAATGCCGCGGCCGCGAGCAGCACGAGTCCGGCGGCAGCGGGTCGCGAGGGGCGAGCGGCAGCCGGTGGTGTGGATTCGATCGTCGCTTGCACGCGGAAGGTCTCGTGGGGGAGTCTACGTGCCGTGCGCGCACGACTCCAGGCGAGTCGCCTCCAGCGTCAGCGCCAGGAGACGGCGATGCCGTTCGTGAGGTTGTTCGTCGCGCTCGTGCAGAACGAGCCCGCGTCGCGGTACCAGGCCTGGTAGTAGCGAGTCGAGCCCGCTCCGACCGAGCCTTGCACGGACACCGCCGGGTCGCCGGCCTCCGGATAGCGTGCGAATCCCAGGGCATCGGAGAACTTCACCCCGAGTCTCAGGATCGATCCGGACACGCAGATCAGTCCGTCCCCGAACGCGCTGCCGAGGCCCGCATTCGCCGCGTCCGTGCCCTGGATGAAGACCAGCGACGCTCCGACGCCGGTCTGTGCGGTGGACAACTGCAGCGTGTCCGCGCCGACCACCACGTTGCCGCTCGTCGAGAGACGCGCGGAGCCCGGGAGGGAATTGCCGCAGCCCGCGCCGGCGAGGCCGACGTTCCCGCACGGGCACGGGGAGGCCGTGCCGTCACCCGCGCAGAACACGCGCGTTCCGCTGCACGAAACGCGGTCGATGCGCAGGTCGTCGATGGCCGCCTCGACGGTCGAGTCGGAACCGAGATCGGACGCCTGGAAGCGGATGCGCGTCAGGGACGTCGGCGTCACGAACTGATTGAGGATGAACTGATGACGGCGCCATCCACCGGCCGTGTCGGGGCCGGTCGGGCCGACCGTCTCGACGTTGACCCACGCCGCACCGCCGTCGTTCGAGACGTCGACCTTGAACACGTCCGTGTTCGGCGCCGCGCCCTGGTCGTTGGAGTACCAGCCCCAGTAGCTGACGGTCCACGTGTAGGGTCCGCTCATGTCGTAGATCGGCGACCGCAACGTAGTCGTGCCGCCGTCGACGTCCGACGCATCGGCCGCGCCGCCCGTAAGACCGTTCTGCGTGACCCAGCACACGGTTCCCGATCCTGGACTGTGATCGTCTTCCGCCTGCGCGGCCGTGCCGATCGGATCGACGCGCGACCACACGCCCGCGGTCGCGGTATCACCGGGTACGGCGGTCGCGAAGCCGCCGCTCGACTCGAAGTCGTAGTCGGCGAAGGCCAGGGCCGAGTACCCCGCCGAGACGCTTTCGTAGTCCACGGGAGCATTCTCCGGCGATGTCCACACGATGCCGTTCTGACTCTGCGCCTCGACGTAGTAGCTCACGGTCGTGCCGCACGGAACAGCGGGGAACACGGCCGCGAAGTCGTTGCCCGCGAGCGGCACCAGGCTCGACGCGGTCCACGCGCCGCCCGTGCTCGTCCACAACCTCGCGCTGCCTGGGACGAGCTGTCCGGCGACGTCCGGCTGAATGCGCACGCGCACGGTGTCGCCGGCAGGATCGACCACGATCGGCAAGCCGTCGGGGTAGGAGATCGAGATCTGCGGCGTGCCGACCCACCACACGAACAAACCGCGCTCGAGGTCGCTGCCGATCACGACCCCGCTCGGGAAGTACGGGTAGTTGTTCCAGAGGCCGTTGTAGCCGGTCGCATCGTCGGCGGGGTACGTGTCGAAGAACGCGACCAGGGTGGGCGAGAGCGAACTCGCGGACCGGTCGAACACGCGCAGGCCTGAGCGATAGTTGGCTTCGTAGATCAGGTTCCCCTCGGTGTAGAGGTTGTGGTCGACGCTGGTCCCGTTCTGGAACTCGCCCAGGTACGAGAGCGAGGGCGTAGCCGATCCGAGTTGAGACGCGTCGAAGATGCGCGTGTAGGGCCGTCCGTCGGTCTCGTCGTTCTGGTAGAGGAACTGACCGTCGGGCGTGAGCCAGGCCTGGTGCGAATAGCCAGGCTGACCGTATTGGATGCTCGAGAGCGTCACCGGGTTCGCCTTGTTGGTGACGTCGACGATGTCGATGCCCGTGTTGACGTACCCGCCGTTCAAGCCGCCGCAGCAGATGGCGATCTCGCGGCCGGGGTACGAGACGACCTGCGTCTCGTGCACGTACTTGTCGGGCCACTGCCCCACGAAGGGCGGGTTCACGGCGCTCTGGTTGAGGTCGTAGATGCGCAGGCCGTTGCCGGCGCCGCCGGCGCGGTAGAGGAATCCCGACGTGGTGTTGATCGCGATCGTGTGCGTGTTGCCCGAACCGCCGGTCGTGATCGTGTTCACGAGCGGTGCGACGCCGTTGTCGACGTTGGCGAGGTCGACGACCTGCACGCCGCCGTTGTTCTCGGTGACGACGTAGGCGTAGTGACCGAAGGTGCGCACGTCGCGCCACAGGCTCGTCGGGCCTGCGATCGTCGCGACGATGACGGGGCTGCCCGGCTGCGAGATCTCGACGATCGACATGCCGCCCGAGTGGCCCATCAAGGCGTACTCTCGACCGCTCGGGGACGTGTAGCCGAAGCAGCTGTTCCCGTTCGCGTTGGCGGGTAGCCCGAACTCGGGGAGCGAGATCCACGAGAACAACGTCACGTTCGAGTGCGCGAACATCGACGGCGAGCCGCCGAGCGCGGATTGCACGACGACGGGCTGCGGTCCTTGTCGCTTCTGCGAGTTGCGCCAGCCCTGGCCCGCGTAGGCCGGCTGACGATCGAGGATCTTCGGGTCGCCGTCGTGCCCCAAGACCGTGGCTTGGAGCGTGAGCGCGAGCAGCGCCACGGCGGGGAGGTAGTGAGATCGAGTCATCCGGGGTGCCTTGTTGCGAGATCGCCGCACCCAATCATGCCCCAGACACCGGAATAGCTCCAGGCGCGGACCTCGATTCGGCGGCTCAGCCACCCAGGCGCGCGCAGCAGGCCTTGAACTTTTTCCCGCTCCCGCAGGGGCAGGGATCGTTGCGCCCCACCTTCGACGCCTGGTGCACGAAGGGCTTCTCCGGTCTCCGCGGCGCATGGTGAGCGTGTTCGCCCGTTCGCACGACCTCCTCGAACTCGTGGGCCGTGCCCTCGAGCGCGCGTCGCACCTCGAAGATCTGGGTCACGACCGCGTTCTCGGCGAGGAATTCGACGTACGCTCGCAGGACGGGAATCGCGTGCGCGGCGAGCGGGTCCCTGCGGCCGAAGTGCCCCGGCAAGAGGTGCCCGACGATGCCGTGCATGTTCTCGCCGTCGAGGAACCGCGGCGCCACGCCGACCTCGTCGTAGGCGCACGAGAGGAACGCGTCCACGATCTTGCGCACTTCCTCTCGCGACGGGGCCGAGAGCGCCTTGGCTTGGGTCGAGTCGAGGAAGGCAGCGGTTTCGAGGCGGATCTCGCGTGTCACCATGGGGCATTGGGGCGAATTCGCCGCGACCAACGGTAGAGGATTCCGTGCCGGTCCGAAAGTGCGTTCCCTTGCAGGTGGCGTCCCTTCCACACCGGCCTCGATCACGAAGCGGACTCGCTGGCCGCCACGGGATCCTGCCTTGACCGTCACGGCGAGTTCACGGCGTGGGGGGGGGGCACGAGGAGCATCTCCATGCCGGACCGTGCGAGTACACTCTTCCCCCAAAATGGAGATGGTCCTCGTACACCCAGAAATCCCGCACAACTCGGGTTGCGCGGCGCGCCTGTCGGCTGCGCTCGGAGTGCGCCTGCACCTGGTCGAACCGCTCGGCTTCTCGCTCGAGGACAAGTACCTGAAGCGCGCCGGACTCGATTACTGGCCCATGGTCGATCTCGTCGTGCACGCCTCGTTTGAGACTCTCGTGCGGCACCTGGAGTCCGGCGGCGCGCGCAGGATGGAGGAGCGCATCCGACTCTTCAGCGCACGCGGCGGGACGTCGCTCTTCGAGACGGACTTCGTCGCTGACGACGTGCTCGTCTTCGGCAGCGAAACGCGCGGATTGCCGCGAGAACTCCTGGCCCGGCACGCCGATCGGCGCGTGTACGTCCCCATTCGGAGCGGCGTGCGCTCCCTGAACCTCGCGAACACGGTGTGCCTGGGCGTCTACACGGCGATGGTGCGCGCAGGCGTGCCGTTGCCGGCGAACGACGGCGGCTACGTCGCGCACCCCGACGCCGGCCTCGACGTGCGGCCGGCGTCGCGCACGAAGCGAGTCGACGCGTGACCACCGACGTCACCGCCGCGCTGCCGAGTGCGCGCAAGCCGCGCCCCGGCGACCACGTCGAATTGGAGATCACGGCCTTCGACGGTCGCGGACGCGGCGTCGCGCACGCGGCGGGCTTTCACTACGCAGTCAAGCGCGGCACCGTCGGAGCGTGCGTGCGCGCCCTCGTCTTGAAACGGCGCGGCTCGAACATCGAAGCCGTCGCGCTCGAGACGCTGCATCACGGCGACCAGCGCCGCGCGCAGGGCCGTCTCGTCCGCGCTACTTGAGGAAGAGATCGTAGGCCGCATTCTGCTCTTCCTCGACGTAGTCCATCGCGAGCTCGGCGAGGAAC
>JBGATY010000060.1:0-18979 GCA_044228955.1 Planctomycetota bacterium | reverse complement strand
CACGAGCGCGCGGACCTGTTCCTCGGACCCGTGACGACGTGATCGAACACCCGTCTATTTCACTTCGCAGGTCTGGATGACCTCGCGGAGCACGGGAAACGCCCGGGCTTTCTTCGAGGGCAGGGTCCACGCCAGGAGATGAACGTAGTGGTCCGTGCCTTCCACGGCGGTGAAGCAGTACTCGATCTTGATGCCACCGACGGAGCCCGACACCTCGCACTCGTAGGCCGTGCGCTGGTTCAGGCGGATTTCGCGCAGGTCGGTGGAATTGCCGCCGCTGAGGCTGTCGAGGATCGCATCGACGTTGAGCTCGGCGTAATCCCGCAACGAACCTTCGTAGTCGGTCTTGGCACCCGAAAAAGCGATCAGGTATTCCTCGCGAGCGGGATTGCCGACCTGAATGACGGCCTGCGAGTTCAATTCGGGCATCGCGTGCCAGCTCTCGGCTCGTGTCAACCGCACGACACCGTCGGCGGACTCGACGGTGCGATCGACAGCGGCGGACGCGCGGCCCTGTTCTTTTTCCCGATAGCCGCGATAGACGCCAATCAGGAACGCGGTCGTGACCAGGACCATCATGAGGAGCGTGAGTCCTCCCGACAGGATGAGTGCCACGCGCCAGGAGCTGTCCTTGGTCTTCGAATACCGGATCAGCGAAACGACGGCGAGCACCGGGATCCCGAGCGCCACCAGGGCGACCAGCGCCGTCCCCATGAAAGTTCCGACGGCCTTGCCGGTCGCGTAGGCACTCTCGCTCGAGAGGACTGCGAACGTGGGCGAAACGTGGGCCATTCAGTCGTCCTGTACCGCGCTCGCGCGGCCGATGCGTGGATCGAATCCGCGTGCCATCTGCCGATCGATCATACCGCTTCACACCCCGCTCCAGACAGCCGGACCGCGCCGGGGGGCAGTGCACGATTCGCGCCATGTCGTGTCGGAACAGAGTCGAGCCAGGGTCCGCGTCAACCGCTATCCTCGAGCGACTCGAGACGCAGCATGACGATCACGATCCGACTTTCCGCACAGCTGCGCGACTACTGTGGAGGCGTGCCGGACCTGCGTCTCGTCGCACCCGACGTGCGCACCGCTCTCGCGGAGTGCGAGCGCTTGCATCCGTCGCTCTACAAGAGCGTCTGCGACGAAACCGGCGCCGTGCGGCGGCACGTGAACATATTCGTCAATTCGAGCAACACACGCGACGGTCGTGGCCTCGACACGAAGTTGACGCCCGGCGATGTCGTGACGATCATCCAGGCCGTTTCAGGAGGATAGACATGTCGGACCGCGTCGTTTTGTGCATCGGAACCAAGAAGGGCCTCTTCGTCGGGGAAAGCTCGAAGACGCGCAAGAAGTTCGACCTGCGCGGGCCGTTCGGGCCTGGCGTCTCCGTCTATTCGGCCCTCGTCGACACGCGCGGCACGCCCAAGATCTACGGCTCGAGCTGCAACGCGTTTTTCGGGATGAAGGTGCTGCGCTCGACCGATCTCGGCCAGACGTTCAAGGAAACGAAGTCGGCGCCGGCGTTCCCGCAGGACGACGGGCGCGCGCTAGCCAACATCTGGGCGCTCGAGGCCGGCGACGGCAAGAAGGAGTTGTGGTGCGGCGTCGAGCCCGCCGCGCTGTTCCGGAGCTTCGACAACGGCGATTCGTGGGAGATGGTCCAGGGCATCAGCAACCACGAGCACTCGCGCAAGTGGCATCCGGGCAACGGCGGTCTGTGCATGCACACGATCGTGCGCGACGGAAATCGAGTGCACGTCGGCATCTCGACCGGTGGTCACTACGTGAGCGAGGACGGCGGCGCGACCTTCAAGGCCTCGAACGGGGGCGTCGGCGCGGGCTTCGTGCCGGATCCCTATCCGGAGTTCGGCCAGTGCGTGCACAAGATCGCGCGCCATCCGGACGCCCCTGGCCGGATGTACATGCAGAATCACGGCGGTTGGGCCACGTGGGACGGGCCCGGCGGACCGCGCCCCGACATCGGCGTGTTGCGCAGCGACGACCACGGCAAGACCTGGCACTCGATCGCCAAAGGGCTGCCGAGCGACTTCGGTTTCCCGATCGTCGTGCATCCGCACGATCCCGACGTCGTCTACGTGGTGCCCACCGAGCCGATGACGCGCACGTGTCCCGACGGTTCGCCGGCGGTGTGGCGCAGCGAGAACGCCGGCAACTCCTGGAATCGCCTCGCGCGCGGCATGCCCAAGAGGAACGGCTACTTCACCGTCCTGCGCGACGCGATGGACGTCGACGACCGCAAGTCGCCCGCGTTGTACCTCGGCACGACGACCGGCCAACTGTGGATCGGTCGCGACGGTGGCGAGGAGTGGGAGTGCCTCTTCGACTCGTTGCCGCCGATCAACTGCGTGAAGGTCGCGGTCGTCTGACAACGACCAGGACCAGCTTCGTGTCCCCATCGACGTCGGACTCGACCGACGGATTGTGACCAGGGATTCCTTCGGATTGCCACGCGCAGGCGCGTTCCCGTGGCCAGAGCTAGATGGCGTCACCCGCAGCAGGCACGAGTCGCAGGAGAGCGCGCTCCACCTCGCCGAACGTGCGGTCACGCCGGAACCGGTCGCGGCGAGCGAGGCCTTCGCGAGCGAAGCGCTGCGCGAGCGCGGGGTCCTCGAGCAGGCGCTGGACGGCCGCGCGCAGCGTGTTCGCATCGCGCGGGTCGGCGGTGAGGCCGTTGACGCCGTCTTCGATCACTTCGGGATTGCCGCACACGTTGCTCGCCACGATCGGTGTCCCGAGGTTCATGACTTCGAGCAGCGTGTGCGAGAGGCCCTCGTACTCGCTGTTCAGGACGAAGACGTCAGCGGCGCGGATGTAGAACGGAATCCGCGCGTGGGGCACGTTGCCGAGGAATTGCACGCGGTCGGCGAGACCCAAGCGCCGCGCCAGCGCGGTCCACTCGCCTTGCATGTCGCCGTCGCCCGCGACGAGCAGGTGCACGTCGTCGGGCAAACCGCGCAGGGCCTCGATGATGCCGTCGACGCGCTTCCACACCATCAGCCGGCAGATCGTCAGCAGGTAGCGCTTCCCTTGATCGAGGCCGAGCTTCGTCCGCGCCTCGGCCCGTGTTTCGCGCACGTCCTCGAACTGCGGGCCGTGATGCGCGTTGAAGATGCGCTGCACCTTGTCGGGTTCGACGCCGTAGCTCTTCACGAGGATGCCGCGCAGGAAATCCGAGCACGCGACGATGTGATCGCTCCACGCCCACCAGCGGCGTTGGAGCGCGCGGGTCAAGCGTACGCGCGGTCCGTACGCCTTCGTCTGGAAAGTGACGATGTCGTCCTCGCCGCACCAACCCTTGCGGTGCGAGATCTCCCACGCGCCATCGACCATGATGCGGATCATCACGGGCTTCCCGCGCAGCTTGGCGGCGAGCACGTGCAGCAGCGCGAGGTGCTCGTTGACGTACACGACGTCCGCGCGCCCCGCCGCTCGCAGCACGGCGAAGAAGGCTTGCACGTAGCGCACCGCGTTCGAGCGCGTGGAGATCGACGTGACGAGGAAGGGGTAGCCCTTCGGCGCCGGATCCGAGCAGAACGCGAGCACTTCGACCTCGTGTCCGTGATCGACGAGGAAGCGTCCCAACGAGGGTACGTACACAGCCGGACCGCCGAGATCCGGCGGAAAAACGGGCGTGGTGATCAGGACCCGCATCGGACCGCAGTCGGCGAATGGGAAAGGATTTCGACGTGAGTTCGGCCGCGCATCGTTGCAGTGGAAGTGTCGGCTGCGCACCTCTCCGGAACAAGCCGCCCGGCGTTGGCTCGTGCGATCTATGCGGAGTACGGTTCCTTGGACGTCTGAGCGCCGCTCACGGCGGCAACGCGTCCGAAACGCGAGGAATCCATGCAATCCGAGCCGAAACGAGCGCCGCGCGAGCGCCGCGACGAAGTGTGGCGCCGACTGTTCGAGCGCCAGGGGCCCGCCGTGCAGAAGGGCATGTGCTCCGAGTTCCGTCGCGGACTCGTGGTCTCCGGCCTCGACCCCGCGCGCATGCCGAGCCACGACGAACTGTCGCGCCGTCTGCTCGACATCTGCGGCTGGCGCATCGAGACCGTTCCGGGACTGATCCCGGTGCGTGAGTTCTTCACGCTGCTGCGCGACCGTCGCTTCCCGTCGCCGGACTGGATCCGGCATCCCGACGACCTCGAGTACACGCCCGAACCCGACGCCTTCCACGATCTGTTCGGCCACGTGCCTCAGCTCGCGTCGCCTCCGTTCACGCGCGTGCTCGAACACCTGGCCTACGCTGCCCGCACCGCGACCGATGCAGAGCTCGCCGGGATCGAGCGCGTCTACTGGTACACGATCGAATTCGGCCTGGTGCGCGAGAAAGACACCCTCAAGGCCCTGGGGGCCGGCCTGGCCTCGTCGATCGCCGAACTGGACCGCGCCCTGAACGGCGAGGGCATCGAACGCCGCCGTTTCATGGTCACGAACGCGCGCCGGACGGCCTTCGCCACCGATCGCCCGCAAGAGCTGTACATGGTCGCCGACTCGCTCGACTCGGTCGCGCACACGCTCCGCGCGGAGAACTTCTCGAATCAGCTTCGCGCCGGCTGAACCCGGGCGGCTCGGAAGCACCGGTTGCGAGGATTGCGACCCGAGTGGACACTCGGGGCATGAAAAACGCAGCCCTCGCAACGCTCGTCGGCCTTCTGTGCACCTCCGCAATCGCGCGGGGACAGTTCTCGGTGACCTGGTCGCGCACGTACGACGCGATTCCCGGACAGAGCGACACGGCCAACGACATGGCCGTCGACGCGAGCGGGAACGTGTGGTTGACGGGGGGGTCGTACAACACGACCACCGGATTCCCTCCGGCCCCTCCGACCAGGGACATCGAGACGGTCGCGTACGACTCAGCGGGGACGTTGCGCTGGTCGGCGCGGTACGCGTCACCGCTCCTCGGTGACGACATCGGCTACGCGATCGCGGCCGCGCCGGCGGGAGCAGTCGTCGTCGCGGGACAATCCGGTGGCTACGTGAGCTCGACCTACGTCACGCAGCAGACGATCGTGAAGTACGACGCCAACGGCGCGCAACTGTGGGCGAACCAGTACGGCGCGACCGCCGGGCCCAACGTCGCGCGAGCGCTGCTGGTCGCTTCGAACGGCGACATTTTCGTCGGAGGCAACGACGGCGGCGGCAACGCGAGCGGCAACATGAGCGTGCGCAAGCTCGATGCGAGCGGCAACGAGCTTTGGAACGCGACCTACGACGGCGCCGCGGCCGGATACGATTACGTGTACGCCCTGGCTTTCGCTCCGAACGGCGACGTTCTCGCCGCGGGCTACACGGCTACGACGACGGCCAATGCGTCCGACCTGGCCGTCATTCGGGTCAGCCCGACGGGAACCGTGCTGTGGGCGCGCGAAGCGGACGGCGGATCCAACGGCGCCGACCTCGCGTTCTCGGTCGCGGTCGATGCGGCGGGCAACGCCTTCGTCGCCGGGCAGGCGACCATCGGCGCGAATGCCCTCGACCAGTGGGTGCGGGCGTACGATCCGGCGGGGACGCTCTTGTGGTCGAACTCGCGCGACGGATCCGCTCACGGCAACGACACCTTCCGGCGCGTGCTCGTCGCTCCACTCGGGCGCGTCGTCGCGATGGGCGGAATCACGGAAACGGGCGCGGGGACGAACTTCAGCACCGTCAGCTACACGACCGGCGGCGCGTTCCAATGGGCGCGCACGTGGGGCGGAGCGGCCAACCTCGACGACACCGCGCGCGGGCTCGTGGTCGACGCCTTCGGGAACGCGCTCGCGGCGGGGTACTCGAACCTCGCTACCAGCCCCTCGACGATCGCCGAGGCGCGCCTCGTCGCCTACGACACGAACGGCGTGCAGCTCTACGCGCACGCGTTCGGCAACGGTACGAACAGCGAGCGCTACGTCGACGTCGAGCTCGGGCCGAACGGGAGCGTGTTCGCGGGCGGATACCACGACCAGGGCATCGCGAACGGACTCGACTACCTGGCCGTGCGCCTCGATCCGATCGCGACGTCGTTCTGCTCCGGTGACGGCAGTGCCGCGGGGTGTCCGTGCGGCAACGTCGGTGCCGCGGGTTTCGGCTGCGCGAACTTCGTGTTCGCCCCGGGAGCGCGCATCGCCGCCTCAGGCAACGCGGGGACCTCGATTCCGACGGACACGCTCGTCTTGACGGCCTCGAACATCCCCGGTCCCGGACTCTTCTTCCAGGGGACGGGCCAATTCGGCGGCGGACTCGGCCTCGCGTTCGGCGACGGGCTCCTGTGCGCGGGCGGCACGATCACCCGCCTCGGCGTGGTCTTCCCGACCGGGAACTCGGCTTCGTACCCGGGCGGCCTCACGCCCAGCCCGATTCACGTCGCCGGTTCGGTCTCGAGTGGCGACGTGCGGCACTACCAGTGCTGGTATCGCGACGCGAACGCGTTCTGCACCAGCGCGACGTTCAATCTGACGCAGGGCCTCACGCTAACGTTCGGCCCGTGACCGCGGCGTGAGCCGCCGTTCAGCGTTCGCGACGCGCGCGCAGTTCAGCGCGCACCGTCTCGCGGACCGTTCGGATCGTCACGGGCGACGTGCGCCGCAGGTCCCACGTGAAACCGAGTTTCGACAACGTCCACACGAACCACTTGGTCGGATCGAACTGGTACCAGCGCACGCCGTTGCGATAGTCGGTTTGGAAGCGGTGATGGAAGTTGTGGTAGCCCTCGCCGAACGAGATCCACGCCGTGAAACCGTTGTCGCGCGCGGAAGAACGTGTCGAGTACGGTCGGCGGCCGAACCAGTGCGCCACCGAATTGACCGTTCCGGTCGCGTGCCATTGCACGGTGATGCGCAGGAAACCGGCCACGAGAAGGGCTCCGATCGGGTCGCCCCACAAGAAGCCCAGGCCCAGCGGCAAGAGGGCTCCCATGAGGATGGCAAGCAGCGTGTAGTAGCGGTCCTGCCACTGCAGGAGCCGATCCTCGTGCAGGTCGCGCAGACCGCGCAGATCCGTGACCGGCGGACTCTTGAAGAACACCCACCCTATGTGCGCCCACCAGAAGCCGCGGTTGATGTTGTAGGGGTCCTTGTCCTGGTCGGTGTAGGTGTGGTGCAGGCGATGGTCGACCGACCAGCGCAGCGCGGAGTTCTGCACGGCGCCGGCTCCGAACAGGAGATAGAAGAGCTTCACCGCAGTGTTCGCCCCGTACGTCGAGTGCGCGACGTGCCGGTGGTACCCGCCAGTGATGGCGAGACCGCACAGGACGTACCACAGCCCACCCAGTCCGATCGTCCACGGCGAAGCTTCGACCCACACGAGCCACGCGATCGCGGTGAGGGCCAGCAGATGGGCCGTGGCCATGAACGAAACGTTCTTCCAGTCGATCTCAGCAGGCGGGGAAACGGAGGGCGAGGCCTCCAAGCGAGAACCGCTGGTCATCTGCGCGGTCGGATCCAATCGACTCCGGTTCTCGGTGCTCGTCTCGTTCGACATGTCCGGCTTCCTACAGGCCACTGAACTCGGTCCCGGTCTTCGTGCAGAGAGGTGCACCAAGCGACGGCAGATCCACCCTTCGGCATCGAGGAGAATCTCCGTAGAGCATAGGGCATGCCGCCGAGGATCCCGCGGGAGAACCGTGTTCGCTCCACGAATCCCCGGCCGACCCGCCGCCGCCGAGTCCAAACCGCGGATGACGCCTCGGGTCGCAAGCCATTCGGGGGCCGCCCGATTCACGAAGCGTCGCGCCCGAGCTCCCGTTCGCGGCCGTGGTCGCGAGCAGGGGGGCCGCGGTCACTCAGCTCCCGCAGCCGACTTCGTCGCGGCTCGTCAGCCGCTCGCCCTCGATCGCGGTCAGCCGTTCGAGGGTGATGTCGCCGGTCGGGTACTCGCCGGTGAAGCACGCGTTGCAGAACTTCTCGATCTTCGGATTGCCGGTGCGCGCGGCGGCGTTCATGGCTTCGCGGTCGAGGTAGATGAGGCTGTCGACGTTGAGGTAGCGGGCGATCTCGTCGTTCGATTTCCCCGTCGCGATGAACTCGCGCTTCGTGGCCATGTCGATGCCGTAGGGGCAGGGCGCCACGAGCGGCGGGCTGCACGAGGCCAGGTAGACTTTCTTCGCACCGGCGTCGCGCGCCATCTGCACGATGCGCGCCGCGGTGTTGCCGCGCACGATCGAGTCGTCCACGAGCAGCACGTCCTTGCCCTCGAACTCGAGCGGGATCGGATTGAGCTTGCGGCGGATCGAATTCCGACGGCTCTGCTGGCTCGGCATGATGAAGGTGCGCCCGATGTAGCGATTCTTGACCAGGCCCTCGCGGTAGGGGACGCCAAGTTCCATCGCCATCGCGAGCGCGGCATCGCGCGAGCTGTCGGGCACGGGGATGACGGCGTCGGGCGTCGGGCGGTTCTCGGCGCGCCATTGGCGGGCGAGCGCTTCGCCGAAGCGGCGGCGGGTCTTGTACACGGACATGTCGTCGAGGAACGAGTCCGGTCGAGCGAAGTACACGAGCTCGAAGATGCACGGGCGGTGCGGCTTGTCCGACAGCTTGCGACGCTGCACGACGCGGTCGTGGCCGACGAACACGGCTTCGCCGGCGTCGAGGTCGAAGCTGCGCTCGTAGCCGTTCACGTCGAGCACGACGGACTCGCTCGCGCACGCGAACCAGCGGCCCTCGCTCGTCGTTTTCTCGCCGAACACGCAGGGCTTGATGCCGTAGGGATCGCGGAAGGCGACCATGCCGACGTCCGGCAGGACCGCGACGACCGAGTACGCGCCGCGCACGTCCTTGTAGACCTTCTTGACCGCTGCGAAGACATCCTCGGCATTGACGTTGTGGCCGGGTCGAATGCGCTCGTTGAGCGCGCTCGCGAACGCGAACAGGATCACCTCCACGTCGCACGTGCTGTTCAGGCGCGTACCGGAGTTCTTGAAGTGGCGTTCCATCAACTCCTGGAAGTTCGTCACGTTGCCGTTGTGCGCCATCGCGACGCCGACGGGGAACGTCAGGTGGAAGGGCTGCGCGTCGTCCTTGCTGCCGCGACCGACCGTCGGGTAGCGCACGTGGCCGACGCCGAGGTTGCCGAGCAGACGCGGCATGTTCTTCTCGTTGAAGATCTCGAGCACGAGCCCGAGGCCTTTCTTCACGTGGAACGAGTCCGTGAAGGTGATGATGCCCGCCGCGTCCTGTCCGCGGTGTTGCACGGCCAGGAGGCCTTCGTAGATCTCACCCGCGACGTCGACGCCGTCGGGTCCAAAGATGCCGATGTATCCGCACATGTGAGGGCTCTTCCGCGGTCGAAGCTCTTCCCGAAGAAACCGAGAATGTAGTCGAACACGAGCGTCCGCCCCACCGCAAAAACCCCGGCCTTCGGAAGGGCGACACGTTACCTCGGGCCTGCGCCGCGGGGTACGATTCCGACCGAGCGCCGCAGAGAACCGAGGACTGCTCTTGAGCCCGCACCGTCGCAACCTCGCCCTCTTCGTCCTGCTGCTCGTGGCTCTGCGGGCGACCCTCGTCCTGTCGATGGCGGACGTGTTCGGCTACGGCGAGGAGTTCGCGAAGAGCGGTGCCGCGAAGGCGATGCTCGATGGACTCGGGCTGCCGCACTACCAGCTCAACTACGCCTACCACGAGGGCGGCGGCTTCATCGTCGCGCACCTCGAGGCGTTTTGGTTCCTGCTCCTTGGACCGTGCGTCCTGGCCGTCAAGATCGTGGCGATCGGGTTCGGTGTCGCCACGCTCCTCGCGGGCGCGTGGATGCTCGCGGAGCACGTTTCAAAGCGCGCCGCGTACGTTTTCGCGGCGCTCTTCGCTTTCGCCCCCGGGACGATCCAGCAATTGTCGCTGCTCAGCCTCGGAACGCACGTCGAGGCGTGCGTGTGCATCCTGCTCACGATTCACTTCGCCGCCAAGACCGTGCAGGAAGGCGGCACGTCGAAGGGCGCGCCGTTCTGGATGGGGATCTGCGGCGGATTCGGCTGCTACGTCGGACTGCAGATGCCGCCCGTCCTGTTCGTATGCGGCATCGCGATCCTGAGCACGATTCGGGGGCAAGCGCTCTTCCCGCTCGTCGCTCGCGCGCTCGCCGGGTTCGTGATCGGCGCCATCCCGTTGTGGTGGATGATGTCGAACCTCGGCGTCGGCGGAGTGTTCATCTACCGCGAGACGAGCGCGCACGACCGTCCGGCCTTCTTCGCATCGCTGCCGATCATCGTCGCGCCGATCCTCCAGTCGCGTGACCCGTTGAGCTGGCTGCAGACGATCACCTTCGTCGTCGCGATCGCGTGGGGACTCGTGCTGCGACGAACGCGCCTGCAGTGGATCCTGCTCGGATACCTGCTCGTGTTCGTCATCGGATGGGGCGCGAGCGGCCTGGCGGTGCGCTACAACGCCGCCTCTCCGGACGCCTTCTTCCGGATCCTGCGACTCGTGCCGCCGTGGCTCGTCGTGACGCTCCTCGCGGCCGCCGGCATCGACACGCTGTGGTCTCGCGGATCGGCGCAGCGCGTCCTGTCGATCGTGACGGTGGCCATCGCGCTCGTGTCCGGAGTGCGCGGCACGATCTCGCTCGCGCGGGACGGCCGGCCCGCCGCGCCGCTCGAGAACGCCTCGATCCTGCTCTCCGCGCGCGGCTACTCGTACCAGGAGTATTTCATCCAGCTCGCCTGGCACATTCCGGCGACGACGGCGGAGAAGGCGACGATCTTCCTGCGTTCGAAGGACGCTCCGGAATTGCTCGTGCCGGACATCGCGAACGCGCTCTATGCGACGGACAGTCCGTATGCGAAGCCCGAAACCAGGAACCGCCCCCTGGCGAGCATCCTGCCCGAGCTCGAAACCGTATTCGGGGATCGGCGCGATCTCGCGCTGCTCGGGCTGGGCATGTCCGTGCACGGGAACTGGGACTTCGACTTCGCGGCGGCGTTCACGCGCGTCGAGTCGTTGCCCGAGGACATGCGCGAGCCACTCGCGGAGGCCCTGGGTCGCAGCGGGGTCGGCCCGCGATTCCTGGCCGCACGGTTGCCGGCCCTCTTCGCCGTGAAACCGCCGCAAGCGAGACACGACGCGTGGTGGCGCGGCGTCGGCTGGCGCGTGCACCAGACGTTCCGATTCTGGCCGGATCGAGCGCGCGCGGCTCTCGCGACTCTGCCTGAGAGCGATCGTGCACCGGCGATCGTGGGCTACGAGCGCGCCCTCTCGAACGATCGCATTCGATGAGCGCTCAGCGCGTCGCGAGGAAGCGGTAGTCGACGAGCTCGACGTCGTTCGCGGCGAGCGCAGCCCGCACTTGCGGCGCCGTGACAGCTTCGAATTCGGCGCGCCGACGGTGCGCGCCGTACTTGGCGTCCGGATCGCCCTGGTCGCTGCCGTCGCTCGGGTGCACCATCAGTTCGCTGACCTTGCCGCGCGCGAGATGCGACAGCGCGCGTTCCAGCCACACGGCATCGACTTCGCCCGACTGCACGAGCCCGACGAACTCGTCGGGCATGCGCAGGCGGTCCCTCCGGCTGGAGCTACCAAACCGGTTGGACAACGTGATCAGGATCGAGAGCGGGTAGCGCGAGAGCGGGGCCCCGTGGAACTCCGACAGCGAGCTGAACTCGGGCCGGCGCGCGCACGCGATGCCGTACTTCCTGCCCAGGTCGTGCACGACGCGGCCGAGCGACGGGAGGGCGTGCAGGTGGCAATGACTGTCGAGGTGTGTCGGCTGGACGCCGCGCGCGCGTACGCGCTCGATCTGCGCCGCATACTCGGTCTCGATCTGTTCGCGCGGAATGCGGCCGAAGATCAGGCCCCGCCCCACCGCGCCGAGCGATTTCATGCGGCCGTCCGGGCCCACCAACGCCGGGATCCTCGCCACGGGCGCGACGGGTTTCTCGTCGTGGAGCACGAGGTGCACGCCGACGCCGAGCTTGGGCCGCGCGAGGGCGCCCGCGATCGCATCGTCGAACTCGTCGCCGGTGGCCATCAGGCTCGCGCTCGTGACGATGCCGCGGTCGTGCGCTTCGAAGATCGCGCGATTGACGCCGCGCGACAGGCCGAGATCGTCCGCATTGACGATCAGGTAGCGCTTGTGGGGGTCGAGTGGCGCGGCCATCACGCCCTCATGCTTTCGGATACGCGCCGCGCAGCCGGTTCCACAAGACGGTCAGGATCTCCTTGAGCACGGTCAAATACGTGGCGAACCGGACCGTGCCGCCGATCTTGTGTTCGCAGTGGATGGGCATCTCCGCCACGCCGTAGCCGAAACGTCTCGCGAGGAAGAGCACCTCGAAGTCGAAGCCGAAGCCGTCGATCGTCTGCATGGCGAACAGGCGCTTCGCGACGTCGGTGCGATACAGCTTGAATCCGGCCTGCGTGTCGTGGAAGCCGCTGACGACGAAGATCGAGACGAGCGACTGCCCGATGCCGCCCAGAAACCGCCGCACCTTCGGGTACTCGACGTGGCTGCCGGGCGCGCGCTTGCTGCCGATCACGATCGGGACGCGGTCCGTGTGCGGCTCGAACTGCTCGAGTTCCTCGAGCGGGATCGACAAATCCGCGTCGCAGAAGAGCAGCCAGGTCGTGCGCACTTCCGCGACGCCCCGGCGGATCGCCGCGCCCTTTCCGCGGCGTTCTGGTTGGCGCACGACGCGCACGCGATCACCGTACGTCCTGGCCAGGAACGCGCCCATGTCGTCGTCGCTGCCGTCGTCGACGACGATGACTTCGAGGTGTTCGAAGCGCTTCTTCGCGTAGGCGAAGACCTTGTCGAGCGTGACTTGGATCCGCCGCGACTCGTTGTACGCGGGGATCAGGATGGTGAGGTCGCGGATCAGAAGTCGGCTCCGGGCAGACTAAGGTAGCGCCCCGCGCACTTCCGGCCAACGCGCTCGACTCGTCGATCGCGCGGAATCGTCGGCCCAAGCCAGGATTTCCCGCGCGCACAGCGTCGGGTCCTCGGCGTCGAAACGGGCCGCGAAAGAGAGCCCCTTCTGGCTGTGCCTGTACAGCGGATCGTAGTAGCGCTCGAGCAGCAGCTCGACGAGCTCGCGTTCTCGGCCGGCGTCGAGCATGGAAACGAGCGCAGGCGCCCCCGCCGCGCGCACCAGGCGAGCGTCCACGTGCGGCAGCCGTTCCCGCAGCTCCGCCCGGCTCGCCGCGTCGGCGAGGTAGTCGTTGCAAAGCACGTCGACGCGCCGGGCGAGAGACGCCTCGATCTGCACGTTCACGCCGCTCGTGAGCGCGCTCCACACGCTGTTCGGCACGATCGCGTCGCCGACCTTGCGGCTCTCGCCCTCGACGATCACGAAGTCGCCGAAGCCGCGCGTGATGCGCTCGCACAGCCGGCTCTCGAACGATTTCTGCGAGCACGGCTCGAGCCCGACCATTCCGAGCAACGAGCTGCGGTGGCCCGCGTGCCATTCCAGGTCGAGCGTCGCTCCAGGTCGCAGCCGTTCGATCTCGCGCAGGACGAGCGTCTTGCCGACGCCGGTCAGCCCGCGCAGCACGATCGTACGGGGCAGAACCGCGCGCCCGAGTTCCTCGTTCACGAACGCGCGGTAGCCCTTGTATCCGCCGACGAGCATCGTTGCGCTCTCGAGACCGAGCGCGCGCACGAGGCCGATCACGCTGCGCGAACGCAATCCGCCGCGCCAGCAGTGGAGGACGACGGGCGCGCTCGGCGTTGCGCCGCTCGGCACCGACATCAACGCCGCCGCCATGTGCTCGTATCCGCCCGAGGTCATGCGTTCGACGCGCGCCTCGACGTCGTCCGCGCGCGGCGCCCAACCCGTGATCCGCGCGATGTCCCCGACCAGGTCGCGGACCTTCGAGCGCACGATCGCGCGGCCTTCCTCGAACGCCGCCGCGGGCGAGGCCTGCCGGTAGAGCGTGCCCACCAGGGCGCGCTGCACGTCGTCGAAGAGCGGCACGTTCAGCGCACCGGGCACGTGATCCTCGGCGAACTCGCTCGGGCTGCGCAGATCGATGACGAACGCGGGGCGCGCGCTCGACATCTCGCGCGCTGTGAGGCGCGGAATGGAGGTCACGCCGTCCAACGAGACCGTCCTGCTGTCCGTCATGGAGAAGGAACAGTATACGAGGGCGGTCAGCGACCCTTCGGCGGCGAGCCCGAAGGAGGCTCGTGCGGCTTCGGACCAGGCCCGTCGCCTCCGCGTTCGCCGGGAGGCGGGCCGCGCTTCCCGCTCGGAGGCCGTCCGTGTTCGGCGTCGGACGGCGGACCGCGGTGATCGTCCGGCGGCGGGCCGCCGGGGCCGTCGTGATCGTGATCCGGTCCGCCCCCCCCCCCGAACGGTCCTCCGCGACGAGTGTGCGTGTGGGGGAAAGCCGCTCGCAACGCCTTGAAGAACTCGGGTTCGCCGAGCGTCGACCACTCGGCGAGTTTCGCCTCTTCGACCTTCTTGCTCTCGCGCAGGACGCAGATCACCCGATCGCGACGGTGCTCAAAGAGGCGCTGACGGCGCTCCTGCGCCGGCAGATCGCCGTATTGGAGCACTTCATCGGGCGTCGAGCGCAGCGCCTCCATCAGCTCGTGCGGAAGCGGCGGCGGACCCTTCGACGCGTCGCCGCGACGAGATTCACCCCCGGCACGAGGACCGGCACCTTCCCAACCGTGTTCGCGACGGTGGTGCTGCACGCGCTCGAAGAAATCGTCCGGCGACAGCGCGAGCCACTGCTGCCATTCCTGTTCACTGAGACCGGGCGGCAAGCCGGATTCGGCGACGTACTTCACGGCCAGCTTCTTGCCGAGATCGAGGACGGCGGCGGTGCGCTCGGGGCCGGGCAGGTTCTTCAGTCGATCGATCTCCGCGGCCGGCAGACCGAGCTTCGGACCGATCTTCTCGATCGCCTCGCACGTCGACTTCTCGCGATCGCGCTGCTGCAGCTCCGAGAGGAAACGCACGCGTTCCTCCGGGCGAGCCTGTTCGAGCCGCTTGACCCACGCTTCCGGCATCTTCTCGCGGATGCGCGCGCCGCGTTCGCGGACGGCGTTCTCGACGATCTCGCGCAGGACGGCCTCGCGCTTGCGCGGATCCAGTCGCTCGAGCTTGGCGCGCACTTCGGGCGTCATTTCCGCGCGCGCGCGCTCCTTGGCCAGACGCATCCGCTCGGCCCGTTCCGCGAGTACGCGACGTTCGTCCTCGCTCAAGGCCTGGTAGCGCTCATAGCGCTGGCGAAAGCGCGCGCGATCCTCCTGCGAGAGATGCTCCCAACGCTGCCGGGCGCGCTCGAGCGTCGGCGATTCCTTCTGGAACGCGAACGCCGACGCGACGAGCACCAGCGGCAGGAAGAGTTTGGCGAGGCGGTTCACGGCGGCTCAGCCCTCGTCCTGGTAGTCGAGCAGCACCTCGTCGGCCGTGCCCAGCGTCGAGATCAGCGCGTCGACGTCGTCCGACTCCATCAACAGGTCCCAATTCTCCAGGACGTCGAGGGCGGCGAGCATCTGGGTGTCGGGGGCTGCCGTGGGCTCGTTCTGCGCCGTGATCGGCCGCACGTCCGCTTCCTCGCGGCGATTCGCGAGCCACACGACGAGCGTCACGACCAACACAGCGGCCGCCGCCAGGGTCCATGCCGAGCGACGCCACGCGAGCACCGGACGTCGAGCGGGAGCGCGCTCTGCCGCCAGGGCGGCGAGCACGCGTCGTTCCAGCGCCGGCGGAACGGTAACGCCGCCGGCGCGGTCGAGCAGCCGGTCGAGGGGATCGAGCGCCTGCGCGGCGGCCGCTCCACGGCTCTTCTCGAGCCCGGCCAGGATGCGCGCCGCCAGATTCTCCGGCGTCGCGAACGCGGCGTCGCGCTCGAGCAGCGCGTCGAGCGAAACCGCGGTCCGCTTCGATTTCGCCAGCGCGACGAGGACGCGCCGCTTGATCTCGGGCGACAGTCGCGGCTCGGGCCACGTCGCGAGCAGCGCTTCGAGCGCTTCTTCCCCTTCGAAGAATGCGCGGCAGTCCCCGCAGTCGACGAGGTGTGCGTGCCACGACAACTCGCTCAGCGAAGACGGATCGGGACGGCCGACCAGCTTCTTCTCGAGGAGCGTGCGGAAAGCGAGGCAATCGAGCTTCATGCGATTTCCCCCTGCAGGTAGGGAGCGAGGACCACGCGCAGATTCTCGCGCGCGCGGTGGACGAGCGACTTGACGGCCTTCTCGCTCGAGCCGAGGACCGTCGCGATCTCGGCGTACGGCATCTCGTGGTACTTCGCGAGCACGAGCGCCATGCGCTGTTGTTCCGGGAGGCGCGCGATCGCGGCGCGCACGGCGAGCACGACGTCGTCCTGCGCCATGCGCTCCGAGGGATCCTCGACCTTCTCGTCGCGCCAGTCGAGCAGCGCATCGCCCACGTCCTCGTCACGAAGGCCGCCGCTTTGGTGACCGGACACGTCCTTGCCGGTCTGGCGCTGCGTCTCGTTCACCGCGAGGTTGAAGGCGATGCGGTACAGCCACGTCGAGAAACGGGCCGTCGGCTCGTAGCGCTCGCGCGCGCGCACGACGCGCAAGAACACGTCCTGCACGAGGTCCTCGCGCCCGTTCTTCTGTCCGAGGAAGCGCGTGAGGAGCGAGTAGACCTGGCCCGAGTACGCCTCGACGATGCGGTCGAACGCGGACTCGTCGCCGCGCTTGTAGGCGAGCATCCACTGCACGCCGGGATCCGATTCGAAGCCCTGGTCCATCTCGTACCTCCAGGAACCCCGCGGCGGGCTTTGGGTTCCGATGCGGATCAGTCTAGTGCGCTGGACCCGACGCGGCGCCAGCGGGAGGGGGGCCAGACGACCCAAACCGGCCTGCCGACGATCTGGGAGGCGTCGATCGGGCCCCAGTCGCGGCTGTCCTTGCTGCGGCTCGAGTGGTCACCGAGAAGGAAATACCGCCCGGGTCCGAGTTGGATCTCGGAGGTCACGCCGAACGTGCCCTGGTCCGTGTAGACGAGATCGCGCGCGACGCGGATCGAGCGGAAGGCGAAGCGCCCGCCCTCTCCGCCGAAGGCCGCGCGGTTGGTGTACGTCTTGTCGGGCTCGCGATTGTCCGCCGTGTTCGGCGTGTTTTCCTTGTAGCTCGTCACGAGCGGTGAACCGGGGCCGTCGAACCCGACGCGGAGCGCGTTGTCGCGGTTCTCGAACCAGAAGTGCGTCCACACGCCCAAGCCCAGCGGAAAGCGCGCCGTCGCGAGCGTTTCGACCGTGTCGGACCGGTTGCGGCGCGTGACCTCGAGCTCGACCGTGGCGTCGTCGACTCGCGCGAGAGTCACCTGGAACGTGTCGAGCATCTCCCTGAGGAGCAGGCGCACGCGTCCGACCGGGTCGTCGAAGCGCACTTCGCAAGCGATCCGCAGGTCGTTGGCTTCCACGGAGCCCTTCACGAGAGCGTGGTCGGGACCGAGGTAGTCGTCGTCGACGGGATCGCGCAGGTAGAGCAGCGACTTGTCGACGGTCGTCGGGACGTCGCGCGCATCCAGGCGCCATTCGTTGCCGACCTTCGTCCACATCTTCGACTGTTCCTCGAGGACGACGAAGCGCTTCTCGAGCGGGTGCACACGATCGTCGAAAACGACGACTTCCGGCGCACGCGGTTCGCTCGGGCGGAGGCGTTGCCGGTCGATCATCAAGTCGCCCTGGACGATCTTGACGTTCTCCTCGGGCAGGCCGACGACGCGCTTCACGATCGGGCTCGCTTCTCCCATCCGGCGCACCACCACGAGTTCCTGGCGAACCGGCGGGGAGCGATCGAAACGCACGAACACGTACTCTCCGCCGCCCTCGTCGCCCCACAGCGTCGGCTCCATCGAGCCCGAGTCGACGTGATAGACGTCGCCGACGAACGTGCGCGCGATGAACAGCAGAATGACCGCCGCGGCCACGATCCAGACGATGCGAACGAGATGCGAGCGCTTCACTCGGACGAGAGCGTACGGTCGGAGAGGGGCGACGGCACGGGGTAGTACGCGGCAACCGATCCAGGCTAGGCTTCCGCGCCCGACATGGACTCCGCGCCGCGACTCTTCGACTGGGAAAGCATCGACCAGGACGCCTACTGCCGCCTCCAGCAGAACGCGTTCGCGGCCTTGTTCGCGAAGCACGCCATCCCGATCGAACGGCTCGACGCGCGCTTCTTCGCGTGGAAGTACGCGCCGCCGGCCGGAAAGGGGCGCATCGCCGCCGTCTTGCATGGCGACGAGATGGTGGCCAGCAACGCGATGT
Organism: Planctomycetota bacterium; assembly: GCA_044228955.1. Lineage (GTDB taxonomy): Bacteria > Planctomycetota > UBA1135 > UBA1135 > JAEUIA01. The sequence goes on along the minus strand of JBGATY010000060.1, from coordinate 794 downwards.
TCCCGCTCGATCTCGTGACGGGGACGAAACGCGAACGGGCCTGGCAATCCTGCGACACCGGCACTTCGCCGGCGGCGCGCGGCAAGGGCTGCTTCAAGGCCTGCATCGGAGCCCTGCGGGATTCCCTCCAGAGCGGCGAGCGCTTCTTCGGATATCCGAACGCGACGTCGCGCCGAGGCTGCGAGGGGATCGGCTGGACGCTCACGAGCAGGATCCCCGTGCGCGTGCGTCCGGTGCTGTGGGATCGCCGCGTCGACGTCGACATCGTCCCGGTGCGCGAATTCAACGCCGCGCAGGACGAGTTCGCTCGTCGGCTCGCGTCACGCGAAGCGACGATGATCGAGCGCTCCGCCGCGTACATGAACTGGCGCTACGTTCGCAATCCGCTGTATGCCTACGAGCGCTTCCACTGCATTCAGGACGGGGCGGTCACGGGGCTCTTGGTCGTCAATCGCGTTTCGGTCGACCGGCGCAAGGTGCTGGTGGTCATGGAATTCCTGACCACCGATCGGCGCGCCACGCAGCCGCTCCTCGCCGCCGCCGTGCACGCCGCGAAGGCGGGCGGCGCTTCCGCGATCGTCGCGATCGGCAACCGCCGGATCCCGACGACGGCCCGCGTGCCCTCGTTCCTCCTGCCCAAGCAGCAAGTCCTGATGGGCCAACGCATCGGCCCCCCGCACGGCCCCATGTCCGAGCCCTGGCTCGTCCAGGCCGGCGACTGGGACGTCTTCTAGCAAGGAGGCGCGGGGGCCCCCCCGCGGGCGTGGGGGCCCGGGGGGTGGGGGGGCGCGGGC
>JBGATY010000005.1:33798-58964 GCA_044228955.1 Planctomycetota bacterium | reverse complement strand
TCTCCTTGGTTCCGACCCGTTCCGTGGCGCGACGTGCGCCGCGGCGTTCCTTGCTCGGCGGAGGCAGGCGCGGCAACTCGTCGCGCGATCGCGTCGTGGCCAGCGCCAGCCGCTTGCGCAGGAGCCGCACCAGGCGACCGCGTGCGCGGAAGACGTGCACCTTCGCCAGGTCCGGCGAGTGCTCGCACACGCGCGAGGCCGGTTTCTCGTCGTCTGGACAGGAGTACCAGCGCGCGAGCACGCGTCGATCCGGCCGCGGCAACTCCTCCAGCGCGGATTCGAGGTGCCGCATGAGGAGCGCGCGCTCGTAGACCTCACCGTTCGTCTCGAGCAAGTCGTCCTCGGGCCCCTCGCCGGGGATCTTCTCGCGCCCTTCCAAGAGATCGAGCGCGTCGTCCGGACCTTCGATGCACGGGAGCCGCGCCTCGCGCCGCATGCGATCACGCATGACGTTCACGCCGATGCGCAAGACCCATGGCCGCAGGCGCTCGTCGTCCTCCAGTCGATGACGGTAGCGAGCCGCCCGCAGGAGTGTTTCCTGCACGATGTCGTCGATCTCGAAGCGACACAGGTCGAACCGGGCGAGCGAGCGCCGCAGTTCGGGAACGAGTTCGAACAGACCATCCCAGGTGCACGAGTTCGATGCGCGGGCGAGAGCAGGTTCCAATCTTCCTCCGTCGAGCCCGACGTCGACGCGCGAACAGCGCGCGAACGAGTCGGGCAGAGGAGGAGACTCCGCGTTGCCCGCTCGGTGGCGGACGCGCCGGTTGTCCGGGAGCGCGAGGGGAAAAGCGGCGTGCACGCCGACGGGGAAGGGGCACGCTGTTCCTCGCGCTTTCGAACGAGCGCTCCCCGACCCGATCCCCGGCGTTCAGGCGCCGCGCGAGAGTGGCGCGGCTAGACGCGCATCGCCGCGGCCAATTCGTCGGCCCGCGCTCGGCCTTTCAGTTCCGCGACGAGCGCGAGCGCGAATTCCAGCGCAGTGCCCGCGCCCTGGCTCGTGACGATCGATCCCGACTTCACGACGCGCGATTCCTTCACGAGCACCGCGTCGACGAGTTGGGCATGCACCGAAGGATGAGCGGTGACCGAGACGCCGCGCAGGACTCCCGCGTGCTGGAGCACGAAAGGCGCGGCGCAGATCGCGGCGACGCACTTGCGTTCCCGCGCCAGCCGGCGCACCAGGGCGAGCACGCGCTCGTCCGCCGCCAGGTGGCGCGTGCCGGGCTGGCCGCCGGGCAGGACGATCATCGTGAACGCGTGCGTGTCGAGGTCCGCGAGGCAGGCATCCGGCTCCACGACGATGCCGTGCGAGCCACGCACACGGCCGGGGGCGAGACTGGCGACAGTCACGTCGAGACCGGCCCGCCGCAGCACGTCGACGATCGTCGTGAACTCGATTTCCTCGAACCCTTCGGCGAGGGGCACGAGGATCTTCTCCACGGTGGTCATGCGCTCATGTTGAAGCCTCGGCAGGCACGCGGCAACCAAGCTATGCTCCCGGTCATGATCCTGGCCATCCTCGTTGCCCTGTTCCCGGTCCAAGCCCCGGCAGCCCAAACGATCCGCGACGTGGGCGCGCTCCTGAAGCCGATTCGCGAGGCGTGCGACGTCCCCGGCATGGTCTGCGTCGTCGTGCGGGACAATCAGATCGTCGCCACCGGCGCCGACGGCGTGCGCAAGCGTGGTGCCGACGCCTTGATCACGATCGACGACCGCATCCACCTCGGTTCGTGCACGAAGTCGATGACCGCGACTCTGTGCGCGATCCTGATCGAGGAGCAGAAACTCGCGTGGGACGCCAAGGTCGCCGACGCGTTCCCCGAGCTCGCGGCTTCGATGGACCCGGGCTGGCGCGACGTGCGCTTGAGCCATCTGCTCACGGGCCACGGCGGCGCGCCGGCGAACCTCGACGCGGGCGGCCTGTGGTCGAAGCTGTGGTCGCACAAGGGTACGCCGCGCGAACAGCGGATGGCGCTCGTGGCCGGCGTGCTCTCGCATCCGCCTGAAGCTCCCGCTGGTACCAGGTTCATCTACTCGAACGCCGGCTTCTCGATCGCCGGCGCGATGGCCGAGCGCGCGCTCGACATGTCCTACGAGGACTTGATGCGCAGCCGTCTCTTCGGCCCGCTCGACATGAAGTCGGCCGGGTTCGGCGCGCCGGGCACGATGGGCAAGCTCGATCAGCCGCGCGGTCACACGGCGAACGGCAAACCCGTGGAGGTCGGTCCCGCGGCCGACAATCCGATCGCGATCGCGCCGGCGGGCCGCGTGCACTGCTCGCTGCTCGACTGGGCGAAGTACGTGACGGCGCACCTCGAGGGCGAGAAGGACTCCGCCAAGGGCGCGAAGCCGATCCTCACGGCGGCGAGCTTCGCCAGGCTGCACAAGCCGCCCTTCGACGACGATTCGAAGTACGCGATGGGTTGGGTCGCGAGCGGCAAGCCGGGCCGGCGCAAGCTGTGGCACAACGGCAGCAACACCATGTGGTACGCCGAGGCCACGCTGCTGCTCGATCAGGGCTGCGCGATCCTCGTCGGCGTGAACCAGGGCGGCGAGGCCGGCCAGAAGGCCGCCACGCAGGCGACCGCGGCGCTCGTCGCCGAGATGGTGCAGGAACAGGCCGTCAAGTGAGCGAGAAGGTGCTCGTCTCCGCGTGCCTCCTCGGTCGGGAATGCCGGTACGACGCCCGCTCCAATACCGATCACGCACTCGAGCGGGAACTCGAACGGCGCGGGTTCGAGGCCGTGCCTTTCTGTCCGGAGGAACACGGCGGACTCGGCACTCCGAGGCCGCCGGCGTGGATCGCCCGCGAGAGCGCAGCGGCGGTGCTGGACGGACGCGATCTGGTCGTGACCGACGCGGGTCGGGACGTCACCCGCGCGTTCGTCGCCGGCGCGGAAGGCGCGCTCGCGCTGTGCCGATTGCACGGGATGAAGCGCGCCTTCCTGAAGGAGCGTTCGCCCTCGTGCGGCAAGTGCCAAACGCACGCGGCCGGTCGTCTCGTCGAGGGGCCGGGCGTCACGACCGCGCTCCTCGAGCGCAACGGGATCGAGGTCACGCCGGTCGAAGGCCGCCGCGAGTGAGGCTCACTTGGGATTCGTCGCCCACACCGTCGCGTCGGTGACGAAGCCGCGATCGTCGAGCGCGAGCACGCTCTGGATCACGTGCGCAATGTCCTCGGACACGAGCTTCGACGGGTTCAGGCCCGAGCGCGCCGCCCGGCCGGCGTGCACGCCGAAATCGTTCTGCACCTCGCTCGGGTTCACCTGGACGACACGCACGTTCGAACTGCGCAGTTCCGCGCGCCAGCACTCGGTGAGAGCGGTGAGCGCGAACTTCGAGGCGCAGTAGGCCGATCCGCCGGCGAAACCGCGCTGTGCCGCGGTCGAGCCGATGTTGACGATGTTGCCGCCGGGGCCCGAGGCGCGACTCGCGAAGTATCGCGCGCATTCGCGGCCCACGAGGAACGCCCCGAGCGTGTTGGTCTCGAACACGCGGATGACGTCCTCCGCGCGCGTCTCGAGGAGCGGCGCGAACGTGCCGATGCCGGCATTGTTGACGAGCACGTTCAAGTCGCCGAGCTTCGCGATGGCCGCGGCCACGAAACGCTTCACGTCGGCCTCGTTCGTCACGTCTCCCGGAACGGCGACGGCCCCGATTTCGCGGGAGGTCGCTTCCAGGCGCTTCGCGTCGCGGCCCGTGATCACGACCTTGGCGCCGCTTCGAACGAGGAGGGCGGCGGTGGCGCGGCCGATGCCGGTGCCGCCTCCGGTGACGAGGACGCGTGCTGTTTCGAGTTTCATGCGGTGCCAGGCACCGTACGACTAGTCGATCGCGACGTCCACCAGTACCGGATTCAGCACGCGCACGAGTTCGCGCGGTTCCAACGACACGAGGAACCCGCGGCGGCCGCCGTTGAGCCAGATGCGCGGGAGCTCGACGATCGACCGCTCGACGTACACGGGCATCTTGCGCTTCGTGCCGAACGGACTCGTGCCGCCGACCTGGTAACCGGAGTGCTTGTCCGCGACTTCGGGGCTGCACGGCGAGACGCTGCGCGCCCCGATCGTGCGTGCGAGGTTCTTCGTCGAGACCTGCTTGTCGCCGTGCATGAGCACGATCAGCGGCTCACGGCGATCGTCCTCCATGACGAGCGTCTTGACGACGCTGTGCTCGGGAACGCCGAGGGCGCGCGAGGACGCGGCCGTCCCGCCCTTCTCCTCGTACGGGTACTCGTGAGGAGTGAACTCGACCGCAGCCTCGCGCAGGACGCGCATGGCCGGAGTCACCGGAAATCGAACGCCGCTCATCGCTTCGACGTCTACGGATACCACAGCACGGTCGCGGCGTTCGACAGGTTGAACTGCGCCGGGCTGCAGAAATTCCCGCCGCTGCGATACCACGCCTGGTAGTGCCGCAGATCGCCGCCCGCGGGGACGGCGCTCACCACGGAAATCTGCGGTTCACCGGGGAGGTACCCGAAGCTCGCGGAATGTCCCACGGTCGGTCGCACGGCGCGGATCTGGTACGGACCCGTGAGGCAGAGCAGACCGTCGCCGAACGGATTCCCCGCGGGCGAAAGCGCGGGACCGCTGCCCTCGAAGAACGCGGTGAAGCTCCCGTCCGGCACGCCGAGCGCGACCAGCGTGAGCGAATCGTTCGCGACGTATGGTCCCCCGACCGCGTAGAGCCGCGCGCCGTTCGTCGTGGCGCTCGCGCAGCCCGCGTTGGCATCGCCGACGTTGCCGCACGGGCAACTCGCGCTGGTTCCGAAGCAATACGTGTCGGCGGGGCGGCAGCCCTCGACGAACACGTCGTTGAAGGTGTTCGAGTCGCCGGGGACCAGCGTCGAGGCCGCGCTCGTGAACGCAGTCGTCTCGCCATCGCCGGAGAGCGCCGGGTGGACGCAGTCCGCGTTGGCGAGCGAACCGCTCGTGGCGAGACTGACCATGACAGTCGTCTGCGCGAAGCGATCGCGGCGGAACACGTCGCGCTTCGAGTTCGTGTCGTTCGCCACCAGGTCGGCGGCGGTATCGGTGAACACGGCGAAACGACCGTCGTCGGAGAGCGCGCACGACCAGCTGGAGCCCGAGGCTTCGCCTCCGCCGGTGGACACACTGACGCGTTCGATGACGCCTGTTTCGCGGTCGAGCACGAAGGAATCGAACTGGCCGTTCGTGTCGTTCGGCACGAGGTTCGAGGCCAGGCTGACGAGGCCGACGAAGCGCGCGTCGGGGGTGAGGCTCGTGACGTCCGTCGGGCCGTTCGGCTCCGCACCGCCGAGGCCCATGACGATGCGCGTGGTCGTGCCGAGCACTCGGTCGCGCAGGAAGACGTCCGTCGCGTTGTTGGTGTCGCCTGGAACCATGTTCGAGGCCGGACTCTGGAACACGACGAAACGGCCGTCCTCGCTCGCGAACGGGCCGCCGGAGCTGCCTCCCGCCCACCCGTCGCCCTGCGCTCCGGTCGACGAAACGCTGACGAGTTCCAGCGTGCTCGTCGCGCGATCGAACAGGAACACGTCGCGGCAGTCGTTCACGTCTCCGGGCACGAGGTTCGAGGCCGAGCTCAGGAACGCGATCCAGCGGCCGTTGTGCGTGATCGAGGCCTGGTACGACCCGTTGTCCCCCTGCACTCCATTGGCATCGACGCTGATCCGCGTCGTCGTGGCCGTCTGCCGGTCGCGCAAGAACACGTCGTTCGTGTTGTTCGTGTCACCCAAGACCAGGTTGTGCGCCCAGCTCGAGAACACCACGAACCGGCCGTCCGCGCTCAGCGATGGCTGACTCGACTGCGCGTCGGCTTCGCCGCCGGACGAATCGACGCTGATGCGTTCCATCACGTGCAGTTCGCGGTCGTACACGAACAGGTCCTCGCGGGCGTTGGTGTCGTTGACGATCAGGTTCGTCGCGGAGCTCCCGAACGCCACGAAACGGCCGTCGCTAGAAAGCGCCATCCCGCCCGAGTGGTTGTCCGCCTCGCCCCCCGAGGGATCGAGCGTGACGCGCGAGAGATCGCAGACCTGCGCCCGCGCGGCACTCGCCAGGAAAAGCGCGAATCCGCTCCACAACACCCGCTGCACCGCTGTCGTCGACATGCGCGCCGCCCGCTCGGACGGCAGTGACAGTCTCGTGCGCCGAGCCGATCGGCGCAAGCTCGACCGGGAAGGCGTCGAAGAGGCAACCGGCTCTTGCACGGGCCCGCGCGGGAAGCGATAGGTTGCAGGGCCGAACTCGTACTCGAGCCCGAAGACCGTCCCCCGCTCCGCCCCACTCGAGCCCAGATTGTTCAAGAATATCGGCAGCACGTGGATCTTGAACCTGCTGCAGATCGCGGTCGTGCTCGTGCTCTCGCCGTTCGTCCTGCACCGGCTCGGCAACGAGCAGAACGGGATCTGGGTCACGATCGTTTCGTACACGGGAATCCTGAGCCTGCTGATCCTCGGCGTGCCGATGGCCTCCGTGCGTTTCGTCGCCGAGCAGGTGGCCAAAAAGGACGTCCCGCGCATGAACGCGGCGATCTCGACGTGCCTCGCGATCTGCACGGGACTCGGAGCCGCCGCCCTCGCGGCCGGAGCGATCCTGTGGGTCGTGTTCGACCGCCAGTACTTGCACGGTGAGCATGCCGCGCAGTGGCCCGCGGGCCAGGCGGAGGGCGCGAGCCTCGCCTTCGCGATCGTGTCCCTGCAGGTCGCCTTCGCGTTCGCGATGCGGCTGCCCTACGGCATCTTCGACGCGTACTCCGACTTCGTGACGCGCAACCTGATCATGGGGTGCGAACTCTTCCTGCGCGTCGCGACGACGGTCGCGCTGCTCACTTGGCGGGCGAGCCTCCCGGCCCTGGCGATCGTGCTCGTGATCTCGATGGTCTTCGAGTTCACGTCCGCGCTCCTCGTATTGCGAAAGCGTCATCCGGAGGTGCGCTTCTCGCTCACGTCGTTCGATCGCTCGATGGCGCGAGCGATCCTCGGCTTCAGCGTCTTTGCGCTGCTCCTGAACGTCGGTACCTTGCTGGCCTTCCGCGTGGACGCCATCGTCATCAGTTCCCGGCTCGAACCGGTTCACGCGACGTTCTTCGACGTCGGCAACAAGTTCTTCGACCCGCTCACGGGGCTCGTGATCTCGGTCGGAGCGGTCGTGATGCCGCTCGCCACTCGCTTGAAGGCCGTCGGGGACGTGGCCGAATTGCGGGCCGTCTTCTTGAAATGGTCGAAGATCTGCCTGTCGCTCGTGCTCCTGATCGGCATCTACCTGTTCGTGGCCGGCCCGGCGTTCCTCGCGTGGTGGGTCGGAGCGGAATTCGAGGAACCGTCGGGGCGCGTGCTGCAGGTGCTGATGATCTCGTTCCTCGCGTATCTGCCCGTGCGCGGCGTCGCGCTGCCGATCCTGATGGGTCTTTCGAAACCCAAGGCACCCGCGATCGGCCTCTTGGCGATGGGAGCGCTGAACGTCGCTATCAGCCTGGCGCTCGTGGCGTCGTTCGGGATCCTCGGCGTCGCGCTCGGCACGGCGATTCCGAACGTGCTCTTCGCGCTGTTCGTGCTCGTGCTCGCCTGCCGCGAGCTCGCGATCCCGATTCGCGAATACGTCGGGTACGTCGTCGTTCGAGCGGCCATCGGCGCCGTCGTTCCCCTGGGCCTCATGTGGCTCCTGCGCTCGACGCTGGGGCTCGACACGCTCCCGAAACTCGTCGCGGCCGGTGTCGTGTCGGTGGCGAGCTTCGTGATCGTCTGGCTCGCGTTCGTCTACCGCGGCGACGTCCACGTCGACACTGGACCGCTCCTGCGACGCATCGGCTTCGGCGCTGGCGCGAAGAAGGGCGCGGCTTGACTCCCTCCGAGATCGGGCTCGTCGTCGTCGGCGCGGGCGCAGCCTCGTTCGTCGTGGCGGAAATCGCGGCGCGCGCCTGGCTGATGTACTTCGGCCGAGCGTATGTCTGGGCGCCGTACTCCCGCGTGAAGATGCTGCTCGACCGCCAGACGCTGCCGACGCTCGAACCCATCGTCGAACACCACACGAATCCCGACGGCGAGCGCGGCGACATCCCGCCGGGTGATTCGCGGACTCTCTTCCGCGTGCTCGTCGTGGGGGGCAGCGCGGCCGAGTGCTGGTTCCTCGACCAGGCCTCGTCCTGGCCCAACGTCGTGCAGTCGGTGCTGCGCGAGCCGAAGAACCTGGCCAGGCTGGGCGTCAAGACGGTCCACGTCGGCAACATCGGCCGTTCGCTCGTCACCACGCGCCACGTCGACGCGATCCTCGAGCGCGTGCTGCCCCGCTACGAAAAGCTCGATGCAATCGTGTTCATGATCGGCGTCAGCGACCTCATCCTGTGGCTCGAGAGCGGCGCGCCCAAGCACCTCGTCGAAGGGCCGATTCAAAGCTCCGCGCTGTTCACGCAACATCCCGACGGCCCCTTCGGCTGGAAGCCGAAGACGCTCGGACTGCGCCGGCTGGCCTCGTTCTGGAATCGACGGCTGCGCCGCCCCGTGATCGTTCGAGAAGGCGTGGGCAAGCGCCTGGGCGAAGCGCGCGCGATGCGCCAGCGCGCGCGGGAGATCATCCGCGAGACGCCCGACCCGACCGAGATGCTCGATCGCCTCGAATACTGGTTCGAAAAGCTGATCGCCCGCGCGAGGGAGAAGGCCCCGCACGTCCTCGTGGCTCGCCAGCCGTGGATCGAGCGCGCCTTCACGCCCGAGGAGGAGAAGCTCCTGTGGAGCTTCGGCACCGGCCGTCCCTACGCGGGAGAGGTCACGCGCTACTACGCGCACGAAGTCGCCTGGAAACTCCACCGACTCGTCGACGAGCGCGTGTCGAAGGTCGCGAGCCGCGCCGGCGTCGATCAGCTCGACGTGATGAAGATCGTGCCCGCCGATTTCGAGCACTACTACGACGACCACCACCACACGCCGAAGGGCTGCCGCCTGATCGGTGAAGCCGTGGCGCGGTCTCTGGTGGACTCCGCGGCGCGCAAGTCCGCGCCAGCGGTCGCGAAGGCGACCTGATTCGGCGCCCAGCCCTCGCTCGACCTAGCGAGGACTCCTCGAGTCGGCACGGCCCGCGGCACCCATGATCAGGTGCCCGACGATCCCGACCGACACGCACAGGCCGACTTGCACGACGTGCATGCCGAGTCCCGTCGCGGCGGCGAGGTCGCGCGGGACGCCGAGGAGTTCGAAGCCGACGACCCAGCCGGCCTCGAGCGTGCCGAAGTTGGCGAACGCGCTGATCGGGATCAGGCTGGTCACGATCGCGAGGGCGCTGCCGAAGCACAGTTCAGGCCATGACAGCGAGTCCGGCAGCCCGAAGCCGCGCCCGAGCACGGCGCAGAAGAGGAAGATCGAGATCCAGATAGGGACCGACACGAGGGTCGCGCGCACGAGACGTCCTTCGCTACCGGCGAAGCGCAGCGCTCCGGCGACTTGCGAGGACTTCGCGAGGATGACGCGCCCGGTGTACACGCGCTCGAGTCCGAACCAGCGCACGATCGTCATCGCGAACACGACCAGCAGGTCGCCGCGCGCGCTCAGGAAGAAACACACGAACGACACCGCGGCGAGCACGCTGCCGACCGCGAGGAACCACGGGATGCCTGGATATGCGCCCGAAGCCTGCAGCACGAAACACGTCACCGAGAACAGCGCGGCGAGCGTCGCGAGGTCGAGCAGGCGCGACACGACCAGCGCGGCCAGGCCCGACGTGGAGGAGACTCCGCAGACGCGGTTCACGTACAGCACGAACGTGGCCTCGCCGATCTTCGCCGGCAGGACGGTCGCGGCCATCGAGTACGCCGAGGTGACGCCGAGCAGCGGCAGGAAGCGCGGCCGCTCGCCGGACGGGATCAGGCAGCGAAACCGCACGGTGCGCAGCAGGTTCATGCCGACGTACAGGGCGGTCGCGGGCAGGAGCGTGCTCGCGGAGAGACGCTTCCAGGCTTCGGTCAGATCTCCGGCCTCGAGCCCGCCGTACCACCACAGCGGTACGAGCAGGAGGCCCGCGAATACGAGCGACAGGACGATCCGCAGTAGCGTGAACGAGGCGTTGCTCAAGGACGGAGTCTCGGCGCTCGCCGCGTCTTCACCGGACTCGAGGCCGTGACCGGGATCACTCGAACTTCACGGTCGTGCCGCCCGAGTCCTGCGCGAGCCACTCCAGGACCTGGAACTGTCCGCCTATCTGGATCGTGTTGATCACGATCTTGCGGTTCTCGTTCCAGCGTTTCACGTGCTCGCGGATCAGCGTCGGATCGGTCACGTCGCCGACCGACGGCTCGCCGTCGGACATGATGAAGATCGTATCGACGTCGGGATCGGTGAACGCGGACTGCACGGCCCCATAGAGGTTCGTGCCGCCGCCTGCCATCAGCTTCGCGACGAACGCGGCTCCCTCGCCACGGTTCTTCTCGTTGGCTGCCGCGAGGCTGCCGTCGATCCACTTCTCGATGTCGCTCGAGAAGGTGTAGATGTTGAAGAGCGCGCCCGGGTCGAGCCCTTCGACGCACTTCGCGAGTTCGTTCTTCGCGACCTCCATGCGGCTCTTGGCCGGCTTGCCGCGGTAGTCGTTCAGCAGGCCCTCCTCCATCGAACCGGACACGTCGATGATGAAGATGACGCGGTGGCTGATGATGCGGATGCCGAAGAACTTCGATTCGACGCGCGTCGTCTGACGCAGGCGCCACTCCTCCTCGCCCGTCTTCACCTTCTCGAGGTCGGCGTCGGACAGGAGCTGGAACTTCTCGCTGTTCTCCTTCCACCAGTTCGTCCAGCCCTCGGAATTGTCCGAATACGGCTGGCCCGTCATGCGCCACAGCGCGTTGGCGAACTCGTTCTTCATGCGCCCCTCTTCCTTCGCCATGCGCAGGATGATGGGCGAGATCGTTTCCTTCATGTGGATGCGCTCGAGCGCTTCGAGCGCGGCCAATCGCGTCGACCAGTTCTTGTCGTCGAGCGCCGCCACGAGCTTGTCCAGATGAGACTTGTCCGCCACGCTGCCGAGCCCGTCGATCGCGAGGCTGCGCAGCTCGGGGTCCTCGTGCTTCGTCATCGCGACGAGCTCGTCGATCCAGGCGGGGTCGCCCTGACGGATCATCGCCGTGGCGGTGAGGCCGGCGCGCATGATGTCGCGGTCCTTGTTGCCCTTCTCCCACATCCGCCGGAGCGCCGGGAGCGCGTCCTTGTACTTGCGTTCGCCCAGGATCTTCGCCGAGGCGACCACGATCTCCTTGGCCTTGTCGCCGAGCATCTTCACGAGCGCCTTGTCGACCCGCTCGTCCTTCATCGAGCGCACGGCGTAGATCTGGAACAGCTTTTCGCCCACGCCCTTGCCGCGGCCGAGATCGTCGATGAGCGTCTTGTTGATGCCCTCGTCGTTGAACCCGATCAGGATCTCCGCCAGCCCGCGCCGCAATTCGACCGGTGAATCCACGCTCGAGGCGCGCTTGATGAAGTCGGGAGCTGCCTTGGTGCCCTCGATTTTCGCGAGGATTCGCGCGGCGATGACGCGGCTCTCGGGCAACTCGGCGTCGTCCTTGAAGATGTCCTCGGCGAACTCGCTCGTCTTCTTGTCACCTCGTGAAGCCAGTTCCTCGAGCGCGGCGCGGCGGATCTTCGGGTACTTGTCCTTCTTGGACCTCATCAACTCGTCGATCGTCAGCGTGCTCGCGATCGCTTCGTAGCAGATCAGGCGAATCGTGTTGATGTTGACGAGGTGCTTCTTCTTGGGCGGCTCGTCCGCTTCCTTGCCCTTCTGCTTCTCGCGCTCCTTGGCCTCCTTCTCGGCCTTCTTCTTGGCTTCCTTCTCGGCCTTTTCGCGCTCCTTCTCGGCCTTCTCGTCGAGTTCCTTCGGGATGCAGAGCTCGCGATACCAGGCGAAGTCCTCCTTCGAGGCGAGGCGCACGTGGAGCTTCATCGCCTTCTCGCGCACACCGTCGTCGGCTTCGCTCGTCACGATCAGGCGCAAGAAGTCCTTCCCGTGCCCGCGGAACATCCCCATCGCGTCGAGCGCGGCTTCGCGCAGCTCGGATTCGTTCGAGCCCGTCGCGACGTCCATCAGCTTCTGCAACGCGGGCTGCTCGGCATCCGCCACGCCATCGAAGGCCGGCATCACGCGCACCACCTCGCGCTTCATGAAGATCGTCTGCATCGCGTCGTAGCACTCGAGCAGGCCGGCCATCGCTTCGCGCGACTTCAGGGCGGCGATCTCCTTCAAGACCTCGGGCTTCGTGCGGTCCGTGTCGGCCTTGATCTTCTTGATCAGGTCGGGCAGCGCGGTCTGGGCGGAGGGGGCGTCGTCGACCGCTGGACGGGCCAGGGCGCGCAGCCCGAGGCTCGCTAGCCCGAGGGCGGCGAGCAGGGCCATGGCGGCGGAGGATCGAATCAGGGAACTGTTCTTGGACTTCTTCATCGAAATCATCGCTGCGGCTCCGTCTTCTGAAAGCACACCCTCCATTTCGCGGCTCGTCTTGCCGATAGCAAGCCTCCCCCCCGGTTTCGGGGCTGTGGTTCCCAGGACTAGTCCAAGACGACCATCCCGCTACGAGGCCCCGTGTTCGAACTCAGTGCGCCCACCCTGCCCTCCGACAAGGCCCGCCTCCTCCTGAGGCGCCTGCGGGATCTGAACCTGAATGCCGGTCCGGTGGCGGTCACGCACGGCCTGGGAGTCGTATTCGCCGGCTGTTCCTCGCTCGACGGGCCCGCGGAGAGCGGCGTGCGCTACCGGCTGCGCCGGTCGGACGGGACCGAGGGCGTCCTCGAAATCGGGTGGCGGGACGCGCTCCTTCGGCTCTCGCTTTCGGGCGTGCCCGAGAGCGATCGCCGCGAACTCGCGGTGCCGGTGACCTGCGACCGGCTGGGCCGGGCTTGTGCGCGCAGGATCGGGGCGCGCGTCGCGCCGGAGAGCACGGACCAGCGCCAGCTGGAGCACTTCCTGCGCCGCGTCGTGCGCTCGATCTGCCGCTGATCTACTTCTTCTTCGCGACCGTCTTCTTGGCGATCTTCGGAGCGGACGCGTCGACGGCGGGCTTGGCGGCCTTCGGCGCGGCCTTCCTGGGCGTCATCATCGACACCGGCTCGTTGAGCGCGCTCAGCGCGGCGAGCACCTCGGCGACGTGACCCTCGACCTTCACCGGCGACCACTTGCCGACGATCTTGCCCTTGTCGTCGATCAGGAACGTCGAGCGGATCGTGCCCTCGACCTGTTTGCCGTACATGAGCTTCTGCCCGTACGCGCCATAGGCCTTCGCGATCGCGTTGCCTTCGTCCGAAAGCAGGTCGAAGGGCAGGTCGTACTTCGCGCGGAACTTGGAGTGGCTCGGCAGCGAGTCCTTCGACACGCCGAGGACCACCGCGCTGCGGCTTTTCAGACGCACGAGGTTGTCGCGGAAGTCGCAGGCCTCGGTCGTGCAGCCGGGGGTGTCGTCCTTCGGGTAAAAGTAGAGGACGATCTTCTTGCCCCGCAGGTCCTTGAGGGACACGGTCTTGCCCGAGGTCGAGGGCAGGGAGAAGTCGGGTGCGGGATCGTTGAGCTCGAGCATGGGTGAATCTCCGGAGTTCTGGAGGGAAGACGATAACCCAACGCGCCCTGGGCCTGGACGCGAATCGCGGATTACCACGTTTTCACGCGGGAAACACGCACTCAAACGCGGCTGCGCTTGTCGATCAGATCGGCGATCAAGCCGACCGAGAGCACCTGGAAGAACGCGACGAAGAGCAGCGTCGTCTTGTCGGACAGGTTCGCGGGCGTGGTGACGAAAATGTCGAACCACAGGGACGCGAGGAGTGCGACGAGGACGATCCCCGCGACGGGGTAGAGGACCTTGAGCGGGTTGAAGTAGAGCACAGTCCTCACGATCAGGCTCGTGAAGCCGAGCGTGTCGCGGATGGGCCTGATCTTCGAGCGTCCCGCGCGCTTCTTGTAGTCGATCGTGACGTAGTCGACGCGGTGATCGTTCGTGAGCGCGGCGAGCGTGATCGTCGTCGTGAACGAGAACCCCTGCGGCAGGATCGGTCGATAGCGCATCACGAGATCGCGCCGCATGGCGCGCAGACCCGAATTGAGATCGGGGATATCCGTGCCGGCCAGATAGCTGGCGAGCCGCCGCAGGAAAGCCTTGGCCGGCCGCCGCGCGAGCGGGATGTTCACGTCGGCGCCGGTCCGCGCGCCGACCGCCATCTCGGCGCCATCGTCGATGCGCGCGAGCAGTTCGCCGATCTTGTGCTCGGGGTAGGTGCCGTCCGCGTCGGTGATGACGACGACGTCGTGCCGCGCGCGAGCGAAGCCCGTCTTGAGTGCGGCGCCGTAGCCCTTGTTCCGTTCGTGGCGCAGCACCGTCAGGCGCTCGTGCTTCTTCGCGAGCGACTCGAGCACGCGCGCCGTGCCATCGGTCGAACCGTCGTCGACCACGATGATCTCGACGGGGACGCCGATCGCGAGGCTCGACAGGCGTCCGACGACGCCCTCGATACTGTCCTCCTCGTCGAACGCCGGCACGACGAACGTGACGCCGTGCGCCGTGTAGCGCTGTTCGTTGTGACGTTCGGTGGCGATGGTCCGGGCTCCGAGCGCACTAGATGCCATGCGCGGGGCGGCGCTTCAACGCTTCACGCGCCGGCGGTCCAGCCGCGAGCGACGATCTTCTTCGTCATGCCGGTCACGGGGAGGTTCGCGAATTCGGCGCCATCCGCCAGGCGAAACGGCGTCGAAACGGTCCCTCGCACGAGCCTGCCGGTGGCCACTCGAGCGCGGATCCTGTGGTGGGTGATCGTGTGCGAAACGACCCCGAGGGCGTCGATCTCGGCGAGTTCGAGGGCGCCGAACGAGCGCGCGGCGACGTGCTCGGAGCCGCTCGTCTCGACCGTCGGCAACTCGAACAACCCGGCCATGCGTTCGTGGCCCTGTCGTTCGCGCACGAGCAGGCGACCGCTTTCTCGCACGACGAGCGTCGACAGTTCGACCTGGATCGACGCACGGCGCGATTTCGGTCGCGGCAGGGCCTCGACGCGCCCCTCGGCGAAGGCTCGACACGCGATTCGGAGCGGACATTCGCCGCACTTGGGCTCGCGCGGCGTGCACACGGTCGCGCCCAGTTCCATCAACGCCTGATTCCACTCGCCCGGTCGTTTCACGCTGGAGACCAGCCGGCGCGCGATGTCCCACGTCGCCTCGCGGAAGGCCCTCGATTCCTGGAGCGAATCCACGCCGAACCAGCGCGCGAACACGCGGGCCACGTTGCCGTCGACGAGCGGCGCCGGCTCGTCGAACGCGATGCTCGCGACGGCGCCGGCGGTGTACGGACCGACACCCGGCAGCTCGAGGATCTCGGCGTGCGAGCGCGGGAACACGCCGCCGTGACGCTCGACGACGGTCCGCGCGGCGGCGTGCAGCGTGCGCGCGCGGCGGTAGTAGCCGAGACCGCTCCACAAGGACAGGACGTCCTCGAGCGGCGCGTCAGCGAGGGCTGCGACGTTCGGGAAGCGCGCCAGGAAGCGCTGGTAGTAGGGAATCACCGTCTCGACTCGCGTCTGCTGCAGCATCGCCTCGCTGACCCAGATCGCGAACGGGTCGCACGTCTCGCGCCAGGGCAAGGCGCGTTTCTCGCGCTCGAACCACTCGCCCAGTCGCGCGCACGCGACGCTCTCCGTGACTCCCGTGTCGGACATCGGGCGACGAGCATACGGCGTGGGCGCTTCACCCGGTTCCCCGCAGGCGCTACCGTCCGTCCCATGCGTCGGACGATTGGTCGGATCTTGCTGGGTTTCGCGGGCGGTTTCCTGCTGTCGCGACTGCGCGCCATGCCGGGCGGCGACGCGACGGACTGGGCGGGCGTGGCGCCGTCGACGGCGATGGGGTGGCGCGCCGCGGCGCTCGCGCTGTTCGCGTTCGCGTCGTTCGGAGCGGACGCCGGCGGCGTGTGGGTGCTCCTGGCTTCGATCGCGGGGGGCTACGCCGCGCACGGGTTCGTGTTCGGCCCGACGCACGGCGTGCCGTGGATGATGCTCGCGTTGGGAGTCGTCGTTCTCCTCGTCGGTCGCCCATTGATCGCGAAGCAGCGTGATGAGCCGCCCGAGGAAGGCGCAGAGCCGTCGAAGACCGGCGAGAAGGCGGGTCTCATGATCGCCGGAGTCGGTGTCGCGATCGGACTCGAGGCCGTCGCGCGTCACGTGCGGCTGCTCGGTCTCGGCCTGGCGCAGGACGACACGGTTTTCGGAGTGGTGTTCCTGGCCCTCGTCGCCTTTGGCGCGGCGGCGTTCGGCTGGATCACGAGCGCGCGCTCGACGCGCCGCTTGTCCTTCCCGGTGGCGCTCGCCGCGACGAGCGCGGCGTGCTTCGCCTCGATGGCGTTCCTCGACGTCGTCGCCGACGGACGCGGGCTGCGGCCCATGCTCGATCGCTGGCACCTGCGCGTGTCGGACGTCGGGACCCTGCCGTGGGATGCGTTGTTCGGGGCCGCCTCGTTCGTCGCGCCGGCCTTGCTCCTCGGCGCCGGACTCGCCGGTGCGCGGGGCCGCGGGAGTTGGAGCAGTGCGCTCCTCGGCGCCGCGGTCGGTCTGCTCGCGTTTCCACGCCTGTTCGACCGTAGTTCGGGCGCCGACGGTGATCGAGTGGAACTCTACAGCGCGCAGCTCGTGCCACTCGCTTGCCTCGTCACGCTCGTCGGCGCGGCGCTGGCGGTGCTCTCGGAGTCGAGGCGCCGTCCGCGCGCCCGCTACCTCGCCCTCTTCCTGATCGGCGCCTGTGGAATCCCGGCGCTCACCCGCACTTCGAAGCCGATCGTGGTCCTCTCGCCCTTCGAAGGGCGCATGATCCTGCCGTTCGTCGTATTCGAGCGCGGCACCGGTCTCGCGACCGTCGAGCCGTCGCGCCAGGGCCTCAAGATCGCGACGCTCGACCGGCGCGCACTCACGCCGGACGTCGACGGCATCGGGAACGACACGCAACGCATCGACGATTCGTTCGCTGTCCTCCCGGTCGCGAGGAAGGACGTGCGCGTGCTGTTCGTCGGCCAGCTCACGCCATTGCGCTCCGCGGCGCTGTCGGTGCGCGGAGCGGGCACGGTCGATCGCACCGCGTCGTGGTGGAGATCGATGCCACTCCTGGAAAAGGAACTCTACAAGGACAAGGACGGCAACACTCCGATCGCGCCCCCCACCGGCGAGATCCTCTCGCCGAAGGCGGCTCGAGAACGCCTCGAGCGCGGCGACTACGATCTCGTGATCGCGCTGCCGCTCGCCACGGACGCGCCCGGAATCGAAGCCGTCGACGCGCCGGTCACGACGACCGTCGTGCGCTGGCTCGCTCTGGAGGAGCCGCTTTCGGGAGTCGTGAATCCGCGCGACACGAAGCTCGGCGGAAGCGACGTCGAGCACGCGGTCGTGATCAGCGCGGACGGCCTCGAAGCTCCGTCGCTCGCGCTCGTCACGAACGGCACGGAGGCTCCGCTCGGGGACCAGCGGCGCGTGCGGGTCCTCTCGTTCGAGCGCGACGCATCCGTCGCTTCGCCGTGGACCCGCCTCCATGTCCTCGTGCACGAGCGCTCCTTCGCGGCGCGCGCATCGACGCTGGCAGCCGTGGCGGAGGCGAGTTCGGATCCGCTCGCGGCCGCGCTCGCGCGGTTCCACGCGGCCCAGACGACGAGCTCGCCGTTCGAGAAAGGCGGGGCGGCGATCGAACTCGACGCCGAGGTGCTGGGCCTGTTCGAACGTGCCTCCGCGGTGAAGCCGCTCGATCCGTTCCTGCGCGCGACCTGGAATTGGATCGCGCGAGCCCTGATCGAGAAGCGCGACGTCACGAGCATCGATCGTTTCCTCGCCCCGCTCGCCGCCGCGCACGCGCCGTGGTCGGACCTGGAGATCGCGCTCTCCTACGCCGACCTCGAGGGACTGGACGCGCCCGCCGCCGTGCGCCGCCTCGAGCCGGTCGTGGAGCGCGAGCACTCCAACTGGCGCGCCTGGTTCGCACTGGGTGAGGCGCGCGAGATCGCCGGGGACGCCGGTGGCGCGGCGCAGGCCTTCGAGACCGCCTGTGGACTCGTTCCGAACCAGTATCCACTGCGCCGCCGCCTGGCCATGGCCCAGGTGCGCAGCGGCCACCCCGGCGGGCACGCCCTCGTCACCGAGCTGCTCGTGCAGAACCCGCGGGACGAGGAATTGACGGCTTTCCTGGGGCCGGACTCTCCCCCGCCGCCGCCCAAGACCTACACACCGACAGGAATGCACTGAATCCCCATCGGTTGCCCCTTGGCTGTTAGATTTGTGGAGTCGGCGGCCATCGGAACCCTGGGGCACGCCGATGCGTCCTAGTCTCTCGGTCGAGTCGGTTCAGAAGAAGTCCCGCCGCCCGGCATGCCTGCCGTGGACAGCGAGCATCGAAAGGAAGCCTCTCTCATGAAATTCTCCACCCTGGGTCGCGGGGCGGTCGCGCTGGCCATTTCGGCAGCGGCGACGATCGCGACGGCCCAGATCCTGCGCGTGAACCTGACGGAGATCGTCGCCAAGACGAACGACGCCGTCCTCGGGACGATCGTGAAGAAGCACGTCGTCCGCATCGATCACCCGGTCGATGGGCCGGAACTCTACTTCACGACGCTGTCGATCGAAGGCGTGTCGCTCGAGACCGCGAAGCCGGTCACGGTCGACGTCAGCTTCATGGGCGGATTCATCGACGCCGAGCACGGCTCGTTCAACTCGGAAGCGCCGTCGGCCGACGACACGAAGATCGGCAACAAGGTCGTGTGCTTCTACCGCTACAACGAGAACATGGGCGGAGACTTCTCGGGCAACGAGATCTTCGGCTGGCACGGCGGCATCTACCGCACGTTCGAGCGCTCGGGCAACGTCGTCGTTCAAGGTCGCGGGGACGGGTACGCCGTCCCGTCGAACGTCCTCTTGAGCGATCTCAAGGCTCAGATCGCGCTCGCCGTTCGGGAGAAGGGAGCCAGCAAGTGAACATTCTCGCCAAACTCGTCCTCCCCACGGCCGCCCTGGGTCTCGCAGGGTTGCTCCTCGTTCCCACGCAGTCCGACGCGTTCACGGTCATCGGCACGTCGCTCACCACGTCACAACGCCACTTCAAGATCTTCGACAACTTCACTGACCCGCAGGCCAACGACAACACGACCCCGGATACGAGCTTCCCCGGCTACACGGGCGTCGAGATGGCGATCTGGAAGGCCGCGGTCGAGTGGGGCGCGCGCCTGCACGGCAATGGCAACGGCGATCCGTCGCAGTTCGGCGACCTCGGATCCGGCGGGGCCAACTTCGACTTCTACTTCATGGGCAACGCGACGGGCGTCGGCGTGATCGGAGACAACATCTGCTCCGAGATCAGCGGTTCGAGCGGCGGCGTCCTGGCGTTCACCGAGTACTTCAACCCCGGCTTCACGGGCTGGCGCATGCGCTTCTACCAAGGCTGGACGTGGGCCGACGGTCCGACTACCGGCATTCCAGGTTCGGAAATCGACATCCAGGGCGTCGCCTGCCACGAATTGGGGCACGCGCTCGGCCTGGACCACTCCGGCGTGGCGGGAGCGACGATGCAGCCGGCGATCACCGGGACCGGCACGTCGCAGCGTTCGATTTCCGCGGACGACATCGCAGGCGTGCAGTCGATCTACGGCGTCGCGTCGGCCAGCAAGCCGATCATCTCGAGCCTGGTGCCCGCGCTCGGCTCCGTGACGATCAACGGCTCCGGCTTCTCGGCCACGAACAACCAGGTGTGGTTCACGCAGGCGACCGCGGGCTCGCTGACGAGCGTGGTGGTCAGCGGCGTGCCCTCGAGCGGGACGCAGATCACGGTGAGCACTCCGGCGAACTCGGGTCCGGGCGACATCCTCGTGAAGACCTCGGCCTCGGGAAACGCGTCACTTTCCAACGCTTTCCCGTTCATCCCCGGCACGGCGCCGGTGTGCCCGTCTCCCAGCAACTACTGCTTCGTGAACCCCAATTCGGCGGACCCGAACGGCGCGTTGATGGGCTGGAATGGAACTCAGTTCATCAGCCAGAACAACTTCGGTCTGCTGGCGAGCGGCATGCCCGTCGGCAGCGCGGGCATCTTCTTCTTCGGCTCGACGCAGACGGCCGCGCCGTTCGGCAACGGCTGGATCTGCGCGACCACGGGCATCGTGCGTCTGCCGATCGTGTTCACGAGCATCTTCGGCACGGCGTTCTATCAGCTCGACTACAACACGGCCCCGGTGGCCGGACAGATCACCGCGGGGAGCACGAAGTACTTCCAGTTCTGGTTCCGGGACACCGCCGGGGGCGGGTCCAACTTCAACACGAGCGACGGTCTGGCCGTCCAGTTCTGCCCCTGAGCGGAACGAGTGTGTGATTCCCGCGCGGGGGAGGAAGCCAAGAGCTCCTCCCCCGCGCGCTTTTCGCTCTCCGCTGCGCGCGAACTCGCACGCACGAGTTCGCTCTCGACGCGGCGTGATCGCGGCGTGAGGTTTGCTCTCGTTGTCTCCGCGAGCTCGAGCGGATACACCACGGAAATGGACGTGACGACGAGAGCAGAGCGAACGGGGTCGAAACCCTGGCTCGTCGCGCTGCTCCTCGTGATCACGGCGCTCGCGTTCCTGCGTGGATTGTCGGGTGCGTTCGTCTACGACGATCTCCTGACGGTCGAGCGCAATCCGGCCGTGTCGGACCTCTCGCAACTCGCGTCCTCGCTCGTGAAGCCGATGTGGGACTTCACGGGCCCGGAGAACACGGCGGCGGTCGGCTACTACCGCCCCCTCGCGAACGTCGCACTGGCCGTGGCGTATCGCCTCGGCGGCGGCGCGCCCTTCGCATTCCACGTGCTGTCCCTGGCGTTGCATCTCGCGGCGACCTGGGCGGCGTATCGGCTCGCTCGGCGGCTGTGCGGCGATGCCGTGTGCGCGTTCTTCGCGGCGCTCCTGTTCGGCTTGCATCCGGTCCACGTCGAGGCCGTGTCCTGGCTTTCTGCGATCAACGAGCCGCTGAGCGGCCTGTTCGTGCTGCTCGCGCTCGATGCATTCCTCGCGTGGCGAGAGCGCGGTTCACCCGGAGCGCCGATCGCGGCGGGCGCATGGCTCGCTCTCGGTCTCGCGTCGAAGGAGCTCGCGGTCGCGGCGGTGCCACTCGCTCTCGCGATCGACGTCGCGCGTGCCGTATCGGGCCGGGAGCGCCGTTGGGTCCCCAATGCCGTTCGCGCGTACGCACCCTTCGTCGTGGCGCTCTTCATCTGGTACGTCGCTCGAGCGGCGGTGTTCGGAAGCCTCGCGGCGGGATTCGACCGCACCACGACCGAATTCGGCGTGAGCACGCTGCGTCTGGCGCAACTGCGCGTCGAACTGCTCGGGAACGGACTGGGGTTGCTCGTCTGGCCGCATCCCCTGCGCGTATTCCATCCGTTCACGCCGGCCATGTCGTGGAGCACGTTCGGACCCGCGCTCCTCGTGTGCGTCGCCTGGTTCGCTCTCGCCCGGACGGCCTGGAAAAAACGCTCGTTCGCGTTCCTCGTCGGCGTCGCCTTCGCGCCGCTGGCGTTGGCCCCGATGGTGGGACGCGTCGCAGCTCTGGGGATCTTCCCCTTGGCCGAGCGCTACCTGTACGTGGCCGCGATCGGCGTGACACTGGTCGTCTCGATCACGGCGCTGCGCGTGCTGCCGCGCGCAGGAGCCGTGATGCTGCTCGCCGTGATCGCTCTCGCGCTCGGCTGGCGCACGCACCAGCGCACCGCGATCTGGGCCGACGAGAAACGCCTGCTCACGACCGCCGCGCTCGAGGCGCCGCGCTCTCCCTACGTGTATCGCGTGCTGGGCAAGGTCCTGCTGGAGGAATATCAGCGCACCGAGGATCGCGACGCGCTGAAGGCCGCACTGGCGGCGTTCCAGACGACGCTCGATCTCGGCCAGGCCGCGCAGCACGGCGACGACTCGATCTTCGCGGTCGACGACGATTTCGTGCAGGCCAACGTCGGGCTCGGCTGGTCCTTGTTCTTCGACGCGGCGGCCGATTCGCGCAGCCTCTCCGAGGCAGAGAAGGTCTTCGAGCTCGTGACCAAGCGCTACCCGACGAGCACGGAGGCCTGGACGGGACTCGGCGCCTCGCTCACGGCTGCCGGCGAACTCGACGAAGCGAGTCGCGCTCTGGAGAAGGCGCTCGCCATCGACGGACGCTACGTCGAGGCGCACAGCGCACTCGGCATCCTGTCGATGAAGCGCGGCGATTTCGCCAAGGCCGCGACCTCGTTCGAGACGGCGTTGCGCCATCGCCCGGATCACGTCCCCTACCTGCTGAAGCTCGCCGGCGCGTACGAAGCCGCGGGCGACGAGGTTTCGGCGCGGCGTCGATCAGCGCCTCGATGATCACCGGCCCGCCGTGGCCCTGCAGTTCGATGACGTCCTCGCCGGTGAACGAATGCGGCGCCGCGAAAGAACAGTGCGATCCCGGTGTCGAGGGTATCGCCAGGAGCAGAACGGCGCCAAACGCGCGCTCCTGCGTGCTGCCGAGTGCAACCCGTCCAGCTACGAGGCGCACTACAACGCGGGCGCGTTGCTCTTGCAGATGGAAGGCCTGCCGCAGGCCATGCCGTTCCTGACGCGCGCCTACGAGTTGCGCGCGCGCGGCGAGGCAGGCCGGAAACTGCGCGAGATGCTGCGCCCACTTCCGATCCAGAGCGTCGACACGTACCGCACACTCGCGGCCATCGACGCGGATCGCGGCGACGTGGACGGGGCCCTGGAATGGATCGACCGCGCGCTCGGGGTCGACCCGAACGACGGCAGGACGCTGTACTTGAAGGGTGGAATGCTGCGCAAGAAGGGTGACACGGCCGGCGCGCTCGCGGCCTGGTCGCGCACGTGCGAGCTCATCCCCGACAGTCTGCTCGCGTGGGAATCGCTCGGCGTGCTCCAGGCCGAAACGAACGACGCGAAGGCGGCGCGCGTCTCGCTGTCGCGCGCTCTCGAGATCGTGAAGAAGGCGGGCGACGACAGCGCCGAAGCAGCGACCGAGGCACGGTCACTCGAGGAGCGGATCGCGAAACTGCCGGCGCAGTGAGCGCTCAGTGCGCTCCACACACCGTGACGGCGGCTACCGAGAACACGGGCCCTTCGACGCAACACTTGGCGTTCGGCCACGCACCCAGCGGACCTTCCGGCACGGTCGGAACCGGGCAACCGTTGCAGATGCCCACGCCGCAGCCCATCAGCGTCTCGAGCGACAACCAGCACGGCAAGCCGCGCGAACGCGCGAGCATCTCGACTGCTTCGAGCATGCGCTCGGGCCCGCACGCGAGCAGCCGCACTTCACGCGGCAGCGAGCCCTTGCTCCACAGGCTCTCCAGCAATTGGATCACGTTGCCGCGAAATCCCGCCGATCCGTCGTCGGTGCAGGTCTCGACACGCACGCCGAGCTTCTGGAACGCGTCGAGGTCGTACAGGAGGCCCTTGCGCGCCGCGCCGTAGAGGTACGTGAGCGCCTCGCGTCGCGCCGGCTTCCGGCCGTCCATGCCGGCGAGCGCCTGTTGGATGCCCATGTAGAACGGCGCGGAACCGATGCCGCCGCCGAGCATCACCCACGGCGCGCCTTCGCCGTCGATCGTCGGCCACCCGTTGCCGAGCGGGCCGATCAGGCGCAGTTTCGTGCCGGGCACGCACTGCGCGAGCGCGGCCGTGCCGACGCCCATCACCTTGATCAGGAACTCGAGGTTGCCGCCGATCTGCCGATAGACCGAGAACGGCCGGGGGATCGCGGGCGAGAGGCGATCCTCGCGCCGCAGCATGAAGAACCGCGCGGCGCGCAGCGGCGGGATGGCCGCATCCGGCCGGATGCAGAGGACGATCCCGTCGTCACCGCAGGGAGTCACGGAAACGGCGCGCGCAGTCAGTGAACGTGCATCGTCGCTCGGCGCGGGCATGGGCGAGAGAAGGTAAGCGCCCGACCTCGCGATCGCAACGAGTACGGGGCCAGGCCGTGCGTCTCAGCGCCAGATGCCGCCGTCGAGACAGCGCGGGACGTTCGGAGCCACCTTCGAGCCACCCGTCTTCACGCGCTTGGCCGCGTCCGGCTTCGGCATGCGCTCGATTCCCACGTAACCCTGTTCGGGAGCGTCGTTGTCCGTGGCGAACACGGTGCCGTCCGCGTCGATCGCGAACACCTTGCGCGGCAGGCCGTCCTTCTCCTCGGGCCACGCGTAGGCGAAGAACTCCTTCTCGTCGAAGTCGATGCGTCGCGTCAGCCGGTTCGAAAGATCGACTCGGAACACGTA
This sequence comes from Planctomycetota bacterium, assembly GCA_044228955.1. Classification (GTDB taxonomy): domain Bacteria; phylum Planctomycetota; class UBA1135; order UBA1135; genus JAEUIA01. The sequence continues at coordinate 34,734 of JBGATY010000005.1, read as the reverse complement.
GCCCCGCTGGCGTGCCAGCCCGTCCTCGCCGGGGGCCATCGCGACCGGCAGCAGTGGCGACGCGAGTGCCGGCTGCCCATTGCGCAGCTGAGTCGCGCCGCAGAGTTCGGCCAGGGTCGCGAACTCGCCCTCTCCGTCCGCATCGGCGTCCATGAAGCGCTTCGTCCGGAATTCCTTCTCTGCGGCTGCGATGGATCGCAAAGCGGATGCCGCGGCATTTTCGTCCGTCTCCTTGCGAGCCGTGAGCATGGCCGGAACCGCGACGGCCGCGGCCATTCCGCCGAAGGTGAGGAAGGAGTAGCCGGTCATGTTGCCGGTTCCCTCCTTCGTCGACAGCTCGAGTCCGATGCTCGTCCTGCGGCCGATCGTCGGCGAGGTTGCCCGCCCGCCCTCGATCGCGCTCACGCCGACCGAGAAGGCTCCGGTCTCGCGCGCGAGTGCATCGGCGATCGCGCGCGGCCCCCGGTTCTCTGGATTCCACGCGGCGGCGAGCGAACGCGCGAGAGCCTGTCGCGACAGACTGAACACGAATGCATCGTCGCCGATGTACCAGTGCGGCTCGATGTAGAACGCCGGACGACCGTCCGGTCCGGGAACGGGCAGCGCGGCCATGCCGTAGGCCTTGAAGCCGTGGATGTCCTTCGATTGGACGCTCGAGCGCGCTCCCATGCGGTCGAGCAGGGCGTCGATGACTCCGCGCAGACGGGCCCCATCCCGCAGTTGAGCGACGATCGTGAACGAGGACGGGCGCCCCGAATCGTCGCCTTGCAGAATCTGGGCCGGATCGAAGTCGCCCGTGACCGCGAACGTCGGCCCGATGTTGTCGATCAGGTCGGCGCGCAGATCGAAGCCGCTCTTCTTGATCTCACGCAAGGAGCTCTCGAGTCCGCGTTTGCCCGCTTCGGGCAGGAGCTTCGTCACTCCCTCGAACAGGGC
>JBGATY010000005.1:0-33788 GCA_044228955.1 Planctomycetota bacterium | reverse complement strand
GTTGAAGTCGAACGTGCTGATCGTCGCCGAACTGGCGTCCTCGGGCAGGTACCGCGTGATCCCCGCCTCGAGCGGCCGATTCGTGACGCAACGCGTCAGGAGGTCCTTGCCGCCCGGCGACATGAAGAAGATCTCCTCGTCGATGCCCGTCTTGCCCAGCGCGAGAACCGCGGAGAATCCGCGAATCGAAGTGGCGCCGAACCCCGTGAGCACGTTTTTCAGGTCGGCGGGCGCGAGCAGTTCGACTGCGCCCCACACGGGCTCGAGGTTCACGAACGCCTCGAACACGGGAACGCCGCCTCCCACGGAGAGGTCTTTCGTTCCGCGTGCGATGTCCGCGGCCAGGAAGGAACGCTCGGTCTCGTGCAGAAGGAGCGGATGCTCCTCGGATTTCACGCCGCCGCCCGGTCCGATGTGCAGGCAGAACTGCCCCTCATCGCGGATCGCGTCGATCTCGGCCGCTTCCGAAGTGACGCGGATGCGCCAGTGCGAAGCATCGATCGTCTCGCGCTCGACGCGCACGACCGCGTGCTTGTCCTTGTGGGCTGTACTCTCGGTGGCCAGCAACGCGCGCGTGACGAGCGCGTCGAACTCGGGTGCACGATCCAGCGCGTCGAACATCAACGCGCACGTGAAAGGCATCGCGCTGGTCGTCGACTTGGAGGTCAGGGCCGCGATGTCCATGGACACGACCGCGAAGACCGCCTCCCCCTGGAACGTCTCGAATTGCTCACGCAGAGCGTCGAGGTCGGGAAACGTCGCGCGCAGCTCGCCTTCCAGTTGGGCCGTGAGCGAATGCAGTTGATCGCGTTGCGCGGCCGTCTCCGGTTGCTCCACCCACTGTCGGATTGCACTGCGTGCGTAGGCCTCGCGCAGTTTCTCGACGCGCGGCAGGCGCAGGGCGAACAGCGCCGACTTCGGCAGGCGTTGGAGGAGCGAGCTGCGCTCGGTGACCGCGGGCAGTTCGACCGGAGTCGGCAGCGCTGGGAGTTTCACGGAACCACCGGCAGTCGGCTTCTTGTTGGCGGCCTTCTCGGACTTCACCACGGCGGTCGGCGAGGGGCGTTCAGGCGGAGCGCTCCGCGCCGTGAACTCGCTTTCGGGCGGGGCGCCCGAGCCGCAACTGGCCGTGATCGCGAACGCAAGTGCGAGGATGCACTGGTGTGTCTGGACGAACTTCTTCACTGGGGGCTTCTCTCCGGCGACCTCCGGCGCTCGGCGCGGATCGCAGGAAGATGGATCGGCAAGCGACCAGCCCAGTCGGGAGGGAAAGCACAGGCAATTCTTTCCCTGTCGGCGCCCGAGCGGCAATCTCGGAAGCCCATGCGTACCTTCGAAGACGTCGTTTCGGGCCTGCGACCGGTCCATCGGGTCGCCGAGGACGCCTGCCACGTGGCGTTCCTGAACCCCTCGCCCGTCCGTCCGGGTCACGTGATCGTGCTGCCGAAGCGCGTTTCGGACCAGCTGTTCGAACTGCCCGCGCACGACTACGCGGCGCTCATGGAATTCGCGCGCGTCGTCGCCATTTCGATGCGTGAGCACTTGCCTTGCGAGCGCGTGTGCCTGGCCGTGATCGGCTGGCAGGTGCGGCACGTGCACTTGCACCTGGTGCCGACGAATGCCGACGGCGAGTTCCCCCCGCTGCCGGGCTCTCCCGCATCCGAGCACGAACTGTCCGCCGTCGCACGGCGCTTGTCGCGAGGTGGATGATGGCGCGCTACCGCAAGATCAGGACCGACGTGCGCTCCGAGCGCGATCTGGCGCGCGCCCTCGCCGAAATGGGCTTCGAGCACGTCGAAGTCCACGCCGATGCTCGTCCGCTCGACGACTGGATCGGGCGCCCGACGGACGTGCTCGCGAACGTCATCGTCCGTCGCAAGGACCTGGGTGCTTCCTCGGATGACCTCGGTTTCGTGCGCAACGCCGACGGAACGTTCGACCTCGTCCTGTCGGACATCCACCTGTTCAAGTTCGACAGGAAGTGGATCGAGGAGGTCGCTCGGCGCACGGGCACGGCGAGCGTCGCCGCGGGTCCCGTGCAGTACGCGGCCGAGAACATCAGTCACGCGAATCCGGCTCATGCGAAGAGCGCGCCGCGGCCGCCGCCCGCTCCGGTCGAACAGAATCTGGAGCAGCGCGCGCGCATCGAGACGATCGACCTGCTCGAACGGGCGAAGAAGAGCCTGAGCCTGGGCGCGTGGGGCTGCTTGATCTACTTCCTGCCGGTGCTGCCGTGGCTGCTGCTCCAGCAGATCCCCGCCACGGCCACTGGAGTGGGCGGCCTCGTCGTGCTGATGATCGTCTGGTCGATGATCTTCTTCATCGGCGTGGCGATGATCGTCACCACCCGCCTGCGCGGCGTGGCGCGCGATTTCCAGCGCCGCTTCCCCACGCGCGAGGCACGCGGCGCGGCCATCGCTCAGCTGAAGTCGGTCGCGAACGACAAGCAGAACAAGGCCGCGGATGCCGCGAAGAAATTCCTCGCCGAGGTCGAACGACTGGGAACGCGGCCGGTCATGCCGCCCCCGCCGACTTCGAGCCGTGGACCAGACGGGAAAGCGCACTGAGCAGGCGCTCCCTGTCGATCGGTTTCGTCAGCACTTCCCCACAGCCTGCGAGCAGGCACTCCTCGCGAGCCTCGTCGGACTCGTCCGCGGTAACGGCCAGGATCGGTCCGCGGAAGCCGTGTTCGCGCACGGCTCGCACGGTGGCGCTGCCGGACATGCCGGGCAAGTGCGCGTCGACGATCAGGATCGTGTAGGGGTCGCGCCTGTATTCGGATTCGCGCACGAGGTTCAGCGCGCGTTCGCCCGTTTCGCACACATCGACCGTGTGCCCGCCACGGCGCAGGTTCGCGTAGAGGAGCTTCTGGTGTTCGAGCGTGTCCTCGACGGCGAGCACGCGCCAGCTGGGCCGCGGCTTCCACGCCTCGCTCGTCTCGGCTCCTTCGCGTTCCCTGCCCTCCTCCCTGGAAACGACCCTCGCCGGAAGGCGCAGCGAGAAGGTCGCGCCTTCGCCGAGCCGGCTCTGCACGGAGAGCGTGCCGTTCAGGAGCTCCGCCAGTCGCTTGCTGATCGCGAGCCCGAGGCCGGTGCCGCCGAATCGGCGCACGTCCTCGTTCGCCGACTGCTGGTAGGGCTTGAAGATGCGCTCGAATTGCCCGGGCGCGATGCCGACACCCGTGTCCGTCACACGGTATTCGAGGATGGAGTGCCCGGCGTCGTAGTGCGCCGTGACGGTCACGCCGCCCTGTTCGGTGAACTTGAGCGCGTTGCTGATCAGGTTGAGCAGGATCTGGCGCACGCGGAACTCGTCCGAAGCGACGCACGCGGGAATCGACCCCTCCTCGACGAAACGCAGGGTGATGTGCCGCTCCTTCGCGCGCGGCGTGAACAGTTCCACCGCCTCCTGGACCAGCCGCCGCGGGTCGAAGGGGCGCGCCTGGGCCCGCATCATGCCCGCGTCGAGCTTCGACATGTCGAGCGCGTCGTTGAGGACGTCGAGCAAGTGCTGACTGTTGCGTCGAATCGTCTGCGCGTGGGAGCGCAGGACCGCGACGTCCTCGTTCGGCTCGAGGAGCAGCTCGGTGAAGCCGAGGATCGCGGTCAGGGGGGTGCGCACCTCGTGACTCATCGAGGCGAGCACGGCTCCCGAACGCTCCTGCGCTCTCCCCAGAGCCGCGGAGTTCTCCTCCAACGCGATCATGCGCGCATCGTGCACGGCCATCGCATCGCGCATCGTCGAGCGCAGCCTGTAGACGAGTGCGCCCATGCCGATCATGCACACGACCGTGAACAGCAGGCCGTAGCCCAGCACCTGATCGGCTTCTCCGCCCTTGTCGCGCAGACTCGCAGCGAGGATGTCCGCTCCGACGACGCCGAGGACCGCGCCGTCCGAGCTCTCGACGGGCGTGAACACGCTGATGACGGGCCCCGCTTCCGACAAGTACTCGGTGGAATGGCAGACGCGGTGCGTGGTGAACGCCTCGAGCGCCGCGGTTGGCATCACGCGAGTGCCGAGCTCGGTTCGGCGCTGGGCGTCGAGCACGAGCACCCAGTCATCGCCGCCGCGAGAGAGCGCGTACAGGCCGGCGAGCCGGGTGCGCGTGCCCATCAGCCAAGCCAGACGGCTGGTCTCGCGTGCGCGGAGTTCGCCGGCGAGGCCATGTACCGCTGCATCGGGCGAGAACACTGCGCGATCGATCAGTCCGGCCGTGACTCCGGCGATGCGGCTCGTCTCCGCGACCATGCGCTCCGCCTGGCGCTCGAGCGAAGCGCGCCAAATGAGCAGGACCGTCGCCGTGAACGCCACGAACACCGTCAACGCGCCCAGTGCGGCGTCGCGCCCGGGCCGGATCAACTTCCGACTCGGCGGAACGTCTGCACGCGCCGTCGATTGCAATGCAGGATCCATCGTCGACACCGGGAGCGGAATCGTCCGCTCAACGATCTAGTGCGCGACCATTCTGGAAACGTCCGCGGCTCTTCTCCGATCCGTCCTCGTTCCAAGTGACCCATTCGCCTTGGGCTCGGCCCGCGACGTACTCGCCTTCGGAGGCCTTCTTGCCGTTTTGGTGCCACGTAACCCACCGGCCCGTGGCGATCCCCTTGGCGTAGGGACCCTCCTCCGACTTCTCGCCGCCTTGATGCCAGAAAGTCCACGGGCCTTCCTCGAGGCCGTGCACGAACGTGCCGCGCTGACGCGGCTTGCCGCCCGGGTAGGCGAATTCGAACAGACCCTCTTCGCGGCCATCGACGTACCGACCGCTCTTCGCGAGCGAACCGTCGTCGTGCCAGAAGGTCCACTGTCCGGAACGGACGTCGAGCGCGTACTCACCGCGCGATGCGACGGTGTCGTTCTTGTGCCACGTGGCCCACTCGCCGACCTTCTTGCCGTTCTCGAGGCGGCCCTCCTCGGATCGATGTTCGTCTTCGTCGAAGTACGTCCACGTGCCGGTCATCACGCCGTGCTCGAACGAACCGCGAGCACGCAGCTTGCCCGAGATCGGCCAGTAGTAGGTCCACTCGCCTTGCGCTCGCCCGGTGTCGAACGAGCCTTTCTGCCGGGTTTTCCCGTTCTCGTTGTAGAACGTCCAGGCCTGGGTGGCGGAGTCGTCGACGTATGCGCCTTCGGCTTCGACCTTGCCGTTGGCGTACCAATAGGTCCAGGCACCGTTTCGCTTGCCGCTCTTGTACGCGCCGCCGGCACTCTGACGACCGTTCGGATAGTAGGACTTGAACGCGCCGTTCATGACCCACTCGCCGTTCGAGGCACGCTCCTGCTCGGCCTCGAGGCGGCGTCCGCCGCCGGCGAATTCCTCGATCTGGACGCGCTTCGAGTCCATGTCCTGCGTGGCCTGGAGCGAGCCGGCGGAGAGGATCAGCGCGCCGAGCGCTGTCGTGAACTTCTTCATGCGAGGCATCCCGGGATCGTGTCGTACTTCGCGCCGAGGATCGCTTCGCTCTCGAGCCCGAACCAGCGTTCGAGCACCGTGGCGTAGACCGATCGGAAATCGGTCGTGTGGATGAGGTCGCCCTCGACGAGATCGGTGAGCGACGGGTGCTTGCCGTACACACCGCCCCGGACGGGCGCGCCGAGCAGGAACATCGGCCCGGCCGTGCCGTGGTCGGTGCCCATCGAAGCGTTGTCCGCGACACGTCGGCCGAACTCGCTGAACACGAGCACCAGGCAGTTGTCGCCGACTTCCGTGCCCTTCATGTCGGCGAGGAAGGCCGAGAGGCCGCGGTCGAGGTCGGCCATCAGGATGTCGTGACGGCGTTTCTGGTCCTCGTGCGTGTCGTAACCGCCCTGCGTCACGGACAACACCCGGCAACCGATGCCGCCCTGCAGGAGCGCCGCGGCGTTGCGCAGATCCTGGCTGAACGGGTCGTTGCCGTATTCGACGCGCGGGACGTACGTCGCGGCGGCGCGCCGCACGTCGTCCGAGCTTTGCTTCGCGTTGCGCACGATCGAACGGATCTTCGCCAGCGGCGAGCCGCTCTCCTTGCGCGCCGTGCCGCCGGCTTCGACGATCGTGTCGGCGTTCTCGACCCAGCGGTACGCGGGCGGTTCGTCGAAGCACACGACGGGGTGCGTCGAGCTCTTGAGCGAGAAGGGCAGCGTCTGTCCGACGTGCACGGCGTGCGGGATCTGCGTCTCGTTCGCGTACATCGCCGCGATCGTGCGGCCGATCCAGCCGTCGCCCGAGGCGCGCCCGGTCGCCCGCGCCGTGTGCCAGATGTCCTGCGAAGTGAAGTGGCTGTGGTTCGGATTCGGGTACCCCGCGCCCTCGACGATCGCCATGTGCCCGTCTCCGAAGACCTCACGCAGCTTCTTCAGGTTCGGGTGAAAACCGCGGTAATCGTCGAGCTTCAGGACGTCCGACGTCTTCACGCCGACACGTTCGCGTGAACGGCCGTACGCGTCGTCCGCGTAGGGCACGACGCACGAGAGCCCGTCGTTGCCTCCGGACAGCTCGACGAGGAGCAGCGTGCGCGGCGCCGGCTCCTTCTTGCCTCCGTCCGCCCGCGCCGATCGATTCAGCAGGTACAGCCCGCCGAACACGGTGACTCCTCCCACGAGGAAGTCACGCCGGTCCAGTCCTTCTTGTCGCATGTCCATGGCCATCGTCCTTCAGTTCAATTGCGCTTCAGGCAAGCTCAGGATGAGGTGCGCGAGCTCGCGCAAGATCGGTTCCGCGACCGCGGGGTCGGCGAGGAACTCGCCCTCCTTGATCGACGCCGCCTCGCGGTGTGCCTTCAGCCATTCGTACGGTTCACGAGTCGTCTCGGGTTGGTAGGGAATCCCGAGCAGCTCGTCGCTCATCCAGCGCACGATCGCCTCGTCGCCGAATTTCTTGTCGCCCGCCGCGAGCGCTGCGCGCCGCGCCAGCGCGAGTTCCGGTTTCCAGCCCATCTCCTGGATGTGGTAGAGGTGGTTGAAGCCGTTGGTGCGGCTGGCGGTCTTCGCCTTCGGACCGCTCATCTCGCCGCCCGGCGCGAACTCCTCGTCCTGCATGAGCCGCTTCACGTCGACGAGGCCGAGCATCACGCCGACCATGTTGCTGCGCTGCATCATCGACGAGGTCGTGATCCACGCCATGCCTTCTTCCCAGCCCTTCACGCTGGGCGGCCAGAACACGCGTTGCCCGAGCAGCGCCGCGCCGGCGCCGAGCAGGCCCGGCGGAACGTCGATTTGCGTGCGCCGCGCCGTGCCGACCATGTACTCGATCGGTCCGAGCACGCGCGTGCCGACGATCTCGTCGCGGTAGAAGGCCGGATCCATGAACAGGTGGCGCAGCGTCATTCCGACGTCGAACTGGTTCTTGCGCAGGAAATCGGCGTATTCGGCGCAGCGTTCGTCCTTCGGCGGGACGCCCTCGAAGTAGGCGAGCAGCTTGCGCGCGAGGAAATTCCCGCACGCGGGCTGCGCCAGGATGATGTCGATGATCGCGTCGCCGTCGAAGTTGCCGTCGACCGAGAGCACGCGCTTGTCGCCGAAATCGTGATCGAGGCGTTTGTATTCGAAACCGCCGGGCCCGCGGCTCCAGCCGGTGAACGCACGCGCCGCCTGCTTGATGTCGTTCTCCGTGTAGTTGCCGTCGCCGAGCGAGAAGAGCTCCATCAGCTCGCGCGCCCAGTTCTCGTTCGGGTGGTCCTTGACGTTCGTGTCGTTGTTCAGGTAGCGCAGCATCGCCGGATCGCGCCCGATGCCGCGCACGAGCGGTTCGAACTTGCCCAGGGCATGCGTCCGCAAGAATTGATTCTGGCGGATCATGTCCTGCGCGTTGCCGACGTCCTTCACCGAGGACACGAAGTGACCGTGCCAGAAGAGCGTCATGCGATCGCGCAGCGGGTCCTCGCTCTTCACCATCCGCTCCACCCACCAGTCGCAGTAGCGATTGAGGGCGACGATCATCTCGGGCTGCAGATCGGTGAACCCGTCGCGGCGCCGTTCGACCATCTGCAGGCGTTCCTCGGGCGTGTCGAGCCCGCCGTGCAGCGTCTCCTCGCCGAGCAGTTCCGGCGCCGGCACGGGCGCATTCGCCGGGAAGAACGAATCGACGGCGCCCTGGAGCCCGAGTTTCACGAGCCGGTCGACGTCCGCCGCGGTGCCGCCGAATCCGGCGCGATTGAGCAGGTGCTCGGCCGCTTTTGCGTCGAAGCGCATCTCCGGTCGATTCGTCTCGAGCGGGGCCGCGCTGGTCGTCTCGCACGAGGAGAAGGCCGGCGCGGAGAGCAGCACGGCGGTCGTGGTCACGAGGGTCAAGAAGCGACGCTCAAGGCGGTTCATCAGCTGCTCCGGAGTATGACCGGGCTCTTGGGCCCGGAAAGGGTCACTGGAAAGTCTCACCGGCCACTCCCACCCTGTCAATCGAACCGGGCGGTTCCGATCCGCGCCGAGCACGGCATCCGCGGAAACCCGCTGCGTCCGGAGCTTGGACGCGTGCGTGATCCGCGGAGCTGCAAGACGGGTGGATGCGTCGGCCGTACGGCGCGTTCGAGGCGGAGTCGACGAGTTCCGAATACGAGCGCAGCGCGGCAGCAGACGGAGTCTCCGACTGCTGTCGCGCTGCGCGGGCGCTCTCTTGCGATCAGCCCTGGACGTCGATCTTGCCGTGCGTGAGCACGGTCTGGACGGCGCCGGTCAGGTGATCGAGCACCTTCTGCATGCCTTCACCCGGAGCCATCTCGCTCTTCTGCTTCCCGGGGGTGAGGAAGGCATCGTTCATGCGGAAGACCATGCTGTGGAAGTGCTTCTGGGCGGCTTCGAGCGCGGCTTGCTCGCGCGGCGATTCAGCGGCCTTTTCGATCGCGAGCTTCATGCGCGAATCGACGTTGCGAGCGTAGGACGCGAGGCGCGGATCGAGCGCTCCCGACTCCTGCGCGGCGGCCTGATCGTTGCGCTCGGCCTTCTTCGCGCTGACCTGCTTCGGCGCGACCGTGGTCTTCTGACCACTGACTTTGGGCGTCGTCTGTCCCGCGGCGTTCGTCTGAGCGCAGCACGATGAGATGTTGTTGATGGTCATGGCGTCATGTATCGGTGGGCGGCTCGCCAACTGAAGCGATTCGGGCGCAGGACCGCCGGCACGATGTCGAACTCGTTTGGACGAGCCAGTTTGCGCGCGTTCGATCCCCTCGAGGATCGGGGAACGCAATTCGTCGTCCGAGACCGCGGTCGGAAGGAGTTTCCCTCTCCCTGGTCGGGTATTCTGCGCGGCCTTTTTCAAGGAACGACCCAGCCGATGTCCCTGCTCATCCTCGAAGACGTCAAGAAGCACTTCGGCGCGCAGGAGATCCTGCGCGGCGCTTCGCTGCGTCTCGACCCGGGAGAGAAGGTCGGCCTCGTCGGCCGCAACGGCGGCGGCAAGACGACGATCCTGCGGCTGATCGAGGGACTCGAGCACCCCGACTGGGGTTCGGTGACGCTGCGCAAGAACGCGCGCCTCGGACACGTTTCGCAGCGGCCGCAGTTCGGCGCCGGCACGACCGTACGTGCCTACGTCGAGAGCGGACTCGACGAGGTGCGCGGGGCAATCAAGGAGCTCGAGGACGTCAACCACCAATTGACCGAAGCGCACGGCGAGGCGCTGGAACGCGCGATGGCGCGCCACGACGAGCTCACCGAGGAAATCGACGTGCTCGGCGGCTGGGAGACGGAGCGGCGCGTCGAGGTCGTGCTCTCCGGCATCGGCTTGCGCGAGGAATTGTGGGATCGAGCGGCGGCCACGCTGTCGGGCGGCGAGAAGAGCCGCGCGGCGCTGGCGAAGGAACTCGTCGCCGGTCACGACCTGCTGCTCCTCGACGAGCCGACGAACCACCTCGATCTCGAGGGCATCGAGTGGATCGAGAATTGGATCCGCCTGCAAAAGGGCGCGGTGCTCGTCGTGAGCCACGACCGGCGCCTCTTGAACAACGCCGTCGATTCGATACTCGAGCTCGAGCGCGGACAACTGTCGCGTTATCCGGGCCGGTACGACGAGTACGTGCGCTTGAAGGAAGAGCGCTTCACGAGCGAGCTGCGCGCGTACGAAAACCAGCAGGACTTCATCCGCAAGGAGGAAGGCTTCATCAAGATCCACATGGGATCGCAGCGCACGGCCGAGGCGAAGGGCCGGCAGAAGAAGCTCTCGAACCTCGAGCGCCTGCAGAAGCCCTTCAACGACGTGCGCCGCCCCGTCATCCGCCCGCCGAAGGCCGAACGCGGCGGTGAGACCGTGCTCGAGGCGCGCGACCTCGTCGCGGGCTACGACGGCAAGCGCCTGCTCGGACCGCTCGACTTGAAGATCGCGCGCCGCGAACGGATCGGTATCGTCGGCGCGAACGGCGCGGGCAAGACGACGCTGTTGAAGATCCTCGCCGGCCGCATGGCGCCCATGTCGGGCACGGTCGAGCTCGGTTACCGCGCGCTGGCCGGCTACTACGACCAGGACACGAGCGAGCTGCACGACGATTCGACGCCCTACCTGGAACTGCGTCGCGATCATCCGGACATGACGGATCAACAGATCCGCGACCACCTCGCGCGCTTCCTGTTCCGCGGCGACGATATCGATGCGCGCGTCGGGCAGTTGTCGGGCGGCGAGCGCGCGCGCTTGTGCCTCGCGCGGCTCACGCTCACGAACCCCTCGTGGCTCGCGATGGACGAACCGACGAACCACCTCGATCTCGCCGCGCGCACCGCGCTCGAGGAGATGCTCGGCGATTTCCAGGGCGCGCTCGTCTTCGTCAGCCACGACCGCGAGTTCATGGACGGCTTGTGCAACCAGGTGCTCGAGGTCTCGGACGGCGGCATCAGGCGCTACGAGGGCAACTACTCGGCCTGGCGCGCCGTGAAGGCCGCCGAGGACGACGCGCGCGGTGTGCGAAAGGACCAAGCCAAGGCGCAAGCCAAGGCCGACGCGAAAGTGGTCGCGCAGGCGGCGTCGAAAGCGGCTGAAAAAGCCGCCTCGAAATCCGGCCCCGCGAGTGCTGGCCCCTCCCCTGCCAACACGAAGAAGACCGCCGGCGGCAAGGTCCGCAATCCCTACCTGTTCGAGAAACTCGAAGCCCGCATCATCGCGCTCGAGACCGAACTGTCGACGCTGCAAGCCGCGCTCGTGTCCGAGGACGTCTACCGCAATCCCACCAAGATGCGCGACGCCCAGATGCGCATCGCCGAAGTCGAACGCGACCTCGCGGACGCGAATCACGAGTGGGAGAACTGGGCCTGACGGCGGCCCGCGTCGACTCCAGGACTCGTGGCTTCGAGGAACTCTGCCGAATCAAGTTCCGCGCGGTGCGCATCACGGTCGCAGCACGGTAAGTTCCTCGGGCGAGAGGCGGATCGCCATGCGGTGGATCTCGCCGTGCTCGCCGTAGACGACGAGAGTCGCCGCGGCGTCGTCTGCACTGCAGACCGAGCCAGACAATGCGGCCGACGGCACCCGCTGGTAGCCGACCTTCTGGTTGTCCGCCCGCAGCACCTCGATGCGCAGCTCGTTCCCCTGGGCATCCAACAACCCGACGGTCTTCGCACCGACTTGTGCCGGCGTCTCGATGCGGAAGCGCGCTTTCGCAGCAGCGATGATTCGCCATTCGCTGCCCGGCACGATTTCGGAGACTGGCACCCGCTGGGATTCGACCGCATCGCCAGTCACATCGAGCACGGCCATTGCCTTGGGAACTCGAGCGAACTCGAAGCGACCGTCGGAATCCGTTCGCGTGGTGTCGATGTCCCGCGCAAGCATGACCTTGTTCGAGGATTCGACTCGCAGTTCGATCACGAGCCTCACTCCGCGCAGCGGTCTCCCCGATCGAGTGGTCACCTGGCCGCGGACGCGTTCGTGCCAAGCGGCGGCTGGCTCACGCAACACGAGGTCCCGGGTACCCGCGACGATCGGACCGGATTGGATTGCGACCAGCCGTTCCCGATCGCATGCCGCGATGCTGTACGGGCGTGCACTCAAGCCAGCCACCTCGAATCGGCCGTTCTGATCCGTGACGATCTTGGCGTCGCCGATCCAGTTCGTCTTCTGCTGTCGAGCCTGCACCTCGGTGGTCATGCTCGTGAGGCCCATCGGCGTGGGGTCTGCGAGCACGATCTCCACGCCCGGACGAGGATGCCCCTCGTCGTCGGTCACCATCCCGGTGATGGCGAGAGCGGGCTCGTCAAGGTGCAAGACGATCCCGGTCCGCGCCGCGGGATCGTCGAGCACGGAAACGAAGTCGGCGAGGATCGCCGGCTGCAATCCCGGATACACGGCGACGAGGTCGTGACTCAGGCGGTCGACGCCGGCCCGACCTCGCATCGAGACTCTCGGGTTGTCCTTCTGGATCCGGACCCGGAAGGCTCCGCGCTCGTCAGTCAGAGTATGGGAGTCGATGAAGTACACCATGGCCTGCTCCAGGCCCTCGCCTTGCGCACCGACGACTCGACCCTCGATCTCGATCCAGTTCGAGTCCGGAATACGCTGCAACACGATTCGGATCAGGTTCGAAAAATCCTCGACGAGCGCCGGTGAAGCCGCATCGCGGAATCCCTCCGCTCGCGCCATCAGGCGCACTCCCGCCGCACACGGCAAGCCGATGAGCGTGAACCGGCCTGCTGTGTCCGTGAACTCGGTGAGGCTCAGCGATCGGTTCTCGATGTCGTGCAGCGAGGCGGGAAACGTGCCGACGGCTTGCAACGCGACCTGCGGATCGACCCACGCGTTCGGGACTCCTGCGCCCGACGCGTCGACGACTTCGCCACCGAGCGAGACCGTGCGTTCGATCACGAGCACGCGCTCGGCGACTCCGGAAGCGTCCACCCGTCGTCCCGAGGCCACGTTCGCCCAGCCGGATTGCCAGACGATGAGCCGCGTTGGCTTCTCCCCTGCCTGTGCGAGCTCGAAACGACCTTGCGCGTCGACGGGGACTCGAATTGTCGGATCGTCGAGGAGCGCGATCGCGGCTCGCATCCGCGTCTCCGACGGCGACCCGGCATAGGCTGGGTGCGCGAGCCGGCGCTGCATCCCTTCGGGCGAGATCCCGCGCTCGAACAACGTCTCATCAGCAGGGACCTGCATCATGATCGCCTCTGGGACGGGTCGCCCGTGCGTGTCGAGGACGATGCCGTGCTCGAGCTGTGCCAGAGATTTCGCGGACGGGTTCGCGTGCTCCGGGGCAGGCGGCGTCACTGCAGTGCGTTCCGCGACCGGGCGTGATTCCGCGATAGGAGCCTCTGCGACGGTCACGGCCGCAGACGTATTGGGCTCGTTCGCCGTGAGCTGCACGAGGTCGTCGCGCGTGAACAACCACAGCGCCGTGAGCGAAAGCACGATACCGGCGACGGCAGACCACAACTTCACCTGAGTGCCCATCCACAGTCCTCCGGTCGCGATCACCCCTGCCGCAGTGGCTGCCGGCAATCCGGCCGCGAGGGCGGACAACTCGCGATTCCACTCTTCCGCTCCGCCGTGTTCGCGCGTCAGTCGTTCGCGCAGCTTCTCGAGACCGCGCGCGTGCCGCGTCCGCACCGTCGCAACGGGAATGCCGATTCGCACGGCAATCGTGCGCGGCGGCAAGGCATCGAAGTAGCGCAGCAAGAGCACGGCGCGGTACGGCTCGTCGAGCGCGAGCACGTGCTCGACGAGCTCGTGTTGCAGTCGCGCGCGCTCGGCCACCTCGTGTTCGGGCGGAACGGCTTCGGGGCGCGCGCCTTCGACCTCCCGCTTGATTCGGCGCACATCCGCGCGAGTTCGGCCGCGCACGACGTTGCGCACGACCGTCGCGAGCCAACCGCGCACGTTCGAGGCGTCGCTCGGCGGGCGTCGCAGGGCCGCGACCCAAGTCTCCTGCACGACGTCGTCGGCACGGTGCTCGTCGCGCACCAGCTCGCGAGCGAGGCCCTTGACCCAATCGGCGTGGGTCAAGAGCTCGGCCAGGTTCGGCGGCGGGCGGGTCGGTGCCATTGCCTTGAGAATGCCGCCGCTCTCGAATTCAACTCGGACAACCCGGGAAGTTTCTCGCCGACCAGGACGTTCCGGGACTGCGATGTACGCCCTTTCAAGTCGCGCGCGAGGAGGGAATGTACCGCGCGGAAAGATCGCCCCGCGTCCGCAACCGGATCGGGTTCCGATCGTCTGAATTAGTGGAGAGACGATGAAGCGCTCGCGGCAAGGATCCTTGGCTTTCCCGCACTGGGGCGGAGCGCGCCGGGGCGCGGGTCGCAAGCGGAGCGGTGAGCGTGCCTGCGTCGAGCACCGCGCGCGACCGACGGTCGCCAGCCGACATCCGGTGCACGTCACGCTGCGCTTCGAGGCCGGTCTCGAGAGCCTGCGCCGGCGGCGGACGCAGCGCGTCGTGCGCGATGCACTCGCGGCAGGCGCTGCGCGATTCGGGTTGCGATTGGTGCAGTACTCGGTGCAGACGAATCACGTGCACCTCGTCTGCGAAGCGCCGGATGAGCGCGCGCTGTCGCGTGGGATGAAGGGTGTCTGTGTGCGGATCGCGCGCGGGTTGAACGCGCTCTGGGGTCGCGTGGGCCGCGTGATCGCGGATCGCTACCACGCACGCGTGCTGAAGACGCCGCACGAGGTGCGGAACGCCCTCGCGTACGTTCTGCAAAACGCGCGGAGACATGGGATCCACCTTGCGGGACCGGACCCGTGCTCGTCGGGCCGGTGGTTCGACGGTTGGAAAGGAGCAAGGGCCGCGGAAGGCTCACCGCTGCCCCGCGCGCGGACCTGGCTCCTGGCGGTCGGCTGGCGACGGTATGGCCTCATTGCGCTCGGGGTCAACGGATGAAAGTCGGAGCGGGTGGTTTGGCGATAAGGACGCGTGACCACGACGCTCCAGGGTCAGTGCCCGCGCTGCGGACGTCTTCTCGGGGACGAGGAACTCTCGTGCGGCATGTGCGGGATGCTCGTGCGCCGGGAGGAAAAGGCGCAGATCGCGGCGCGGGCGGCATCGACCACCCCGACGCCGGCGGTTCACGTCACGAGCAGGCGCGTCGAGTCCGCACCGGCATGGGAGCCGTGGCTCTACTTCGGCATCGGGCTCGCGACGGCGCCCGTGTTCGCGCTCACGCCGATCTTGAAGTTCATGGGGTGGTTCCTCGCGGCGCTCGTGCACGAGATGGGGCACTCCGCGGTCGCGTGGATGTTCGGCATGCCGTCGATCCCGGCGATCTCGCTCGCGGGACACGCGGCGGCGGTGCACCAGGAGCAGTCGAAGTTCCTCGTCGCGCTGATCGCGTGCGGGCTCGGCGGCGCGGCGTGGAAGTTCCTCGCGGGGCACTGGCGCTTCGTCGCGATCGGTCTCGTCGCCGTCGTGTATCCGTCGATCGCGCTCACCGGCGTGAAGGAGTTCTTCTTCCTCGCCGGCGGGCACGGCACGGAGCTCGCGTTCGCGACGCTGTGCCTGTGGAAGGCGCTCGACGGCGGCTTCACCGAGTCGCGACTCGAGCGCGCGCTCTACGGCACGGTGGGCTGGTACCTGCTCGGGAAGAACGCGTTCATGTGCATCGGTCTCGCGCGTAGCGCGGCGGCACGCGAGGAATACGGCGCGAACGGCTCGTTCGGTCTCACCAACGACTACATTCGACTGGCAGAGGACGTGCTGAATTGGCGCCTAGAAAGCGTCGCTCTTCTGATGCTGGCCGGTTGCCTGCTGGTTCTGCCCGCTGCGATCGGGTTCTGGCGCCTGACCCTCGGGTGGCGTCGTTCCGGGGCGTTGCGCTCGATGAAATCGGCCAAGGTGGCTGCCTCGCCGACGTGGGATACGCCTTCTTGAGGCGCAGGTGGATCTCACCCGATCGAAGCCTGCGAAGTTGCCCAAAAGTGCCATGGTCGACATTGGAGAGTTCGGGGACAATCGCATCGTTGGCCGAGGGATCGAAACCAGTCCATTCGGACACCTCCCGCGGGCTTGACCGGGTCACGTCAGGAACAGTTAGGAGTTTTCTCATGCAAGTCTGGAACAAGCGGTGGATGCACGCCGCGGCGGTTGCCGTCGGCTTGACCTGCGGTGCGAGCGCCGCCAGGGCACAGGGCGCCTTGGTCACGGGGGGAACCGTCCTCGCGCACATTGGCGACGTGGTCAACGGCCTCAGCCCGACCACATTCGGCGGCACGCTGGGGTTCAGCATCCCGATGCTGGACGAGAATGGTCAGGTGGTCTTCTCCTCCTCGATGGTGGGTGGCACGGCCACGAATGGCGCCAATGACAAAGCCATTCTCCGCGGTACGACGAGAGCGAACCTGGCCGTGGTGATCCGGGGCGAGGATCCGGCACCGGGCTTGCCGGGGATCGTCCTCTCCGATGCGGCCGGGACCAGCAGCATGAGCAGTTTGATGCGCTTGAGCGCGGACGGGCGCGTGCTCTTCGCGACCAGTCTTAGAGATCCGGTGAACCCCCTAGCCACGACTGTCGACAGCGCGCGGATGGGCGGCGTCATCGGCAGCTTTGCTCCGCTCGTGCGCGAAGGTGACGCGGCACCCGGCACCGTGGGTGCGACTTTGACTCAAGACCTATCCAGCCTGAGCCAGCAGAACTCTGGCTTGAACCGCAGCGGACGGGTCCTCGTCCTGGGCTCGCTCGCGAATGGCGACACGACATCTGCCGCGCCGCCAGCAATCGCCAACGATCAAGGCTGGTGGTCCGGCATACCCGGTTCGCTCGAGTTGGTGCAGCGCAAGGGCGACACGCCGGCCGGCGCACCCGGGACGAACATCCTCTCGTTCGGTACCGTCAGCCAAATGAACATCTCGGGTCAGGTCGTCTTCAACTCGACGCTCTCGACGGTATTGGGCTCACCGCCCGCGACGGCTGCAAACAACAACATCCTCTCCATCTATACGCCCGGCCCCAGCACCGCGAAGATCGTGCGCGAAGGCGATGCGGCGCCGGGCACGGTCGGCGCGACATTCAACAACGCGGCCGACACTTGGGCATCCGACATCGGCTTGAACGCATTCAACAACAGCGGCCAGGTCGGAGCGTGGTGGGAACTTCTGGGTGGCGATGTCGTCGGCACGACGAACAATGCCGCTCTCTATCGCGCCTCGTCGAGCGGCATGACGATGATCATGCGCAAGGGTGACGTGGCTCCGGGTACGGGCGGCGCGCGCTTCAGCGCTGTCACGACCTCGAGCGTGCTCATGAACAGTGCGGGCAGGTTCGCCGTCCTGGGGACCCTCGTCCAGGACGCCATCACCCCCGTCCCTCCGGTGACGGCCACCAACGACACGGGCGTTTGGGTCGGAAACGAATTCGGCCTGACGCTCGTCATGCGCGAGGGTGATACCGCGCCGCTCGTGGCGGGTGGCGGGACTATCACTGGCTTCACGGTGCCATTTCTGTTCAACGACCTGGGCCAAGTCTTGTTCCGAGCGACCTTCACTGGCGGGACGGCAACGAACGCACTCTACAGCTGGGACCCGCTCCTCGGCCTGACGCTTCAGATGGCCAACACGGACATGATCGAAGTCCAGCCGGGCGTCTTCAAAGCACCGATCGCTTGGGGTACGACTCAGCACAACAACGGCGACAGCGCCTCGTTGTCGTTCAATCACGCGGGCAAGTTCGTCCTCAGGATGAACCATATCGTCGGCACCACGATCATCTCCGGCCAGGTCCAGTCTGGCTCCCCGACCACGGCGTTCTGCTTGGGCGATGGCACGGGGGCAGCCTGCCCGTGCGCGAACACCGGCGCGACGGGGCGTGGGTGCGCGAGCATGGCCTTCCCCGCCGGCGCGATTCTGTCGAGCATTGGCATCGCCGGCGCTTCGGTCGGCACGGACACGCTCTTGCTGAAGGCTACCGACATCCCGGGGCCGGGACTCTTCTTCCAGTCGACCGGCCTGGCCGGCACGCCGATCCCGTTCGGAGACGGTCACCTGTGCGCGGCGGTGGGCATCATTCGCCTGGGCGTCGTCTTTCCAACGGGGAACGTGGCCTCGTACCCGGGCGGCCTCACGCCGAATCCGATCCACATCGCCGGCGGCACGATGAACGGCGACACGCGACACTACCAGTGCTGGTACCGCTCGGTACCGGGGTTGTGCAACCCGCAGAACTTCAACCTCACGCAAGGGCTGACCCTGACGTGGGGGCCGTGACATGGAAGGACCTGTCAACTCCCGCTGACGGTATTTCCAGAAGTTGATCTGTTCGAGGCCATGTTCGGGTTCGCCCCGGGCGTGACCTCGACTGCTTTTCGCTCGAGCCCTCACCCCCTGTGAGGGGCTCGAGCGAAAAGAGGCTGATGGAACGAGGAATGACACAAACATTCGACGCCGATTGCTGCTCCTTGGTGTCCGCTTGAGAGGCGCGGGTTGTTTGCCGCATTGCAGACGTCCGATGAGAAGTGGTCTCGATTCGATAGCGGGCGTCACACGGCTCCTGCGAGTCGAACCGCCCACACTGCGACCACCGGTATTCCCGCTTCCCATTGTCTCGGTTCCTCATCTCGCCTCGTCAGCTCCTCGTTCCGATCATGATGCAGTCCGCGATCGGGCAGACTCCGTTTCGACGTGTTGTCCGACCGCCCAGATGAAGCCCCAGAGTTCTCGGGCGAGGGCGACGATCGTCACGTCTTGGAGCTTGCCCCGCGCGCTCATGCGCTCATGGCGATGGCGCACGCGCTGCTGCGCGTTCCAGGCGATGTCGATCACCTCATTGGGCAGACATCATGGACGCTGCAATGGTTGTTAGGGCTTGGCCGGACGCGATCGTCGACGAGGAGCGCGGAATGGAGCGAGCAGGGTAGGAGGCTTCCCGTGGTCGTGCGCTTGGATGTCTTGCCCCCCACCCCGAGGACGCCTTCGACGCCGCCGTGTCCGCTGCGCGAGTGCAATCCTTCGCGGCCGACCTCGCGCGCCTGGGACGTCGTCCGCGCACGCCCCTCGACCAGTTCGAAGGCCGCATCTGGACGCCGCTCCGAGACGCGACCTTTGAGCGGGCTCAAGCCCTACTTTGCGCCGTCCGCCTTGGCCTGCATTACGAGGTCGTCGATGAGCTTCTCCATCGCTGCCTCGTCGCGCACGTCGCGGGCGCGGATCACGCCCTTGTGGTCGATGAAGTACAGGGTCGGCCAGCCGTGCAGGTTCCAGCGCTTCGAGATCGGACCACCCGGGCCCTTGGGGCCGTTCCAGAAGGAGCGCCACGTGACGCCCTCCTTCTGCATCTTCTCGTGCAGATCGTCCTTGTCCGCGTCGCTGTTGACGCCGATGAGCGCGAAAGGTTCGTTGGCGAACTTCTTCACGAGCGACCGCTCGTGCGGGATCATGGCCCGGCAGGGGCCTCACCAGAAGCCCCAGAAGTCGAGCATCACCACCTTCCCGCGGTAGTCGGAGAGCTTGAACGCGACTCCCGACGTGTCCTCGCCCTCGATCTCGGGCGCGACCTTGCCCACGGACAGGTTCTGGATCTCGAAGATGTTCACTTCGGCTTCGGCGGCGAGCGTCGTCTCCGTCGGCGTGCCGGCGCGCAACTTGACCGTGCCGTATTCCTTCTCGACCCGCTGCAACAGCGCCAGCGTGGTCGCTTCGGCTTGCGCGAGATCGAGCTGGGTCAGACGCTGGTAGCGCTCCTGTCCCAGGCTCTCGGCGGAGACTTTTTTCTCCTCGTCGGAGGGCATCGCGCGCAGATCGCTCGCGATGCGTCGATCCTCCAGCGCCAGGCTGGCGCGCTGGTACAGCGCTCGCCCACGGACGGCCTCGTGCGGGCTCTTCTCGGACAAGCGCTCGACGAGGTGCACTCCCGGATCGCCCGCGCCCCCGAGGTACCGGAGCAGACCCGCGACTTCCGCGGATTCGAAGTGATACTGTTCGACCAGCGCGCACAGTCGCGCTTTCTCGCCCGGAGTGTGCGAGTTCTGGAACAGCCACCCGATGGCCTTCAGGGCGGTCTCGTCCTTCGGGTCCTCCGCGAGCAAGGCGTTGGCGCGTGCCACGAACGGAGCTTCGTCCGGCGCCTTGTTCGCCTTCGCGATCGCTTGCGCCTCCTCGTCCGTCTTGGCGGCGCGCAAGAGGTCGTGGTACTCCTCCATGACCTTCTTGTGCTCCGCCTCGAGTGCCGCGAAGCGCTCGGCGCGCGTCGCGGCCGGCGCGGCCGCCACCGGGGCACCCTCCGCAGGAACGATCGGCAGGGTGGGCACGGCCGCGCCCCCCGGTTGGGCCGGTTCCGCAGCGACGGGTAACGGTGCCGGTGCGTCCGCGGCGCGCTCCGAGTTCGAGCGGCACGCCGGGAGCGCACAATAGAGGAGGACGAAGATCGATCGCGGATTCATGTGTTGTCTGGGCGGGACGAGCGGCGCGCTCGCACTCGCGAGGCGGGGACGAGCATACACGCGTCGCGGGCGGCTTTGGCGCCCTTGCGTCCGATTCCAGCCCGAGGTCGCGACCGACCCCTGGGCCGGACAGGCGTCAAGGGACGTCATTCCTTGCGCACTCAGGGGACGTCAACTGTTACGCACAACCGGTACAGGTGGGATGAGTTCACGGTTGCCTGGAAGTTCCTCGCGGGACACTGGCGCTTCGTCGCGATCGGTCTCGTCGCGGTCGTGTATCCGTCGATCGCGCTCACCGGCGTGAAGGAGTTCTTCTTCCTCGCCGCCGGTCACGGCACGGAGCTCCTGTTCGCGACGCTGTGCCTGTGGAAAGCGCTCGACGGCGGCTTCACCGAGTCGCGACTCGAGCGCGCGCTCTACGGCACGGTGGGCTGGTATCTGCTCGGGAAGAACACGCTCATGTGCATCGGTCTCGCGCGCAGCGCGGCGGCACGCGAGGAATACGGCGCGAACGGCTCGTTCGGCCTCACGAACGACTACATTCGACTGGCCGAGGACGTGCTGAATTGGCGTCTCGAGAGCGTCGCTCTTCTGATGCTGGTCGGTTGCCTGCTGGTTCTGCCCGCCGCGATCGGGTTCTGGCGCCTGACCCTCGGGCTGCGTCGGGCCTGAACCGGATTTCGTGCCGCGATCGGCCCCTGGTGGTAGGCTCCTCGGCGCGGAGGGATGCGCATGAAACTCGCCGGAAAACGTGGATTGGGGTTGGCGCTCGCGCTGCTCGCGATCGCCGGTCCGTCGCCGGCCGCGCAGGACCACGAGCACGAAGTCCAGTCGCTCGAGGACGTGCACGCTCGGATGAAGGAGCTCATGGGCAAGGTCGAGCTGCGGCTGAAGTCCATCGACGAACTCTTGAACGAAGCGTCGGCGCAGGGAAAGGGAAACGCCTCGGGCACGGCCTCCGCCGAGGTCGAACGCGTGCTCGTCACGACGCGTGACCATGCGCGCCAGAGCGTCGAGGACATCGACGAGATCCTGCGGCTCTCCCTCCATCCTCATCCAGGAGATCCGAGCTCCAGCGGAGGAGCTTGAAAGGAAAGCGGGCTCTGAAGGGGCCCCAAGCCCGGCAGTTCGCCGGGCACGAAACCAGGGAGCACCGGCTCGAATGCGCCCTCCACAGGGGAGGACGCGCTCGGTCGTTCCGGCGAGTCGACCTCGCGACGTGAATCGACTCCGACCGGCCGGGAGAGCGGTGACGGGCAGCCGAAGCAAGCGGGCGGCGAGAAGCCGGGCGCGGGTCAGCAACCCTCGGGCGCGGGTGACGCCGACCCTCGCGATCCCTTCGCGTCCCGTTCGGAGGCGAAGAACGCCGCCTCGGGCGGTCCGCAAAAGACGGCGACGGCGGCGGTGAGCACGTCTGACGCGACCGATCGCTGGGGCGACCTGCCCGTCTACGCCCGTGACGTCTTCCGCGCGCAGGGCGGCGACCAACTGCCGCTCCGCTACCGCGACTTCATCGACGGCTACTACCGGCGGCTGAACGAAGAGAAGCGCTGACGCGCCAGCGGCGGCTCGAAACGGGGCCGCCGAGCACGTACAACAGCGCGCTCGACGCGACGTGACCACGCGTCCAGCACGCATGCACACGTTTCATCAGCGGATTCGCGCCGCCATCGCGAAGCACTCGGGCGTTCCGGCCGAGGAACTGAAGCTCGAGCTGCCGCGCGATGCCGCGCTCGGGGACCTCGCCTTCCCGTGCTTCGTCGTCGCGAAGGCACTGAAGCAGCCGCCGCCCGCCGTCGCGGCCGAGCTGGCGCGGAAAATCTCGACGGAACTTGCGGACATCACCGCCGTCGCGACCGGGCCGTACATCAACTTCAAGATCAGGCGCGCGGACCTGGCGCGAGCGGTGCTCGGCGAGATCGAGGCGGCGGGGGCGCGCTTCGGCGGCTCGAGCGAGGGCGCGGGCAGGACGATCGTCATCGACTTCAGCTCGCCCAACATCGCCAAGCCCATGCACGTCGGGCACATCCGCTCGACGATCATCGGGCAAGCCCTGCACCGCATCTTCACCGCGCTCGGGTACAAGGCGATCGGCATCAACCACATCGGCGACTGGGGCGCGCAGTTCGGCGGGCTCGTCGTCGCGATGCGGCGCTGGAGGGACACGGTCGACCTCGAGAAGGAACCGGTCCACGCGCTGCTCGACCTCTACCAACGCAGCAAGAAGGCGATCGAGGAGGACCCCACGTTCGCTCGCGAGGCGAAGGAGGCCTACCAGGAGCTCGAATCCGGCCGCGAAGGCGAAGTGCGCGCGCTGTGGCGCTGGATCACCGAGGTTTCGCTGAAGGGCTTCGACAAGACCTACGCGCGCCTCGGCATTCATCACGAACTCGTGCGTGGCGAAGCGTTCTACGAGAACCTCCTCGAACCAACCGTCGAGCGCGCGACGAAGGCCGGCGTGACCGAGATCTCGGACGGCGCCCTGGTCGTGAAGCTCGAGTCCGTCGACAAGGGCCTCGCCGAAACGCCCTGCCTCCTGCGGCAGACGAACGGCACGACGCTGTACGCGACGCGCGATCTCGCGGCCATGTTCCAGCGCTTCGAGGAGTTCCACTTCGAACGCTGCCTGTACGTGGTCGGCGCCGAGCAGAAGCTCCACTTCCGCCAGCTCAAGGCCGTGCTGAAGCGCATGAACGTCGCCTGGGAGCCCAGGATCGAGCACGTCTACTTCGGCCTCCTGCTCGGGGCCGGCCGCGTGAAGCTCGCCAGCCGCAACAAGGGCGAGGTCCTGATCCTCGACGATCTGATCGACGAGGTCGTCATCGAGGCGCGCCGCGTCCTGCTCGAGAAGAACCCGACGCACAGCTCGCCCGACCTGATCGCCGAGCAGGTCGGCATCGGCGCCATCATCTTCAACGACCTGAAGCGCGAGCGCATCAAGGACGTCGTGTTCGACAAGAGCGACATCCTCTCGTTCGAGGGCGAAACCGGACCGTACGTGCAGTACACGCACGCCCGGCTCGCTTCGATCCTCCGCAAGGCCGAGGCGGCGGGCGAGGGCCGCTCCGCTCCCGACTTCTCCGCGCTCGAGGAGGCGGGTCCCCTGCTCGTCGCACTCTCCAGATTCCCAGAAGTGGTACGGAGCGCGGCCGAGCACGCCGAGCCTTCGTTGATCGCGACGTACTTGTTGAGTCTTGGTCGAGACGTCAATGCGTGGTATGTCCACAACCGCGTTTTGGGGGGAGAACCGGGCGTGACGGCCGCTCGTCTCGCGTTGGTTCGCGCTTCCAAGACGGTGATCGCCAACGGCTTGCGCCTGCTGGGCCCGGCGGCACCCGAAGAGATGTGAGCGGGCACTCAAGCCCAACACGCCCGCGTCCGATCTCTACGACTGCCTGCTTCGTCGACTCGAACTGGAAAGGCTTTCCATGAGGGTCGACGGGCGCGCAGGGTCCCCGGAGGAGTCCTTGATCCAGAACTACATCCGCGATGTCCCCGATTTCCCCAAGAAAGGGATCCTGTTCAAGGACATCACGCCTCTCCTCCAGAGCCCGGCGGGCTTGAAGGAAGTGGTCGCGGGTCTGGCGAAGGCCGTCGATCCGAAGAGCTACGACCTCGTGTGCGGCATCGAGTCGCGCGGGTTCATCTTCGGCACCGCGCTCGCGCATCACCTCGGCAAGGGCTTCATCCCGATCCGCAAACCCGGCAAGTTGCCGTGGAAGACCGCGTCGGAGAGCTACGAGCTCGAGTACGGCACCGACCGGATCGAGATCCACCTCGACGCCTGCAAGCCCAACCAGGGCATCCTCGTCGTCGACGACCTGCTCGCGACCGGCGGGACGGCGGAAGCCGCGCTCAAGCTCATCCGCCGCATCGGCGGGAGACCCGTCGCCTGCGCGTTCGTGATCGAGCTCGGCTTCCTGCACGGCAGGAAGCGCCTCGGCGACATACCCGTACACACGTTGATGACCGTCTGAATCGAGACCGGCGTGTCGTCACGGACGCGTCCATCGGAGAAGTCAGTAACCACATGAGTCCGCGCAAACAGCCCGCCAAGCGATCCGAATCGAAGCCCAAGCGGGCCGCAGAACCGAAGAAGGCACCGCCCGCAGCGAAAGCCAAGGCGAAAGGTCCGAAATCGACAGCGAAAGAGGAGCCGACTCCCGCCCCGCTGCCGTCGCCTCGAGCGACGACTCCCGTGCCCACCAGCGCTCGACCGGCGAAAGAGCGCCTCACCCTGCAGAAGGTGCACGCGCCCGAGTACGAGAACTTGCCGACGGAGGAGATCTGGGATCACTACCGCGTCGCGCGCAAGGCCGGACCGAAGTCAGGCGAGGAACTCGAGCGCCTGCGCAACGTCCTCATGGAACGGCACTATCCGCTCGTGCGCTACATCGCGGAGCGCCTGCTGCAGACGCTGCCAAAGTCGATCGAGCTCGACGACCTCGTCTCGGCCGGGCTGTTCGGATTGATGGACGCGATTCGCGGCTTCGACCCCGACCGGAACATCAAGTTCAAGACCTACTGCACCACGCGCATCCGCGGCTCGATCCTCGATCAGTTGCGTTCGCAGGACTGGGTGCCGCGCCTCGTGCGCCTGAAGGCTGGCAAGATCGACAAGGCCTTGCAGCGGCTGACCGGCGAATACGGCCGCGAGCCGACGCACGCGGAGCTCGCTTCGGCGCTGCAGATGGAGCACAGCGAACTCTCGCTCGAGATTTCGAGCGCCAGCGCCAAGACCATGTTCTCGCTCAGCGAGAAGTGGGAAGACCGGGACGACGACAGCTCGATCGAGAAGGTCGACGTGCTCGAGGACCGCAAGGCGACGGACCCGATCGGCGAATTGCACCGCCGCGACATGATGCTCTTCCTCACGCGTTCGCTGACGCACAAGGAGCGCTTCATCATCGAGCAGTACTACCAGGTCGGCCACACGATGCGCGAGATCGGCGAGATGCTCGCGCTGACGGAAAGTCGCGTGTGCCAGATCCACTCGAACGTCATGGGACGGTTGAAGGGATTGCTCGGACAGAAGTCGGGCACGCTGTTGATGTAGTCGGCGGCGAAGAGTCCGGCTCTTCGAATCACGAGCGGGCGGTAGCGCACAACGCGCTGCCGCCCGCTCGCTTTTTCGAGGATGACCGCCGGCGCGGCGGGGTCGCCGGTTGCCTGTGTTTCCTAGTACTACGTGAAACTCGAGGAGCTGCGAACATCACCTGGAAAGACTCGCGAACCGGCGCCGTTCTCGCCCACGATGCGACACACGAACAGGGCGGCGCAGGATCACAACACGTTCGGGGAACAGTTCGCGGCCGGCGCCCCCGGCACACACGTGACGGCGCCTGCGCAGGCAGAACGATCGTGGAAGCAACTGCGCGCAGCCAGCGTCACCCGGAACTCGAGCCCCTCACCCGTGCACGGATTTCGATCAACCCATGTCGGCGCCAGCCGTGCGCGAGCAGCCAAGTACGCGCTCTCGGCAACGGCGAGGTGAACCATTCGCAGGCCGCTTGAATACCGTCCTTCCATCCGTCGAACCACGCTGCCGACGAGAACGGATCCAGACCGGCGAAGTGAATGCCGTGATGAACCGCATTGCGCAACACGTAGGCGAGCGCGTTCCTCACATCGCGCGGCGTCTTCAAAGCGCGCACGTGGTAGCGAGACGCGAATACCCTTCCAGCGCGCCCCCATGACCGATTGAGAGCACGCGCCATCCTCACGCACATCCCTTTGATCGCAGCGGCAAGAGACTCCTCGTTCTCGATTTCTAGAACCAGATGCAGATGATTCGTCATCACCGAGTACTGCACGAGCCTTGCACCGAACCGATTCGATCCGGCGACCAAGGCCAAACGCACGAGCGAGAACGTGCGCCGTTTGCGCAGACTCTCGAGGCCGTCTCCCAGTCGCAGCGTGACATGCACAGGATGGCGCGCAGAGATCTCGGCGCGTTTGCGATGCGGTACACTGCGTCGAGCCGCCTCGAGCTTGCGTCCCGAGCCCTTGCGCGCTCCGCCCCAAGACCCATACTCGAACGTCGACTGCTTCGCGCGCTTCATCCATTGCCCCTACGGAGAAGACGATCGGCGTACGCGGCCGTTGCGGTTGGCGTCTACTTTTTCTGCGCGTTCGCCCGCGGTTCTCCTCGAACTTGAAAGGGCAGACATCGTGATCGCGCGAGAAGAACGCAATCGATGTCAGACGCATCGGACTCAGCCTGCTCAACACCGCTCCACTGGAGAGCCAACGCGATTCGCGCCCTGCACTGGATGGTTCACCCGCGGGTTCGCACCACGCCCCATCGAGTGCGGCACTCGCGTCGAGCAGGCGCGGCCCGTCCTCAGTTCGGACGATTCAGGAGTTCGTGTGCGTGGGCCGGCGATCACGGTCCAACACGCGGGTTGGGAGCGACCGAACTCGGCCCGCACAGGTGCGAGAAGGGCCGACTGCGGTGGCAAACACGCCGTGCGGCGGCTTGGATCGCACACACAGGACCCTGAGGATCCTCCATTTGAAAGGGCAGACATCCGGACTTTCGCTGCGCCTGATGCTCGCCCCACTCGCCGCTGCTTGCTTGCTCCTGCGCGAATCACTTCCTGGATTTCGATTTCACGAGGTCGCGCTCGTAGACGATTCGGATCACCTTCCACGACTTCGTCGAGACGACGGACAGTGCGGCCGGAGACATGCTGAACCCGCCCATGGAGGTCGCCGCGACGAGCAGATCATCCTTGCCGTCGCGATCCTGATCGGGGATGGCTCGCACTCGGGTTCCGAAGTGCCAACCGATATCACCACTCCCCGCCGAACCGTCTTCGGCGATGAATTCGGGCACGAGCACACGGTCCGGTGTGTCCGCCTTGGAGCCGACGATCACAATGCTGCCGCTCATGGTCCGTGGGCACCCGACTGCGAGATCGGGCACGTCATCGCCGTCGACATCCGGGATCCAACACATCGAGGCCGGCAGCAGCTCGCGCGTTCCCGAATTCCGGATGTCGAGAACCGTGCTCGTCCCGTCGGTCGTCAACACGTGGATTCGTATCCCGTATAGTTCGGCTCGCCCTACCGCGACGAAATCGCCTGCAAAGCGGCCGCGATTCCTATCCGAGGGCAGGATCTCGAGACCGACGGTCGGCGACCCGCTTGGCGCGACGACCAGCGGCTTCGGCGCGGGTGCATCGAACTGGATCCAATCGATCCGTGACGCTCCGGTGTGACCCATCTCAGTCCACGGTGCGCTGAATTTCTCGATGCCCGCGACGCAGATCCCGTCGAGACGGCCGTTCGCGTCGTAGTGCGGGCAGGTGTTGCGGCCAGCATCGTGAAGATCGTCGCGCTTGAGCCGAGCGAGCACGGCGCACGAGCGGGAACCGTCGAACGTGACGACGAAGCGTTCGGGCTCGTCCGGACCAGGCGAGACCTCGACGCAACGCAACAGAGCCGGCCCGTTCGCGCTAGAGAGACAGAGCAGGCTGTTTCTGGAACGCTCGTGCTCGTCGAACCAAGACACCGTTCCGTCTCGCGAGTCGAAGATCCGCGGCGTTGGCCGTTACGGCGATCCAGGCTGGTCGATCCTCGAGTGATGCACAGCACTGCGACCCAAACCAGGTTTCTCCGGGCTCTCCTTGCCATTCGCGCACGATCGACCACGTCGTCGGATCGACGATCAACACGCGTCCATCGCGCGGTTTCTCCCGGTCACCCACCGGATCCGTGACGACGATTTCGTCGACTCCGTCCTTCGTGACGTCGCTGATGCGTGCGATCTGGAGACCGAACATGTCGAACGCCAGGAACGCGACTACGGGGATCATGAGGGCCGGCTCCGGATCATCTTGATAGGGCGGACATGTTCACTTCGGCGTTGACGAGAGCACAAGGTCCTTCTCGTACAGCACGCGCGTCACAGTCCAAGTGCGTGTCGAGACGATCGACAGGGCTGCGTCACTCGCGCCTGCGGCCGAAACTGAAACACAACTCACTGCCAAGTCGTCGAGACCGTCACCGTCCTGATCCGCGATGGAGCACAGGTTGGTGCCGAAACTGAATCCATAGGAAGCGCTCGGAGGCACGGATGCGATGCGGGCACCGGTCTTCGAACCGAGGACGAGGACCTCGCCCCCGAACGGCTCTGGATTTCCAATTGCGAGATCGGGTGATCCATCTCCGTCGACGTCGCGAATCCAGCACATCGAGGTGCCCCAGTAGATGGCTCTGTCGTCTGCGGCACATTCGACTACGGCCAGAGGACCAGTCGTCGTCAATCGAATCAGGCGTCCGTCCCCTTCCGGAGTCCGAGACACGGCCAATACATCTCCGGCGAGCCATCCGCGCTCGGGCCCCGAAGGAAGGAGCGAAACGCCCAGCGCCGCTCGACTCGTCATGTCCAGCACGAGCGAGTTGGCGGCACCGTTCGACAGGTTCAGGTAGTCGATGCGCGAGTTGCCGGGGTACATGTAACGTGTTCCCCAATCGTCGTGATCCGGGATGAGCGACACGAACAGGCCCTGAATCAGACCCGCTTCGTCGAACTTGGGGCACAGATTGGGTCCAGCCCTAGGGATCGTTGCGCAGTGAATCTCTCCGACGGTCGACTCGCCTCCGCGATCGTGCCGACGGATTTCCAGTCGATCGTGCTGGCCAAGAGCGTTCGCGGGCTGCTCGCCGAAGTAGAGCGCAGGTCCCATCAGGTCGGCGACGCACAGGACGTACAGGGGATAGCCGTGCGAGATGCGACGGGCTTCGACTTCGAACGCAAAGAGCTCGACGAACGTGCTCGCGTCGAAGACTCGAACGCGACACTCGGAACGAGAGTTCTCGCGCGTGACGACCGACATGAAACACCCGGCCTGCGATCGAGCGACGCTGATCCGATTGCTGTAGTACGAGTCCTTCCCGCCGCCCGTGAGCTCGCGCACAACGGCCCATCGCGCCGGATCGACGACGAGCACGCGCCCCTCGCGCGGGTGATCGCGATCGCCGCAGGGGTCCGTGACGACCAACTCGTCGACACCGTCCTTGGTCACGTCTCCAATGCGTTCGACCTGCAGGCCGAACATGTCGAGGAGTAGAAGTGCCGCTGTGAAAATCATGCAAGGCCCGGACTCAGTGAGTCAGTCGGCCGATTCAACGCACTTGAATCGACTGGGTTCCGTGCGAAGGCGCTTTGGTTCGGCCAGGGGCACGAGAACCGTGCGAATCACGAATCGCGCCGCGTCGAACTCCCGTCACCGCGCAGACCGCGAACCCGGACGCCGAGGCTCAAGGCCCCACGACGAACCGCAATCCATTCGTCAGACTGAATCCGCTGGCCGCGCCTGCGTCGCGATACCAGAACTGCGCGTACAAGTTCGTGCCGACCCAAACGCCCGGCAAGCCGGTGATGAGATCGTTGCCGAAGTCGTACTGCAGTTGGCCGGTGCAGTTCGGCGCTCCGGTCGCGCCGCCAGAGTTGACGGTGCCCGCGCGCCTCAGATTGCCCACGCACAACGTGCCCGCGCCGAACGGTTGCGCGACTGGCTGGAACCCGTAGATGAGGATTCCGATCGACTGACTGACGACGTTGCCGGCTCGAATGGTGAACGGCGTGATGTTCGACAAGCTCGGCGCTCCGCTGCTCGAGATCTGGGCCAAGCAACCAACGGAATTCACGGAGGGCGTGCAGTAGCTCTCCGAAGCCTGGGCATAGCGCATCACGGAGACGCGCTGGCCGTTGGCACCGTCGCGATAGACGACCCACGGCACGTCCTGCGCATCGACGATCATCGACAGGTAATCCGCGGCGCCCGGCGTGAAGCCCCACTGCCCGACGGGGAGCCAATCGGTGCCGTCGAAGCGGCGCACAACCGCCTTGCGGTTCACGAAGTACAGCTGGTAGGCGATGTACGGCCGATTCTGCGAATCGAACTGGAGCGAGAGCCACTGACGCCATTCCTCGGAATCGATGGTGGGGATGTCCGTGCCGGTCGGCGAGCCGGGGACGGTCACCCAATTCGTGCCGTCGAAACGCTGGACGACGATTTCGTTGTGGTAGCGGTAGTAGGCGATCCACGGCTTGCCGGTGCGATCGATCGTGAGCGTCAGGTTGCTCGCGCCGCTAGGTGTGAAGCCGGGACTGCCGACGGGCACCCATGTCGATGACGTCGTGTCGAAACGCAGCACGCTCGCCTTGCCGATGTTGCTCGCATCCGGGAACGAGCTGTCGCTGTAGGCGGTGTAGATCGTTCCGTCGGGAGCCGCCGTGATGCGTTGGAATCCGGCGCCTCCCGCCGAGTATCCGGGCACGCCGAGCGTCGACCACACGCCTGCGTCGTAGAGCATCGCGGTCGAACGATTGCCGAGACCGCCGTCTTGATACACGACCGCGGACTTGCCCGTCGGAAGCTGCACGAGGTCGACGTAGTGAGCTTCGCCGGCTCCCATGCCGTTCACGCCCAGGGAAGTCCACGTGTTCGATGCGGGATCGTAGCGTCGCACTCCCGCCCGAGCCTGCAACGCGTAGTCGCGGCTCGACACGAGGAGCGCACCGCTCGAGTCGAACGCCATGTTGCAGTAGTAGCCGGCGCCGATCGAACCGAAGCCTTGGCCCTGTGCGTAGACCCACGTGTTGCCGACGAGTCGCTTCACGCTGACGCGCGCGCCCCAGCCCGGCGTCAGGTCCTGATAGGCGACGTAGACGTTGCCGTTCGCATCCGAAGCGATGCGCGAACAGATCGTCGCCCACTCGCTGAAGCCCGGCGCGCCGACGGTCTGCCAGGCAGAGTTCGTTTGCGCGAGTCCCGGTGCGGCGAGCAGGACGGCGAGGAGCGCTGTGCGGATGTTCACCCGCTCATCCTGCCCGCTGCCCTCGATTCTGAGAAGTGCCCAGCTTCGATGAGGAGAGTATTCGACGTGCGCGCCTGCTCACTGGTTTCAGACGACTGTCGAACGTCCGCCCACGCCCGATACCGCCCGGTTCAGAATCCCTCGGGGGGACCGGCCACCCGTGGAGCGCCATTCCTTGCTCCCGGATCAGATCCGAGGAAGCGCCGAAACAGCGCAGTGCACGGCCCCCTGCCGGCGCAAGCTCTCCGCCGAACGAATCGGCACGACGCGCACCGCAGGGCCGAAAGCCGCCTCGAACACGGCCTTGGCGGCCGCGTCGAACTCCGCGTAGAGGCCGGAAGTCACGGGCATGTAATACACACCCTTCGCGTGCAGGCCGTTGATCGGGTTGAGGCTGCGCGCGCCCTCGCTCGTGCTGGGCACACCCACGATGCGGATGCCCTCGTTCGCCAACGCACGCGCGACCGCCTGGCGTTCGACTTCGCGGCGGCGCATCGAGGACAGGTACGAGACGAGGTGCGGATCGAGGTCCATCTTTTCGAGCGCGGCGGCGTCGTTCCCCTCGGCGGTCAGGACGTCGAGCGCGAGGAGGAAGCGCTGCAGGTTGCCCACGCCCGAGTCGACGGCCGAGGTCGAGAAGTGCTTCGCGAACGACTCGGGGAACGCGCCGAAGCCCACGGCCTTGTTCGAGAGCAGTGAGGCGAGTCCTTCGAGCACGACAGGCCAGCGATCGGCGTCCATGTCCTCCTTGACCTTCGTGACGTCGGCCGCGTTCAACACGCCCGCGCGCTCCAGCGCCGGAATGGCGCAGCGCACGACGAGCCGGGCCGCGGCGGATGAGTCGTTCATGAACGCGACGAGCCCGTCGGGCAGCGCGCGCAACGTGACCTCGAAATCGACGTGGAAGGAGGTCGCCGGCAACACGATGCAGCGTTCGACGCCGAACTCGACGCGAAAGGCCTCGAGCACTTGAGCGCGAGAGAGCCCGAGCGTCATGTTCCGGAACAACTCCGCTTCGCCGACGATCATCTGGCGCTTCTTCGTCGTCGGATCGAGGACGGGGATCATGTTCCCGCCCTGGAACAGCAGCGGCGATTGCACGACGCGGCGACCGCTGCCTGCGAAGGCCTCGAGCGCGAACGTGTCTCCGGGGACGAAGCAGGCGCCGTCCTCGCCGCGACTCGCGTAGCGTGGGGCGAGCGACGCGGTCGACCGCGTCCCCTTGGTTTCGACGATGCCGTTCTTGGCGTTGTCCTGCGCCCATTGGCTGACCGGAAGCGCCTGGGGCAACAGCGTGAGTGTCGACCCGCGCGCGAACGTCCAGCTGCGCGCGAGCGCCTGGAAGGCGTCGACGTCCTTGTCCTGGATCGCTGCGACGAACGCGACGTCCTCGATCTGGGTGATCAGTTCGCGCGGCATGTCGACCGTGCCGCCGTCGCCCTCGCCGCTGTAGTACGTGCCGGCGCCGACGGCGAGTCGGATGCACTCGATGTCGTTCTCGCCGCTCTCGGTCGCGGCCTGGAATCCAGGAATCGTCGGGCGGAACGCGAACTGTGCGCGCGCCGCGTCGGCGATGACAGCGTCGACGCCGACACCGGCGTTCAGACCCTTCGCGACGGCCCGCACGACGCTCGTCGAGTCGGGCAGCGAGAAGTAGACCAGCCAATCGACCGGCAACCCGGAACCGCGCAAGAGCTCGAGATGATCGTCGTCCGCGAATTTCTTCGCGCCCAGGATCTCGACGACGTGCACGAGGGTCGGCAGCAGGCCATCGCGCGCGAGCCGCTCGTTCACCCAGTCCGCCGCGCGCGCCAGGTCGCCGTCGCCGACGGGCAAGTCGATCGGCCAGGCGTTCGCCGCGCTCGGGCCGAGACCGGCACGGAACCCGCGCAGCGCGGGGCGGCCCTCGACGTACGAGTTGCGGCGCGCCGCGATCTCGAACGAAACCTCGTGTCGTTCGACCACGACTTCGCCGACGAGCGGCGTCAGCGCGAGCACGAATGCGATCACAGCGGCGTCTCCTTTCGCGCGCGAGCGGTGATCAGGATGTACGCGACGAACGCCACCGCGAGGATCGTCCCGATCACGAGGGGCAAATTCACCGCGCTCGGCGGCTGGTAGGCCGACGAATCGACGGGCTTGCTCACGTTCGGCGGAGGGAGTGCGGATTTCTCCGGCGGATCGGGCACGACGATCCGGTAGCGCCCCTCGAACGACTCGCGTATGACGCGATCGCCTACGCGCTTCAGGTACTCGTCCGGCAGCGCCAGCGCTTCGACCGTGGTCTTCGCGAGCGGCTGGTTCTTGAGGTTGCCGAGCACTTCGGCCTCGATCGAGATCCGAGGCTGTTCCGGCGGCGCCGCCGGTTCCTGTCGCGGGGCGGGCGCGAGCATGAGCGCGAGTTCGAGGATCATCGCGGAGAGTTTCGCTTCGAGGCGCGTGCTCGTCTCCAACAAAGTCCGCTCGAAAGAGGAGAAGCGGATACGCTTCCGGCCCCGCGGCGCGCGCGGGCCCAGCCATGAACTTCCTCGTCCACCGACACGCCACGATCGCCTCCACGAACGAAACGGCATTCGAAGCACTGGCGGACGGCACCGCCAGACACGGCGATGTCCACGTCGCGGATGCGCAGACCAGGGGCCGCGGCCGCCTCGGGCGCAAGTGGCACAGCGAACCGGGGAGCGGGCTCTACATGAGCGTCGTCC
>JBGATY010000059.1:0-19018 GCA_044228955.1 Planctomycetota bacterium | reverse complement strand
CGCGTCCGAGATCCCGTCGGGGAAGCGCGCGTCGAGCACCTCGTTGCCGTTGTCGGTGCGGACGACGGAGCCGTCGCGCGTGCGCTGGATCGGATCCGCGCCGAGACGGCGGAGCGCGCGTTGCACGGTGCCGCGCGCGAACGGGACCACCTCGACGGGCCGCGGGAACGTCGTGCCCAGACGCGCGACGAGCTTGTTCGGCCCGACGACGACGATCTGCCGCCGCGTGATCGACGCCACGACCTTCTCGCGCAGCAACGCGCCGCCGCCGCCCTTGATCATGTCGAAGCGCGGATCGATCTCGTCGGCGCCGTCGACCGTCAGGTCGAGGCGCTCGATCTGGTCGAGCGTCGCGAGCGGGATGCCGAATTCGCGCGCCTTCCTCTCCGTCTCGATCGACGTGGGCACGCCGCGTACTTCGAGGCGCTCGGCTCGAATGCGCTCCGCCAGGGCCACGAGGAAGAAGTGCACCGTCGACCCGGTGCCGAGGCCCAGGGTCATCCCGGAATCGACCATCCGCGCCGCCCGGCGACCCGCGATTTCCTTCACATCGTGCACGAGCTGTCCCTCCTCTCCCGATCCTAAGGGAGCGGGACCCCATTCCAGCGGGTCCCGGGGGCCTTCTGCGCACATTTTCGCATTCGAATTCACCCTGGCGCCCGCGGATGGTCGAAGCTAGATTGAGAATCAGTCTCAAGACTGACCCGACCATGAAACCCCTCCACGAGATCCGCCCCGGCGACAGCGCGCGCCTCTCCCGCTTCATCGGCGGCGATCGGTCCTTCCAGCGTCGATTGATGGAGCTCGGGTTCCTCCCCGGCACGAAGGTGCGTCTCGTGCGCTCCGTGCCCGTAGGCGACCTCGTCGAGCTCGAAGTGCGCGGCAGCCACATCAGCCTGCGTCGCTCCGAGGCGAGCGAAATGCGTTTCGAAGCCGAGGGATGAAGCCCGCCGCATCCGCCGCGCGAGCCGGGTCGAAGCTCCCGGTCGTCGCGATCGCGGGCAACCCCAACACGGGGAAAACGACCGTCTTCAATCGCCTGACCGGCTCCGACCAGAAGGTCGGCAACTACCCGGGCGTCACGGTCGAGCGGCACAGCGGACGGCTCGAATTGCCGGGCGGACGAGCGATCGAGCTCGTCGACATCCCCGGTACCTACAGTTTGTCGGCGCGCAGCCGCGAGGAGGAGATCGCGATCCAGGCCGTCGCGGGTCTCGCGCCGCTCGACCCTCCGGACGCCGTCGTGCTCGTCGTCGACGCGACGCAGTTGTCGCGCAACCTCTACCTCGTCCTGCAGGTCCTCGAGCTCGAAGTTCCGGTCGTCGTCGCGCTCAACATGACCGACAGCCTCGAATCCCGCGGCGAGGCGGTCGACGTCGAGCGCCTGCGCCGCGAGCTCGGCGTGCCGGTCGTCGCCACGTCGGCGCTGCTCGGAACGGGATTCGAGGAACTGGCGGCGCAGATCGAGCGCGTGCTCGCGGACCCTGGAGCCGGTCTGCCTGGCGCGCGCTGGTCGCCGGATTCGAGCGATCTGCTCGCCGACGTGGCCGCGGTCGAGGCGCTGCTGCCCGAGGACTGGACGCGCGGCAACGCTTCACGAAAGCGCGCGCTGGCGTTGTGGGCCCTGCTCTCACTCGACGAGCGTGACGAACTGGTCGAGATTCCCGCCGCATTGCGTGCGATCGTCGCGGAACGGCGCGCGCGCGCTTCGAAGGCCGGACGTCACCTCGATCTCGAGATCATTCGCGGGCGCTACGGGTGGATCGACGCCCGCATCGACGCCATCGTGAAGCACAAGCGTCCCGCCACCCGGTCGCTCAGCGAATCGATCGACGCCGTCCTTTTGAACCCGATCGCCGGCTTCGGGATCTTCCTCCTCTTGATGGCGATCGTGTTCCAGGCCCTGTTCTCGTGGACCGATCCGTTGATGCAGTCGATCGAGGGCGGATTCGATGCGCTGGCGGGCGCACTCGCGACCATCCTGCCAGCCGGCCTGTTCCAGCAATTCGTGACGGGCGGAGTGATCGCCGGCGTCGGCAGCATCGTCGTGTTCCTGCCGCAGATCCTGCTCCTGTTCCTGTTCATCGGACTGCTCGAGGACACCGGCTACATGGCGCGCGTCGCGTTCCTCATGGACCGCTCGATGCGCATGCTCGGCCTCCACGGTCGCGCCTTCGTGCCCATGCTGTCAGGTTACGCCTGCGCGGTGCCAGCGATCCTCGCGACGCGAACCATGGAACGGCAGCGCGATCGCACGCTCACGATGATGGTGATCCCCTTGATGACGTGTTCGGCACGCCTGCCGGTGTACACGCTCATGATCGGGGCGCTGTTCCCGGCCGGAGTCCTCCTGGGTTTCATGCCCACGCAGGGCTTGATGATGATCGGGATGTACGTGTTCAGCACCCTGACGGCCCTCGTCGCCGCGGCCGTGCTGTCGCGGACCCTGTTCAAGGCGCCGGCCGTGCCGCTGATCCTCGAATTGCCGCCCTACCGGTTCCCCCACTGGCCCAGCGTGTTGCGCATGATGGTGCAGCGCTCGAAGGCGTTCTTGTTCCAGGCGGGAGGCGTGATCCTCGTCATCTCCGTCATCCTGTGGGCCCTGTTGACTTTTCCGCGCGACGCGACGCTCGAGAGCCGCATCGAGCAGGCCCGAGCGGCTGTCGCCACGACCGCGGGTTCCCCGGACGAAATCGCCGCGAAACAAGCCTCCGCCGAGGACGAACTGCGCGCGGACGCACTGCGCTCGAGCTACGCCGGCCGCTTGGGGCACACGCTCGAGCCGCTCATCGAGCCGCTGGGCTTCGACTGGAAGATCGGCATCGGCCTGATCGGCTCGTTCGCCGCGCGTGAAGTGTTCGTCTCGACGATGGGCGTCGTCTACGGCGTCGGCGACCAGGTGGACGAGGGTTCCACGACCCTGCGCGCGAAGATCAAGGACGAAACGCGCGCCAACGGTTCGCGCGTGTACACGCCGCTCGTCGGTCTCTCGCTCATGATTTTCTTCGCGCTGGCCTGCCAGTGCATGAGCACGCTGGCCGCCGTCTACCGCGAGACCAAGAACTGGCGCTGGCCGCTGTTCCTGTTCGTGTACATGACGGTGCTGGCGTGGATAGCGAGCTTTGCCGTGTACCAGGGCGGGCGCGCGCTCGGTTTCGAGTAGCCCGGCGACGCTCCGAGCACATTCTGACCCGTGACCTGCAACCGAATGCGGGCCGAAGCGCTGCGGGCGGCGGGGTCAGAACCCGCGACATCCAGCCTGGGAAGCCGGCGGGATGTGCGTAAGCGTCCGACGATCCCATTCCCCCCGACTTCGACCCTTGGTCCTGGAAACGAAGACGCGCGTGCGAGTCCGTGTCGACGCGCGGTGAGAACGTGCTCAGCGTACGCGGAACGCAGGGAGGATCACGAGATTCTGGCGGCGGGGTAGGATTCTACCGGTGGTCATGCGCTTGGAAGTCCTGTCCCCTCTTCGAAGCCTGGCACACGATCTTCCTTGTCACTCACGAGGAGAACTCACTTGAGCGATCACCCGCACCGCTTCGTCCACGTCTCGCGGCTCGCAGCGCTGTTGCTGGCGGCGGCAACCATTACGTCGCGCGCTCGCGCAGCCGACGTCGTTTTGTTCGACGACGGCACCTTCAGTGCTTCCTGGACGAGCTTCAAGCTGTTCGACACCACTCCCGGCGCGAGCGCGACGTTCTCGAGCACTACGGTTCCGGGCGGACCGTTCGGCGACTATCGCTCGACGACGCACTCGTTCGCCAATGGTGCCATCGGCGTCGCGCACCAGAGCGGCCTGTACACGCACTCGCCGGCAGCCCAACCGATCAGCAGCATCGACTTCGTGGTCCAACTGTCGCACCTCACCGCCCAGACGGTCTTCGGCGCGGTGCGCTATCAACTGCTCCTCCAGCAGGGCAGCGCGTACTACGCCAGCCAGCCGATCGACGTCTTCAGTGATCAGTGGACGGGGTTCCTGGTGAGCTCCCAGCCGGCGAGCTCGTTCACGCTCGTCGCCGGAACGGGCCCCGCCCAGCCGGACTTCACGTGCAGCGGCGGGACGATCGCGTTCGGCTTCCTCACGAGCAACTCGGGAACGGGTCTGACGACGAAGTCGATCGGCGTCGACAACTGGCGGGTCTACCTGAACTTGTACTCGTTCACGTCATCCGACCTGACGTTCGCGTCCGGCTGGACGTCGGTGAAGGTGCTGGACACCACGCCCGGTTCGAGCGCGACGACGACGAGCACCACACAGCCATCAGGCGGATTCTCCGGCTCGTATCGCGAGACGTCTCATACGTACAGCAGCGGCGCGATCATCGTCAGCCATACGCTTCCCATGTCTCAGTACTTCCCGGCCGCCGATCCGATCTACACGCTCGATTTCAGCGTGCAGGCGAACCACTTGACCGCCGGGACGATCGGCGGTGCAGTCGGGTTGCGAGCGGCGCTGCTCCAGGGCAGCGCGTACTACGCCGGTCCCACGATCAACGTCTTCAACGGCTCCTGGACCGCGTACTCGCAGTCAGGTCTGGTGCCCTCGGACTTCGTGCTCATCTCCGGCAGCGGCGGGGCACACCCCGACTTCACGATTTCAGGTGCGCCGATCACGTTCGGATACATGACGTCCAATTCCGCGGGTGGAGGCCCGGTG
Source organism: Planctomycetota bacterium (assembly GCA_044228955.1). Taxonomy (GTDB): domain Bacteria; phylum Planctomycetota; class UBA1135; order UBA1135; genus JAEUIA01. The sequence continues at coordinate 14,358 of JBGATY010000059.1, read as the reverse complement.
ACGAAGACGATCGGCGTCGACAACTGGGCGATGCGTGCGAACCGGACGCCGCCGTGCTCGGGCCCGGTGGGCATCCCAATCTGTTTCGGTGACGAAGTGACGAACCCCTGTCCGTGCATCAGCACGGTTCCGCCCGGTTCGCCGGGTCGTGGTTGCCCGAACTCGGTCCACTTCGGCGGAGCCGTGCTCATCGCGACGGGCACACCTTCGCTCTCGAACGACACGCTGCTGCTGCAAGGCGGCAACATGCCTAACGGGTTTTCCCAGTACATCCAGGGCACTCTCGTCACCGGAACCCCGTTCGGCGACGGTCGCTTGTGCATCGGCGGAACGATCACGCGGTTGGGTATCCGGCAAGTCATCAACGACTCGTCTCACTATCCGGGGGGCCCGGACCTGCCCGTCTCGGTGCAGGGTCTGATCGTCGCGCCCGGGCAGCGCATCTACCAGGTCTGGTACCGCGACTCGGCGAACTTCTGCACGACCGCGACGTTCAACTTGTCGAATGCGCTCGTGATCAACTGGGGTCCGTGACGCGCGGAGTCTTCCGTCGATCCTCTGCCAGACGACTCGCGCTGCGTTCGTCAGGTTGAAGGCAGCCCGTGTCTGCCGGGCCCGATCTCTGGCGCGAACTGCAGCGCGCATCCAACCCGCAAGCCTGAGCGACCGACGCGCTGCACCTGGGCCGAGTTGATGAAGCGCGTGTTCGAGATCGACGTGCTCGTCTGTCCCTACTGCGAGGGCAAGCGCAAGCTGATCGCGTTCCTGACCGACGGCTTCGTGGTGCGCAAGATCCTCGATCACCTCGGACTCGACAGCGACCCTCCAATCCCGGCGCCGGCGCGAGCGCTCGAGGAGAGCGTGTTCGCCTGCTAGGTACTCGAGAGTCGGCGAGGAGCGGATCGCCGGGCTCAGTGAGCGCGCACGCAGAGGGGGCGGGCGGGGGCAGTCGTGTCGTCACGCAGCGGGAAGGCGCTCACGAGGCGCGGAATGACGGCGAGCTCGCCCTTCGCGTGCGGCAAGGGATCACCCGGAACGGCATGATCTGGCTGGCGGCGAGGACAAGGAGCGCGGAATGGAGCGCGCAGGGCAGGATGCTTCCCGTGGTCGGGCGCTTGGATGGCTTACGCCCGCCCCGCCGTGCAGATCCACGGCGGAATGGGCTACTCGGCCGAGTACAAGATCGAGCAGCTCTACCGCGACGCGCGCGTGACGCGGATCTACGAGGGCACGAGCGAAATCCAGCGCCTCGTCATCGCGCGCGACGTGATCAAGCGCGGGCAGTGAAGCTGCACTTGCAAGTGGACTTGATTTTTGAGGAGGGGGGGGTAGCCTTCTTCTACCCTGTGGGACATTCCCGGTCCGGACCGGGTACATGGGTAACACTCGTGTCCGGGGACATGGGTGACAGTTCTCGTCCACGCCGGGGCCGTAGTGTCCCATCGTACGGCCGGGCCGCAACTCCCGAAGAGGACCGTGTCCTCAAGAAACGGTTGGGCGGCCGGAGGCTGCGCCTGACTGACGAACAGCGGCGTCGTCTGGCCGCCAAGGGAAAGCAGCTCGGACGCAAGCTTCTGAACCGGGTCGCGACCATCGTGACGCTCGATACGATCCTGCGCTGGCACCGCAGCCTGATCGCCTGTGTTCCGCAGTGCGGCGCATCCTCGTGCGCGCCGCGCGCTGCTCGACGGGATCCGCGAACGGGCGGCGAGCGCCGGTGTGCGCAACGGCCGCTCGGGAGCGGTCGTCGTCGCGCAGGGGGTAAGGCCCGGTGCGCGAGCACTGCTCGCGCATCGCGACAGCCCTGCGGGCTGTTGCGAAGGGGATCCGGCGGCGCGCTCAATCTCAATCTGCATTTCCACGTCCTCGTCCTCGACGGCGTCTACGCCAGCGCCAGTCCGCTCGCGCGGCCGGTCTTCCACGAGGCTCCCCCACTGACGGACCAGGACGTCGTCGAACTCACCGCCACGCTCCATCGCCGCATCCTGCGCTACCTGCAGCGCCGCGGCCGGATCCCGCGCTCTGAGCACGACGACTCCGATCCGCCCGAGCCCGACGAGCCGCTCTTCGCAGAACTGTGCGCGGCCTTGGGTCGCAAAGTCGCGTGGCGCTCGGGCCTGAGACGGGCAGAGCGGTCGAGCGCTTGGGCAGGCGCCAGGTTGACACGCGCCCCCGCTCCGTCCCGGGCGAGCTGTGCTGTGACATCGACTACTTCTCGCTACACGCCAAAGTCCGCATCGCTGCTCACGATCGCGACGGGCTCGAACGGTTGTGCCGTTATGTGCCGCGTCCCCCATTCAAGGCCGACCGGCTCTCGCTCGCCGACGACGGCCGTGTAGTCTACGCGCTGCGCCGGCTCAGGCTCGGAACCCGTTCGACGCCACTCCCCGCGCACCTTCGAAGAAAGCGCGAGCGGGATCCCGCCCCTTACGCACTTCGCCGTACGGCGCCATCGAGTTGTCCGCACGCGTTCGAGAACACGCGTGAATTGCGCGAACGTCATCTGATCTCGACGCGAGTGCGACCTAGGTTCGCAACAGCAGAACTCGGCGCTCGTGTGAGTCCGGATGACCCTGAAGCGCTGCTCCCCATCACTCGAACTCGAATACCAGGGAACATTCCGATGAAACGACTGCATCAGCTCGTCCTCAGTGTGGCTGCGTCCATCCCGGTCGCCTCCGCCGGCGCGTTCGCATCGAACCAATACGCGCACGACGATGGCGCCCCGAACTCCGGGCTCTCGTACGGGATCGCAACGGACTTCTGTTGGTTCCACTCCTTCACGACCTTCGGTCCCGCCGACTCGATCACGAAGGTACAGGTCATGTGGGAACCGGGCAGCATTCCGCCGGGGACTCCGGTCACCGTGTGCGTTTGGGAGGATCCCAACGACGACGGAGATCCGAGTGACGCGATCCTCGTCAGCCAGCAGGCGAGCACCGTGCCCAGCGTCGCGACATACGCCTACACCACGTATCCCGTGGCTCCGGCGCTCGTGCACAATCGTTTCTTCGTTGGCGCCTTCGTGACCACGGACGGGAGCTTCGGCACGATCGGGCTCATCGACTTCAACACACCGCTCACGCACATCGCCTACTTCGCGACGGATGCGCCGGGCTTCTTCGATCCCGCGTTGTTGTCCACGTCCTTCTACAACCACATCGAGACCATCGGCACCATGTTCCACGGTGTCTTCATGCTGCGCGCCGAAGGCGCGGGCACGCCGCCGGTGACCTATTGCACCGCCAAGACGAACTCGGCCGGTTGCACGCCGCAGATCGGCTACTTCGGCACACCGAGCGTGAGCGCCGCCACCGGGTTCCACGTGTACGCGACAGGCGTCGTCAACCGCGCACCGGGACTGCTCATCTACGGCACGAGCGGACGCGCGACGATTCCTTTCGGAGGCGGCTGGCTGTGCATGAACTCACCCATCCGCCGTACACAGCTCCAAAACTCGGGCGGTAATCCAGTCGGCGTGGACTGCAGCGGCACCTATCACCTCGATTTCGGAGCCTGGATCGCCACGGGCACGGACCCGGGCCTGATCGCGGGCACGACGGTCGAAGCGCAGTACTACTCGCGCGACAACGGCTTCGCGGTGCCGAACAACATCGGACTGACGAACGCACTCGAGTTCACGCTGGTGCCGTGAGCCTGCGGGACGAGCGCGAGCATTCAGCCTGCGCGCCGCGCCGGCTCTGCCTCGAGCTCGTGCCACTGATCAGGCGTGATCGAGCGGGATCGTGAAGAGGACGAGTCGGAGCGGGTGAGCGGGGTCGATCTCCGGCACGCCGTCCACGGCTCGGCGCAGTGCCCCCGTACTCATCGCGGTCGAACGAGAGCCGTTCGGGCGCGAATGACCGTGAGCCACATCACCTGATGGCAGGCTGTCCAAGCCGCACTGCGCATGGATCGAGCCTGTCTCCCGCACAAGAAGACGTATCGAGACGATGATTCGAGGACCTCGAATCCAGACCGAAGAAAGACACCTGCCATGAAGTTCTCCTCGCGCTTGGAAGTCCGTTCCTACATCTCGTTGCTTCGACGCCTGCCGGCACTCGACGCTGTTCCTGTCGGCATCGGGTTCCTCGCAGCGTCTCTTCTCGCCGCCGCGGCCGATGCGCAGTGCCTGTCGCTGACGTACGCGCCCACCGCGCATAACGCGGGGAGCGCCGTGGTGGACATCGCCTCCGGCGACGTGGACGGTGACGGCGACTTGGACGTGGTCACTGCCGACGGGACCGTCGGCGTCGTGCACGTGCTCGTCAACAATGGTCCACTCGGGTTCACCCAGCAGACGCTGAACCCAGGCGTTTCTCCAACGGCGCTGGCGCTCGCGGACGTGGACTCCGATGGTGACCTCGATCTCGTCGTCGGATTCGGTGACGGGATGCGCTGGCTGCGCAACGACGGCGCCGGACATTTCACGATCCTGGCCACGTTCACGTTTCCGAGCGGTGACTCCAATCCCGTCGCGGTCGTGATGGCGGACGTAAACGAGGACGGCCATCTGGACGCCGTGCTCGGGCTGAACAGCCACGCCGTACCGCCCGCAGTGACCGGCGGTCTGTGGATTGCGCTCGGCGACGGATCGGGCAACTTTCAGCCGCTTCCCACGCAGGATCTTCTGCTGCGGACGGCCAACATCGCTCTCGCGGACTTCAATGGCGACGGTCATCTCGACGTCGCGGAGCTCGGCGGATACATCTCCCCGTCATCCGTGAGCATCGCGACCGGGCTCGGCAACGGATCGTTCGTGAACAGCCTGCCGCCCATGAACGTCGGCATCTACTCCAACGGCCTCGCCGTCGGCGATTTCGACGGCGATGGTGACGTCGACCTGGCCACGGGCTTCAAGTATTACTTGTCGATCCGCAAGAACGACGGCACGGGAGTGTTCACGCTCGCGCAGAGCATCAGTATCGGCAGCTACGTGAAGGGCATCGCCGCGGGTGACCTCGATGGCGACGGCGACCTCGATCTGGTGGCCACATCCGGCGGAGGCAGCGCCATCCGTTTCGTCACGAACGACTCGAGCGGGAACTTCACCGTGACCGCCAGCGTGCCGGCCTCCGTGCAGTGCTATTCGGTGATGCTCGCGGACACGAGCGGCGACGGCTACCTCGACGCGTGGGCCGGTGACGTCACCACGGGTGATCTGTTCTCGGGTGTGAGTCAGTGCCTGGTCAGCTGCGGCGGGAGCGTCAACTTCTGCACCGCCGTTCCGAATTCGACGGGTCTCGCGGCGAGGATCTCCCAGACGGGGAGCCGCAGTATCCAGGCGAACACGTTCGCCTTGAACTGCAAGCAGCTCCCCCCGAACTCGAATGCCCTCTTCTACTTCGGTTCCGCGCAAACGAGTGTGCCGTTCGGCAACGGGATACGCTGCGTGGGCGGCGGACTGGTGCGGCTGAATCCTCCCGTGACGGCTGATGCCATGGGCAACGCCGTGCGCTCGGTGGACTTGGCCTCGGCTCCGGTGCTGGGAGTGATCACGCCGGGCTCCACGGCGTACTTCCAATGCTGGTACCGAGACCCGGCGGCTGGTGGCGCGGCCTTCAATCTGTCCGACGGCCTGAGTGTGACGTTCTGCAACTGATTTCACAGCCGGTGGGAGCCTCCTTCCCGCCGGCGAAGAGCGAGGCAGAATCGCGACGCTGCACTGGATGTGTGGCGATCCGTGAGCAAGGTACTGTCGCTCGAGCAGTGCGCACCACGATCGGGAGTGCTCGTACTGCCACCGGGGGCAGACAGCTCTCGTTCGCAGGGTCACCGCCCTTCCAAGGCGATGCGGAAAGCGCTCGGCGGGCCATCGAACCGTCATTCCGCTTGCTTTCACGGCGCACTGAACGCGCTAGGCTCATGCGTCATGTTGGAACGATCGCTGGCCTGGGATCACTTGTGCACGTGGACGAAGACCGATGCGCTGCGAAAGCACGCGCGCGCCGTCGAGGTCTTCATGCGGGCCGCGGCGCTCCGCTACGGCGCCGGCGCGAGCAATGTCGAGCGGTTCGGTCTGGCGGGCATGCTCCACGACGCGGACTACGAGGCTTGGCCCGAGGATCACCCGCGACGCATCGTCGCCTGGCTCGAGGAGCGCGGTGAACACGAGGTCGCGCACGCCGTCGCCGCGCACTACACGAAGTGGGGCGTCTCGTACGACAGCACGCTGGACAAGGCGCTGCTCGCCTGCGACGAGCTCACCGGATTCGTCGGCGCGTGCGCGCTCGTGCGGCCGGAGGGCATCGCCTCGCTCGAGGCGAAGAGCGTGCTCAAGAAGCTGAAGGACAAGGGCTTCGCGGCGAAGGTCGAGCGTGAGGAGGTTCATGCGGGAGTGAGCCTCCTCGGAGTGGAACTCGCCGACCACGTCGCGTTCGTGATCGAAGCCCTGAAGCCGCACGCAGCCGAACTCGGCCTCGCGGCGCGCTCGCCGACGACCGGTTGAGGGTCCTTGAGCGACTCGCTTCACGGGGAGCGGCGATGACTCCCGAATGTCCCGTGAGATCTGGATGCAGGCTCGCCCGGATCAACGACCCCCGCCCATCCCGCTCGTCCGGTTGAACATCGAACTGGTGCAGAATCCCGGCGCTGCGTCGCGGTAGCACACCTCGTAGAAGCGCCGGCCGGCGAAACGAACCTCGATTGCAGCGTGAATCAGAAATAGAGCCGCGCGGAGAGCCCGAACACGGGCGCAGTCTCCAGATCCGTCGAGTCGATCTCGTCACCGTCGGAATCGGTGACTTCGAACTCCCCCCACAGGTCGAATCCCGCGAGCGCGCCGACTTGAACGGCGCGATGCGGCTTCCACAGACACTCGACACCGGCTCCGACGCGCGTTTCACGCAAGACGCCGTTCGGCGCTGCGCCGGTCTCGTTCAACCGAGCGTCGGTCAACGTGCCGAAGACGGTGAGACCTGCCTCGAAGTTCTCGGAGCACGTTCGGCGCAGCGCGGCCGAGGGACCTTCGACCACGTCGCCGATGTCCGTGAGAAACCGCCAGTCGTCGTCGAAGCGCCAGTCCACGACGGGGAACGCCAACACGCTTATGGAATCCTCCAACTGCGAACTCACGGTGATGTCTAGACCCAGAGTCAGTTTGTCGTCTCGCTTCCACGTGAATCCGACGTAGCCCTTCACGGCGAGCGAACCTTCGAAGTCCGCGTCGGCCTCGGCACCCGACGCGAGCGTGGCACTCGTCACCAAGGCCCACTGATCGTCGATCTCGTAGAGCACTTGGAGAGCGACACCCGATTTCCACACCTCGCTCCACGACCGATTCCCTCCGAGGAACGCACTGTCGCGGCTCCATTCGTAACGTGCATTTTCGGCGCCGACTTGACCGCGCACGATCCAATGTTCGTCGATCTCGTGATGGAAACCGATGGCTGCCCGCGCGCGCGTCACGCCTACTTCTCCCGCACCATCGATGCCCGAAGGCAGCTCAGCACGCCAACCGGCCGAACACTGACGTATGTCGCGCGGCACCTCCTGCGCCCAGACCGACGAGACTGAGGCTGATGCGAAGACGATGAGCGAGGACAGGGACAATCGCAGTCTGGAGTTCATTTCAGCTTGTCCTCGAAGATCGGGGCGATCCGCACGGCCCCATCCTCGCGCCTCGGCTGCACGGATTGCCATCTCTGGCTCAGTTCGTGACGTGAGGCAGGACCATGCCCCGCGCGCACAGGCCTCCTCCTGAACTCCGATCAGCAGTACAGGAGCAGCCTCAGATCCGGACAGTTCGACAGGACCCTGCGTGGAGTGAGTGTTCGCTTGCTGGAAGCGAATGGCCGCTGCGCGATCGAATCGTTCGTCGGCTGGAGGCTCAGTGATGTCGCCATTGTCATCGACGCGAACGAAGATCCTGGACCGGCGGTGCCGCGAACTTCTGCGTCTCGGCTCCTGCGACGAGGCACTGCCTTTGCTCTGTCTGATCCGCCATGGCCGATCGAGTTCCGAATGCGCGCCTCGCCGGCGAGGCGAACCCGATCCGCGAGCCCTTGTCGTGCATGTCGCCATGCTGTGCCGCTGAAGTCCGAGTGTTCCTTCACGCGCGTGGCGTTCGAATGCGATCGGCGAATGAGCGCTTTCGATGCACGATTCCTTGGATCACGCGAGCGAACGCGCAGGGTGCAGGCTTCGACAAGGACGCTACCAGCGACCCGTCGATGACACCCTTGTCACCCGGGCGAGGCCTTCGCGCGATTGTCGAACCTCCGAGATCAGGGGGTGGACGTGATTGGCTCCTACGAGTGCTGCAGCACCGTGTCGCGCATGCGAACTTGATCGGACTACAAACCATGCACGGCTCAACGATGCTCAATGCGACGAGGTGATCATGCGTGCAGTTCTATTCATGAATGTGAAATGGCTGGCGATGTGTGCGGCACTCCTCTTGGCCGGTTGCGGGGGAGGGGGCGGCGGCGACGTGGGTGAGGTCACGAGCACGGTTCCGCCCGGCAATTTCCGTATTCTCGCGACCAATGACCTCGGCATGCACTGCATGGATCGCGAGTTCTCGACGTTTTCGATCTTGCCGCCGTTCAACGTCGTTCGCGCGCAAGTGATCCAATGCACGAGCGGGGGTTATCCGCGACTGCTCTTCCCGAGCGAAGTCGAGGTGACGTACGAAGCCGTCGCGGACGCGCACGGTTCCGTGAACTCACGCAGCGTGGGCAAGACCGATTTCTGGCAGCACGCCGGCGCGCTTTTCGGCACGACGCTTTCACCTGGACGAGGATTGACGGGGCTCTACATGCCGGCCGACGCACCGAACCCAGGCCCGCAGCCGTTCACGTGGAAAGCCAGTGATCAACTCTTCGAAGCATTCGGCATCCCGATCACGCCCATCGACGACCAGGGTCAGACGAACACGTATCCACTGCTCCGCATCCGTGCGCGCAATCCCGGGACAGGAGCCACGCTCGCCACGCTCGACGTCGTAGTGCCGATCGCCAGCGAAACGGACTGCCGCAACTGTCACTTGACCGGCGGAATGGCGGCAAACCAGTCCGGCGTCAACTGGTCCACCGATCCCGACCCTGAGCTGCAGTCGAAACGGAACGTGCTGCGATTGCACGACCTGCGCGAGGGCACGGCGCTCGAGGCGCATCAACCCGTTCTGTGCGCGAGTTGCCATGATTCGCCGCCTCTGGAATTGCCGGCAAGCACCACTGCGCTCGCGGCGACTGCCGCCGCGGCTCCGGCGGCATCGATTCCTTCCGCATCGCGAGTGATGCACGGCTTCCACGGCCATCTCGTCGACGGCATGGGCAGCCCCGTGTTCCCGCCGAACGGCGATGCGCAAGCGACGTGCTACCAGTGCCATCCTGGGGCGCTGACCGAGTGCCAACGCGGCGCGATGAAGACGGGCGGGATGGAGTGTCACGCGTGTCACGGAGACATGCTCGCGGTCGGCGGTTCGACACCGCTCGCTCCGGGTGGGAGCATAGACGGACAGAACGATCTCCAGCCGCGGCGGCCATGGAAGGACATGCCCCGCTGCTCGTCGTGTCACACCGGCGACGCGCTCAATCACTTGACGGCCGGTGGAATCGTCCTCGCTCCCGACGGAATCCGCCTGCGCCAGGCGTATCTCGACGGCGACGCGGCTGCATCGGCCATCGCGTCACCGAACTCACGCTTCGCGGAGGAGCCGAACACGCTCTACCGGTTCAGCAAGGGCCACGGCGACGTTTCGTGCGAAGGCTGCCACGGCAGCACGCACGCCGAATGGCCCGTGGCGGATCCCGCTTCGAACGACAATGTCGCCGCGAAACAGTTGCAGGGACACGCGGGCACGATCGTCGAGTGCGCGGTCTGTCACACGCCGGGAACGCTCGGGAACACGATGAACGGTCCGCACGGCATGCACAACGTCAACCAGAAGTCCTTCATCGACGGCGGCCACGCGCACTTCTACGGCCAGAGCGCCGCGTCTTGTCAGGCCTGCCACGGCGCGAATCTGCTCGGAACCGCTTTGTCTCGCGCTGCAGCGAATCGCACCTGGAGCATCGAGGGCCACACGGTCAACGTCGCGAAGGGAACGCCGATCGGCTGCACTCTCTGCCACGGACCTCCGGGCTCGGACGACTGACTTCGCGTTGCACGAGAGGCGCTGCCCGCACGCGACTCGTGCTGCATTCCGCTTCGATCGAGGCGGTCAACCATCAATCCGCCCGCGTGGCTTCGATGCGACGCGGGTCGATGCGCCAGACGTTGCCCGCGCGCAGATTGGAAAGCCACACGGATCCGAGGCCTACGCGAATGGCGTCGCCGCCTGTGCCGAAGAACTGCTGCACGACCTCGTTGCTCGCGGGGTCGATGCGCGTGATCGGATACTGGAACGACGTTCCCCCCATGCGCTGACCGACGCGCACGCGCAATTCCGTCGCGGCCTGCCACCGCGCGGCGCCCGGCCAGTCTTCATCCTGGGATGGTCGCCGCGGCGTCAGGGTCAGGGTCGGTTCGCAAGCGGCAAGAGCCCGAGGCCGGCACGCTCTACGGCGCGCTGCAGGAGCACCTCGCCACCTTCCTGGTGCGCACCGAAGAGGAAGCCGGCCCGGGTCTCCCGCGTTTCGTCCGGCGCGAACTGCGCCGCTACCTCGACTGCGGCATCCTGGCCCACGGCTTCGCGCGTGTGCACTGCTCGAGTTGCGGCCGTGACGAACTCGTGGCCGAGCGTCGGTGTGCGCAACGGCCGCTCGGGAGCGGTCGTCGTCGCGCAGCGGTTCGGCGGCGCGCTCAATCTCATCCTGCACTTCCACGTCCTGGTCCTCGACGGCGTCTACACCAGCGCCAGTCCGCTCGCGCGGCCGGTCTTCCACGAGGCTCCCCCACTACGCTCTCTCGACCGCCACGCGGAATCCCTGGTAGCCGACCAGCGCCCACAGCGGCAACCCCGCGGCGAGCCGGCCTCCGAAACTCGTGCAGGCGAGCGCGATCGTGAGCGCGACGGAGCCGACGAGCACGATCAGCATCGGCGGGGGCATGCGCTCTCAGCGCAGCAGTACGCCGGACGAAGCGATCGCTCCGGTCCACGAGAGCCAGACGAGTGCACCGACCGCGGTTCGGTTCCCGGCGCGCCGCAGAACCGGCCCGCTCTCGCCCAGGCGAATTCCCGCCCAACGGCGCGCGAGCGGAAGCGTGCCGGCCAGGGATCCGGCCAGAGCGACATCCAAGGCGAACACGTCCGCGCCGGGAACGGCCATGCTCTGGCTCGTTCCTCGCGCGCGCGTGGCGCCGCGGTGCCGGCAGCGACGGCTTGCACCCTGTGTGAAGATGCGCGGGTTCGTTCGTGGTTCATGGGAGCGTGACGCGCGTGATCACGGCACGTGGGCGAGCCCGTGCCAATGCGGTGCCATGCCCCCCCCAGCGCCCGAAGTGGTCCAAGGCCTGGACGGTCGTCCGGGGACCGGACCGCTCCGGGCGTGCACGCCGGCGGCGCAGGCGTGCACAGGCCCCGGCAAATGCCGCGATCGTGACGGGATCGGCGCTCCCTTTGCGCATGAATCGCTGCCCGCGCGACGCCTTCGCGGGAGAGCCGTCCGTCCGTCCGTCACGACCCGCGCCCCGGCCTCGTTCCGCCGGTCCGCGAGTTGATCTCACGGCAGGCCGTCCCCACCCAGGAAACCCACATGCCCGACTCACTCCTTCGCTCCATCCGTTTCGTCCTCCTTGCGGCCTTCGCGCTCATCACCGGACTCGACCTCGCACAGGCGCAAGTGTCGTGGGTGCGCCAGAGCCCTCTGCCCGGCGGTCCGGTCGGCAACGTCGCGTTCAGCGCCACACGCGGCTACATGGTCGGGTCCGCGCAGGTGCCGGTCGAGACGACCGACGGCGGGCTCACGTGGCACGCGCGCCCGCTCGGAAACAATGGCTTCCTGGCGGTGACCTTCGCCGACGCGGTGCACGGCTGGCTGGTAGGCAACCACACGTCGCTCGGAGGCGGCGCCTATCGCACGCTCGACGGCGGCGCGACGTGGACCGAGATGCCCAACGTGCCCTACGGCTCGTACGGCCACATGCAGTTCGTCAGCCCGACGCACGGCTGGATCGGGACCAACACGGTGCTCGCCGAGACCTTCAACGCCGGCGACTCGTGGACGATCATGAGCCTGCCGACGACGAGCTTCCAAGGCCGTCACGCGTTCCGCGACGCGCAGGTGGGCCTGATCGGAGGAGGTGACGGAGTGTGGCGCACGACGAACGGCGGCGCGAGCTGGACGCACGTCGCGAGCTACCTGGCCGAGTCGCTGCAGTTCCTCGACGCGAACACCGTGTTCATCTCGATGCCGACCCAGTTCGGGCCGCCGGACTTCGCGCGCTCTACCGACGCCGGACAGACATGGCAGACGATCGACGTGCCGAACGTCGCGCTCGAGAACCCCGTGCGCGTGACGGCGACGACGCTGATCGCGAACTCGGGCGGGTTCGCGCGCAACGACCTCTACCGTTCCGTCGACGGCGGGCTCAACTGGACGCAAGTCGTGCACGGAACGTGGTGGCCGTTCGAAGGCGGAGCGTTTCTCGATGCGACCACCGGAGTCGAGATGGGCTACGGCGGGCAGATCTTCCGCACGCAGGACGCGGGACTCACCTGGGAACAGGTCTCGAGCGGGATGACCAATTCCGCGATGAACGACATCGACATGCTGGACGAGCTGCGCGGCGTCGCTGTCGGCACGGACGGCACCGTGTTCGCCACCGAGGACGGTGGCGCGCACTGGCGCGTCGACCGGCCGGGCTTCGAGTTCTCGCACGGTGACACGCTGCTCGCGGTGACGACCGTGCAGCCCGACTTCGTCTTCGCCGCGGGTCTGTACGGAACGCTGATCAAGTCGCTCGACGGCGGGCGCACGTGGCAGGGAGTTCCCGGACCTGGCGCGGGCTACGGCGACTACTGGGCGTGCAAGTTCGTGACGGAGCTCGAAGGCTGGATCGCCGGCGGATTCGACGCGATCTACCACACGACGGACGGCGGGCAGACGTGGACGAAGCAGTACGGCGGAGTCCAGTTCGGCAGCGGCGAAGCGGTCTACCACATCGACTTCACCGACGCGCTGCACGGCTGGGCGGTCGGCACCTTCCACGGCGTACTCGTCACGAGCAACGGCGGCGCGACCTGGACGCTCTACGACTTCGGCGTGAGCTTTCCCTTCGGTCGTGAGATCGACATGGTCGACGGCCAGGTCGGCTGGTTCGCGAGCCGCGCGAGTTTCGTGGCGCGCACGACGAACGGCGGGACTTCGTGGACGCAGCAACCGATCCCCGCGGACCCGGCCAACCCCGAGCAGTACGTGTTCGCGCTCTCGGCGATCAGCACGACCGAATGCTGGGCGGCGACGGCGCAGGGACGTGTCTACCACACGACCGACGCCGGAGCCTCGTGGCTCGTCGTCGACACCGGATTCCACGGCGCGTACGACTCGTGGGAAGGCATGCGCGCCTTCGCCGACGGCAACGTGTGGGTCACGGGCGGCGGCGGCGGGATCCTGATGCGCAACGCGTCACCGGTCGAGATCGGTACGGCGGAATGCGCGGGAGACGGCTCGAATACGGCGTGTCCGTGCAGCAACGCGGGCGGAGCGCTGCGCGGCTGCGCCAATTCGGTCGTCGCCCTCGGCGCACGTCTCACGGCCTCCGGATTCCCGCGCATCGCCTCGGACACGCTCACGCTGCGCACGACCGGCATGCCCAACGGCCCGGGATTGTTCGTGCAGGGATCCGCGCTCCAACCTGGAGGAATCGGCGCGCCGTTTGGCGACGGTCTGCTGTGCGTCGGAGGGACGATCCGGCGGCTCGGCGTCGAATTCGCCGCGCAGAACTCCGCCGCGTTCCCCGGACCGACGACGCCCGTTCCGGTGCACGTCGCCGGACTGTGCACCGCCGGCGACTCGCTCCACTATCAGGTGTGGTATCGCGACGCCGCTCCATCCTTCTGTTCGAGCGCCCTCTTCAACCTGACGAACGCGACACGCCTGACCTGGATTCCCTAGCGCGGTGTCGAGCGCGCACGTCGGGGAACGGCTTCCCGCGCCTGAAACCGGCCGTTGGACGGAACGCGCGGGCCGGTTGCTGAAGAGCGCACGGGCGCGCGCTGTCTACTGCGCTCGTTGCGTCGAAGTTGCATGCACTGCGGCCATGACTTCCTGTGCTCTCGCGCGGGATGGAGCTTTGGCTCTGATTCCGTGATGTCCGATGACCTGAGAGGATGCTCGATGTCGAAACTGGTGCTCGAGTGTGTGACGACGGTGGCACTGGCGACGAGCTGCGCGTTGGCCGAGCCGCGCGCGGCGGTCGTCGTGTACGACACGAACAACGAGCGCTTCGAGGGCCAGCTCGTTGGCGTGCCGG